>NZ_CP014222.1:1890740-2205863 GCF_000969645.2 Janthinobacterium sp. B9-8
ATATTCAAAACCAACAACAAATAACACGCAATTCACCAAAAAGCCACAGGCCATTAGCGATTCTAAAAAACATTTTTTGAATCGCTAATGGCCTGTGGGATGGGCAAGATAAAGTGCCTTGCCCATCCTACAAAAGATACCTTGTATAGCTTTGCCACCCAACACAGCTTTAAAATCATCACCAAGCTGCATCTTTAGTTTCTATAATGTTCTGCTTTTTAACTCGGCGAGCTCTGTGTCTACAGATCTTAGGTTTTCCCGGCATTTTAATATTTGGGTTTAACGGCTGCAGCCCAATTAAACCAAACAAGCCTGATCGCTCGTGCCCGGTTGCAATAGGGTTGGCCAAAGCACTTGTAAGGATGCAGGGTCTTCCCCTCTCAGCCTTGCCAGCATCAGCGCAGCCAGTGTGATGCCCGCTTCGCGCGGATCAGGCTGACGGATGGCGGTGATGTTTTGCCCCATGGCCAGCTCTGGTGCAACGCCGCCAAACACAATCAGTGAAATATCCGTACCTGCCCTCAGCTCTGCCTGCCTTAGTGCGGCCAGTACGCCCATGGCAGCCAGATTATTATCTACAATCACCGCCGTAGGCCGCTGGCTGAGCTTAAGCAAACGGTACATTAAAGCTTCACCCATTTGCGCCGTCAGCGCACCTTCTTGTAATAAAGCCGGATCAACGACCACACTAGCAGCTTGCATGGCGGCTACAAAACCTTGCTTACGCTGCATGGCAAAATTAAGTGCGAGAGGGGCTGAGATTAAGGCAATTCGCTGATGCCCCAAGACCAAAAGACGCTCTACTGCTGCCCGTGTACCGGCTTCATTATCGTAATCAAACCAGGGATAAGGTGTATCCATTTGCGAGCGGCCGTGCGCTACAAAAGGAAACTGACACGATTGTAAATAACGTAATCGCTCATCAAACACACAGGTGCGCGCCACAATCAGCCCGTCTACCCGGTGCCCGGCGGTAATGCGCTGATAGGTTTGCAGCTCATTATGGTTATCTGCCGAAATCAGCATCAGATCGATACCTGCATCATTAAACTGATCGGTCATTCCGCCCACAATGGCGTGAAAAACAGGATCGTTTAAATCATTAGGTTGCAGCGGATAAATCATGCCCACGCAATCAGTGCGGCCCAGCGCCAGTTTTCGGGCGGTGCTGTTGGGGCGATAGCCATGGCGCTCTGCCGCTGCAGCCACTTTTGACCGCGTTTTTTCGCTGACATCAGAAAAGCCATTTAAGGCACGGCTTACCGTCGTTGGCGATAAATTCAGTAGCTGAGCCAATTCCCGCAAATTCATTATGTTTTCTGTAAGATTTTGATCATTCAGCTTATACCACGCTGCCCGCCGATTACGCCAGAATTCAAGACGCAAACACAGCCATATTAAAGCATCGTCGCAAAAGTCATGCATCAGGCATACAAAACCAAGATTGGCTGATATTCAGATAAAACAAGAAAGAACCCACGGCTAAGCTTTCCCACAGAAGAAAAACCACGTGGCATTCAGGCTATCAGCCATTTTTTAAGCGTGGCTTGTAGAGCATCGATATTAATCGGCTTAGCTAAAAAATCATCCATACCCGCATCAAGGCACAGCTGGCGATCCTGCTCAAATACGCCTGCACTTAAAGCAATAATGGGGGTGCGCGGGCGATGCGCCGTGATTTCCATCTGCCGAATATGACGTGTTGCTTCAAAGCCATCAATCTCGGGCATTTGGCAATCCATAAAAATCAGGGCAGGCATAACACCAGCGGCAAGCCGCTGAATCGCTTCGCGACCATCTTGAGCCAGCTCCAGTGCGAAACCCAGCTTGGATAAAATCGTTTTTATCACGGTTAAATTGAGCGGATTATCATCAACCACCATGATAGGCAGGGTGCATTTTGCTGCAGGGTTTTCATAAAAAATACTGGAGGGCAAAGCGGCCGGCTCCGAGAAATCCAGCGCTACCCGTACACAAAACCAGAAGCAGGATCCCTTACCCAGCTCGCTCTCAACGCCAACCTCGCCCTCCATCAAGCGAGCCAGCTCACGCACAATAGACAGCCCCAGCCCGCTGCCGCCGTATTTGCGGGTATTGCTATTATCCACTTGAGAGAAAGGCAGAAATAACGCCAATTGCTGCTCCGGGCTAATACCAATACCCGAATCGGAGACTCTGAACATCAGCATGGCATGATCGCCCTCACGCTGGCTTTCATACGCCTCCACCGTGACCGTGCCGGATTCTGTAAATTTCACTGCATTGCCCAGCAAATTAGCCAACATCTGCCGTAAACGTGATGCATCACCCAGATAGCGCGGCCTGTCTGCAGCCTGAAGCCAGTTTCGGCGTACGCTGATATTTTTTTGCATCAGACTATAAGCAAACAATGAAAGCGCATCGTCTAATAACTTTTCCGGCTCAAACACCGCGCTGTTCAACTCAAATTTACCCGCCTCTACTTTGGATAAATCCAGAATATCGTTAAGCAGCGTTAATAAGCTCTGGCCTGATTTCAAAATAATTTGCGCGTAATTCAGCCGTTCTTCTTTTTCCAGATCCTCCAGTAAAAGCAGCTGCGCCATACCCAAAATACCATTTAACGGCGTACGAATTTCATGGCTCATGGTGGCCAGAAACTGGCTTTTTGCATGATTTGCAGCGTCTGCCTCTGCTTTGGCCCGCCGCAAAGCGTCTTCTTGGCTGGCTTTTTCGGCCACGATAGTATTAGACATTTGCATCGCGGCCGAGCGCAGCAGGCTGGCCTGATCGACCAACAGCACCCGGCTTAATTGCGCCATACGCACAAATAAGCCTTTGCCTGTCAGCTGCACATCGCCTTCAGCCGAAAACACAGCATTGGAATAATAAAACGGGCCTAAATCACAGGATAAAACTGCAGCCTGACATGCTGTCAGAATTGCATCAATGCTCATGCCCGGTTGTAATTTTGCTGCGGCAAATTCTTCGGCAAAAACAGCATTCCAATCCTGCAATGCACCGGCCTGATCAAACAAAGAGTAGCTATGCAAACTCACGGCGGACTCAGGCGTAGCCCAGCTGCCGCGCTGCAAGCGCGGTACCTTCAATACGGGCCGCAATTTTAGCGAACGCCGTTTCACGGCTGGTACTGGTGTCATCGCAAAAAGGCGAAAAGCCACAATCATCGGTGGTGGCCAGATAGGGATGCGGAATATACCGCGCGGCTTGCAGCACTCTTTCGCAAACAATCCCGGCTGTTTCAATCTGCGGATCAATCACGTCGATCACCCCCACAAAAATCACCTGATCAGGCTTACGATATTGCTGAATAATTTTTAGCACCCTTTCCGGGTCTTTCTCACAGGCCAGTGCAATATAAAAACACCCTGCTCTTATTTCAAACAAACTGGGGAGTAATTCGGCGTAATCCACGTCAGCGCTATGGGTGGAATCATGATCGCTACCGGCGCAGGTATGGATGCCAATTTTTTGCCGCTCCTCAGGGCTAAACCGATCCAGCAGCATATTATTAATATCAATAAAACTGCGTAAAATCTGCCCGCTTGGGTCAAGCTTTACCGACAAACGCCCCTCGGTAAAATCAAGCTGCACTTTACTTACCCCCTGAGCAAAGCAGCCGCGAATTTCTTTTTCCTGTTCGGCCAATAAATCAGCCACAAATTCATCGCGAGGATAATCAGCGATCCCCTGTGCAGGATAAAGCAAGCTTAAAGCCGAGGCCGAGATAATGGCCTGCTTAAACGGCTTTTGCGTATACCGGCGCGCTAGGCCAATCGTTTCATGCGCAAAACGTGCAAACCGAAAAGGCCCGCTGGTTAAGCGGGGCAGCTGGCGAATATGCCCATCATGAAAAGGAATACACAGGCCATCTGCGGCCATATTGCTATTGCCTTCAACCCCATAGGTTGCAAAGCTGTGGGTTTTACGCTGCTCGCCATCCCCCAGCACAGGCGAGCCAACGGCCTCCAGATTCATGATCGTGTCTTTTACCGCCTCATCATAAAAGACCTCCAGCTCGGCAGCGCTCAGCTCACCCTGATCATGCAAAGACAATGCACGCTGCAATTTTGCCGACCGCGGAATGCTGCCAATCGATTCAGTCTTGATACCCATAAAATGGCACTCCCAAATTTAGCTTCCTTTAGTTTAAGTGAGATACAACTACTTGCATAATTCTTTCCTAATAATTTCACAAAACAAAATACACTGGCATGAAACATCAGGGAAAAGTATTCAATTACGCAATACAAACCCCAAAAATGGTCAGATTAAAGACAGTAAAGTCTGATACCTGCATTCAGTCACTTTGCTGCGCCAAGCAACCGTTACCCGCCATTAAACCCCCATGCAAGTGGTAACAAGCACCTTGCCCACCCGCACCACATCTGCCAGACTGCCCCCTCCTGTCATTGGGGAGTAGCTATCCTTCGCGCAAAGCGAGGGAGGTGGCGTCAACAAACTTGCGGTCTGTGACTGCATGGCGTCATTGATCATCAGCCGGTATAGCAGATGATTCAGCGAGACCTTTGGCCTCGATACGTTTGCCTGCCGGGCAAGCCGTGTCGTTGCGCCATTGGTTTAATTGCTTGCCCGGCATTGTGATTTTGCATGTTACTCACCCTGTTCCTGTTTTTCTCCTCGGCCATTGCCATCTATTTAGCCTGTGATTATTTCGTCAACGCCATTGAATGGTGTGGCCGGCATATGAAGCTGGGCGCGACTGCGGTGGGCTCGGTGCTGGCCGCTTTTGGCACGGCGCTCCCCGAAAGCGCGGTCACTTTTACGGCAGTAGTGTTTGGTTCCACACCAGAGCAAAAAGAGATTGGCGTGGGCGCGGCCATGGGCGGCCCTTTGGTCCTGGCAACGATTGCCTATGCCGTGGTGGGCTTGGCGCTCTGGCGCAATCGTCAGCGCTTGGCCCGTACAGATCACTTAATCAAGGTGGATCAAGCACGCCTTAGCCAGGATCAGCTGGCTTTTTTAGCCATTTTTGTATTTAAAGTAGCACTGGGCCTAGTAGCGTTTGCGCTTAAGCCCTATCTGGGGCTGCTATTTCTGATGGCTTATGCTGTGTATGTTTGGCGGGAAATCAATACCGCCGAAACGGCAGCCGAGGAAGAAGAGCTGGAGCCATTAAAGCTGCGCCCAAGCAGCGATAATTGGCGCTGGGCCGCTTTGCAAGTGAGCTTAGCACTGGCGGTGATAGCCCTTGCCTCGCATATTTTTGTATCCCAGCTCGAAAACTTAGGCGCGATGCTGGGCCTAGCACCGCACTTGGTCGCACTTTTACTTAGCCCTGTAGCCACTGAATTACCAGAAATCATGAACACCCTGATCTGGGTGCGACAAGGCAAAGAGCGTTTGGCGCTGGCCAATATATCGGGCGCGATGATGATTCAAGCCACTATCCCCAGTGCGCTGGGTATTTTCTTTACGCCTTGGCTATTCGACGGCCCCTTGCTCGCCTCCGGCATCATCACCACCGTGGCCATTATTGTGCTGTATTTGATGTTTAGGCGCGGCAAAGTCAATTGCAAGCAACTGAGCTGCATTGGCTTTCTTTACGCAGGATTTGCGCTCTACTTAGGCTGGGCAATCTAAAACAGACAATACCCATCGATGCAGATGAACGCCGCATCGATGGGTAGAGAGAGATTAAAGCGAGATGTGTAAGTCAAAACGTGCGCCGTTAGAGAAAGTACAAGTACCTGCTCCTAATTCTGCACTACTCATACTGTAATCACACTTGGCATAGCCGCCTTTATTACCCACAGCGTTTGCATTGCCTTTGGACGATCCCGGTGCACGAGTGGCTTCGCCAGCATAAGCTTCCTTGCCCGCGTTAAAAGCAAACTCGCCATGGCCTTTTTCCGGATTGCTGATTGTGCCGTTAATCCGGCCAATGGCCGCCGCGGCATCATTGGTAGGGTAAAGCCTTGCGGTATACACAGGGCGCGGCGCAACAACTTCTGCCATCGCAACAGGCATAGGCTGGCGCGGAGATGGGCCAGCACCTGCTGTAGCGGGCTGAATAGGCACCACATAACAAGCGGATAACATAGCAGCTACTGATGCAGCAACAAGCAGACCTTTCACTTTAAGCATAAAAATTCCTTTCTATTTTAACCAAGCAATCTTACTTTATTTGGCAGCAGTCTTTCAGCATGGTTTGGCGCTGTCAAGCTGGGTCAAACCAATAGGCTCACAAAACGACAACACAGTGTGTCATTAGCAAAAGGGTGCAATAGCTTACATTTTTGAGAAAAACACAAGAGTGGCTTACCTCAGGCTACTCTGCCCACCCTAGGCTTTATGCCCTTCTCAAGCTCGGCGCTCAAAGAAAATTCAGTAGTTTATTACTGACGAACTCCTTTCTTTTAAAAATTGATACCCAAATGCGCACTTGCCAGGCAAAAATAAAAGCATACAAAACAGCAATATTACCCATCGTTTTCCATACGCATAACAACAACCACGAACCACCAAAGGCTTAGCCCTAGATAAACGCTTCACTGGGCATCACGCTCTTTGCAATGACCCAGGCGCGATTAAACACCGCCATCCTTGCGCAAAACAGCGTCTTGCCTGAGCAAACCTGGCCCGCTTGCTCAGTATAAAACCCTGCGATTTCAACGAGCACCGCAACACGGCTAAGCGCTAAAGCTAAAATCCCTTTATCATCTGCCCATCGGCGCTGTTGTAGCGCCGATGGCATTTATTAATGGGCAACTCAAAGAGCAATTCTTTCTATGCAAGACCAAGCGCAAACAAGATCGCTACCGCAATTATTTTAAAATGCGAGGGGATATTGTGATGCGCAATGCCAGCTTGCGCAGAAGTGATCGTCTTTAAAGATGCCCTAATCAGGATTACCCAATGAATCAAACGCATATCACCGAGTTCTTCGACCTGATCGCCGATGGCGGCCTGGAGCAAAACGACATTCTTGCAATGAGCGCCGAAGTGCTCAAAGCGGCCAACGACGCTGAAAGCTATCTGGCAAACGATAAAGAAAGCGCTTACCAAGCCCATTTTGCAATTCCACTCTGGGAATGGGTACTGATCGAGCAGCTTGAAGACGGCCTACTCTTCCGCGCAAACAAAGCCGACGCACTCTATGCACAGATCGAAGAGGCTTTTGGCGACGGCGAGCTAGAGCTAACCTCCGCAGCGCTCAAAGACCTCAGCAACGCCGACGCTCTGTGCCTTATCCAGAAAGAACTCGATCCTGCCTACACACTCGTCAACTTCAGTAAGCCACTGAATGACGAGATGCAAGTACTACTGATGCGCAGCAACAAGCTGGATCGCTTCTTAGCACTATGCAAAACGCTAGAACTGGCCGCTGCACCAAGCTGCATCAACTAAGCTCGCAAAGCCATTTGCAGGCTCGGTTTATCTAAAAACAAACCGGGCCCTGCTCATCAAAAAGTAGAAAACTCAAAAGCATCGCCCCAAACGCGCCTGCCTATTCCGACAAAAGCACTTCCTCTCTCGCCGATTCCCAAGCATGAATCGCGTGCTTACGTGTTTCTCCCCAGTAATAACCACCCAACTTACCGCTTTGCTGGATCACACGATGGCAGGGGATTAGGAATGCAACAGGGTTTGAACCAATAGCCGTACCCACCGCCCTCGCCGCACTGGGGCTACCAATCGCACTCGCCACCTGGGAGTAACTCACCACGGCGGCAGGTGGAATCTGTAGCAAGGCTTTCCAAACACTGACCTGAAAGTTTGTACCTGCCACATGCAAAGAAATAGGCTTATCCGGCTTTTTTGCCCCGTCAAACATCCCGTCCGATACTTCAAGTGTTGCTTGTCTGTCTTCATACAGCACGGCGTAGGGCCATTTTTTGCATAGATCAGCCAGATGCTCGTCAATCTCTTCACCCTGCAAAAATGAAAACTTACAAATTCCTCGTGGCGTAATCGCAATAAACGCAGGGCCAAATGGCGTGTTATGCACGGCATAGCCTATAGATACACCCGCCCCTGCCTTTTTGTATTCTCCTGGGGTCACCGCCTCCAGATGCACAAAATGATCATAGAGGCGCGAGCCACTGCTCAAGCCCAAGGAATCAGAAACTTCAAGTAATGATTTTGATTCGCGCAATAATTGCTTGGCACGCTCCAAGGTCAGCACTTGCAAAAACCGCTTCGGCGTCACACCTGCCCAGCGGCAAAATAGTCGCTGAAAATGAAAAGGGCTTAAATGTAAGTGTGCTGCAATTTCATCCAAGCCAGGCTGACTATGCACGCGAGTAGAAATAAAATAAATTGCTTTGGCAATGCGTTCATAGTCAGACATTTACCCTTCCTTATTAAGCAATTAAGTACGATTAATTGAAATCCCACCATCCACCAGTAGCGCCGAGCCGGTCGTAAAGCTGGATGCATCGCAGGCAAGATAAAGCGCCGATTGTGCAATCTCATCGGGTAAAGCCAGCCGCTTCATAGCAAAAAGCCCCTGCACAAAAGCTAAAGCTTCTGGCGTGCTGGCAAAGGCGCGGCCCATCGGGGTATCCGTGCCACCCGGTAAAAGCGCATTGACGCGTACGCCCTGAGCACCGAATTCGGTCGCTAATGCCTGCGTCAAACCAATCAGACCGGCCTTACTCGCTGCATAAGCCGCCAGCCCCGGAAAACCAACGGTATAACCCACAAATGAAGAAGTAAAAATCAAAGAACCACCACCTCGCTTCAGCATGGCGGGGATTTGATGCTTAGCCCCAAGAAAAGCACTCGTCAGATTGGTGTCCGCCACCTCATGCCATGCTGCAAGCGAGATATCAGGTGTAGCTCCCGCCTCTCCAATGATACCGGCATTATTAAATGCTACATCCAACCCGCCAAAATGGCCGACGGCTAATTCAACCAGCGCCTTGGCAAAAGCCTCATCCCGCACATCGCCAGCAAGTGCAATTGCCCGCCCACCCGCCAGAGTAATCTCTTCAACCAGCTCATCCAACTTTGCCTGACGCCGCGCCGCAAGTACAACACTCGCACCTTGGCTTGCAAATAGCTTTGCGGTGGCATAACCAATCCCAGAGCTTGCCCCGGTGACTATTGCAACTTTATTAGATAATGCAAACATGATTCAAAGCCTCTCTTCATTGAATGGTGTACCGACAAGAATTGTCTGAACACGAATACAGTGTGAAGATTTAAACCCTAGACAGCGACCCGAATCTTGCTCTGTTTAAAAGATTAAATGGCTGGATGATGGCCCCTGAAAAATGGCGCACAAAAATCCCCCAGCGCATTTTTAAATAGAATTTATTCAAGATGCTTGGGGGCTTTAAAATGAAACCATAAGAAGTTAAATTACGGCAGTTTTTAAAGAGGTGAATTCACGAGTAACTAGCCCTTAGCAAAACGGCTTGTGAATCGCATTTCATTAGGAAAAATCTTTGCGGGCACACAGATGTGCCCGCCCTAGCGATACTATGCAGCAGCCTCTTGCTCAGCAGGCAGCAGTAAATTAATCATAATCGCCAATACACTCACCAAGCCCACGCCAGCTAAATTGAAATCACCGATCTTCAGCATTAAACCGCCAATCCCGCACGTCAGCACCACCGAGACAATCACCAAATTACGCGGTGCCATCAGGTTTACTTTGGCGTCGATCAGCGTTTTTAAGCCGATACTGGCAATCGTACCAAAGAGCAGCACCATAATCCCGCCCATCACAGGCAAAGGAATCGATTGCAGCAAGGCATTAAACTTACCAAAGAAAGCCAGAATAACCGCCAGCACCGCCGCCCAAGTCATAATCACCGGATTAAAATTACGGGTAATCATCAACGCACCCGTGACTTCGGAATAAGTGGTAATTGGCGGGCCACCAATTAAGCCAGCAAAGCACACACCAAAGCCATCCCCTGCCAGCGTGCGATGTAAGCCAGGTGTCTTTGTGTAATCGTCCCCAGTCACCTGCCCTACCGCCATCACTGCACCGATATGCTCGATAGTGGGCGCAATCGCAACCGGCAGCATAAACAATGCCGCAGCCCAATTCACTTCTGGTTTTACAAAGTGGGGCATAGCAAACCAAGGCGCAGCAGCGATGGCCGTAAAATCAATCACGCCCATAAAAGTCGCTGTTACATAGCCGACGATCACGCCGGATAAGATCGGCACGAGGCGCAGCATGCCACCGGCAAATACCGAAACAATAATCGTTGTGCCCAGAGAAATGGCGGCTAAAAACAAAGAGGTATCGTAAGCCACTAATTGCTTGCCACCACCTTGCCCCATCGCCATACCGGAAGCCGCCACCGCCACAGAAAGGCCAATCACCATAATGACGGGGCCAATCACCACGGGCGGTAATAATTTATGAATAAAACCCATGCCGCGCCATTTAATCAGGCCCGCAATCACAAAATACATGAAACCCGCAGCAAATAGACCAAACTGAGTGGCCGCTTGCCCCCATGTGTGCATGGCAAAAATAATCGGCCCGATAAAGGCAAAAGAAGAGCCCAGAAAAATAGGCACTTTACGGCCGGTAATCCATTGAAAAACCAAAGTGCCGACGCCAGCGCCCAATAGCGCCATTGCAGGATTCAAACCCGTGAGCAAAGGCACTAAAACCAAAGCGCCAAACGCTACAAATAAAATCTGTGCCCCAGACACAAATTGCTTCAAAGCAAACCACATCCGCTTTTCTCCCCTAAGTATTTGATCAAACCTCCCCCAACAAGGCATGCCTTTGCTGCCAGTACGACGGCAAGAAAACATAACAATGTGGGAGAATTTTTGTGTAAGTGTTTTTGTATTAGATACAAAAATCCCCCTTCTTCGAGGGGGATGATTTAAAACTTAAATTACTTCGTCGTACCAAAAATCTTATCGCCCGCATCACCCAGGCCCGGAATAATATAGCCCTGCTCATTTAAATGGCTATCCAGCGAAGCAGCCACAATTTCTACATCTGGATGTGCATCGTTGACTAATTTCACGCCCTCAGGCGCGGCCACCATCACAATCGCTTTAATATCCTTGCAACCATTACGCTTCAACATATCGATGGTAGCAACCAAAGAGCCGCCTGTTGCCAGCATCGGATCAATAATCAGCGCAAGGCGATCTTCCAGATTACCCACAAATTTTTCAAAGTAAGGCTCTGGCTGAAGGGTTTCTTCATTACGCGCCAAACCTACCACACTGATTTTGGCTGAGGGCACTAAATCCAGCACCCCATTGAGCATGCCAATCCCTGCACGCAAAATAGGCACTACGGTGAGCTTCTTCCCTTTAACTTGCTGCACTTCTACTGGGCCACACCATCCAGCAATCATGGTCGTCTCTAAAGGTAAATCACGCGTTGCTTCATAAGCCAATAAGCGCGCCAGCTCTTCTGTAAGCAAACGAAATTTATTAGTACTGACATTTTCTGCGCGCAATAGCGCCAGTTTATGTTGGACGAGTGGATGTTTTACGACGGTAATCTGCATGACGAAGCCCAAAAAACTAAGATAAACATTTCAGTGTAGCGCTCCTTACATAAAAGCGCACCGGTGAAAATACTACTTTTCCGAATCATGCCCGAAATTTTTCCGATTCGCTTTGCTATAAAACAAATACAGTGGCGCAATGAGCACCCTCTAAACATAAAACAAACCGCATCTAATAAACACAAACCAGCCCAAAGAAAATCCAACTTATATGACTGATCCATCGCCCGCATAGCAAAAGGAATAAAAAATGATTTCCTGAATCATTTTTAACTGCAGCAAGGTGAATATGGCAAAGCCAATCCACCTGGCAAGCCTTGGAGCAGAAACTCAAAGCAATCCTTAGCTCAGTAAAACCACATCATATCGATGGCTTACTATAGGCAAACTTACGATGCCCGCACCACGCAAGCGTCATAAACGCATAAACTGCAATTAAAAGCAGAATAGATACACGCTAGCGGGTAGGTTCATTGCGACAAGGAGGCTTATTTTTTGTTAAACTCGCGCAGTTTAGCGCCTGACCAACTGTTTCGGATATACACATGACACTGCGTCGCATTGCCTTAGCCTTTGTACCTCTCTTTTTATCCGTCAGCGTTTATGCTGGGGATGCTGAAGATATTCAACAGCTGCTGAAATCCAAACAATTGCCGCAGGCGCTTGATCGTGCGGATAAATTCTTAGCAAAATCGCCAAAAGATCCTTCCATTCGTTTTTTACGCGGGATTATTCTGACTGAAATGGGCAGAACAGAGGAAGGCATCAAGGCGTTTACCCAACTATCGGCAGACAATCCGCAGCTACCTGAGCCTTACAATAATTTAGCCGTGCTTTACGCCCAGCAAAATCAACTGGATAAAGCACGTGCCGCCTTGCTCATGGCGATACAAACTAACCCGGCTTATGCAACCGCCCACGAAAATCTGGGCGACTTATACGCGCGCTTAGCCTCACAAGCATACGATAAAGCATTGCAATTAGAAGGCAGCAGCCCGGCAGTACAAGGCAAGCTAAAAATGGTGGGCAGCCTGTTTGGCAACCCCGTTGCCGGAAAAACCAACACCGCCCCTGCAAAAACGGCGCAAGCCACGCCGAAACCCAGCCCTATTGCAACGCCAGAGCCTAAGCCCATTGCCACACCAAGCCCTACACCTGTAGCGATAGCCAAACCAACGGCAACACCCGTGCCCGTTGTGAAGCCAAGTCCCGCACCAACGCCAGTACCAACGGCTAAGCCTGATGTGCGTGATGCAGAAAAGCAGCAAATTGCAAATGCAGTTGAAGGCTGGGCACAGGCTTGGAGTAAGCAAAATGTAAACGGCTATCTGGCCGCTTACAGCAATAACTTTAAAACCCCGGGTGGGCAAAAATTTAGCGCTTGGAGTGAAGAGCGTCGCAAACGCATCAGCAGCCCTAAGTCAATCGACGTTAAAGTATCAGATATTAAAATTGATATCGGTGACGATGGCCAAGCCAAAGTACGGTTTCGTCAGTTTTACAAAGCCAGCCACTTATCAAGCACCACAGGTAAGACATTAATCCTAGAAAAATCGGGTAGCCGCTGGCTGATCCGAGAAGAGCGAGCGGGTTCATAATCACGTATGCGTAGTTTGTTTATCTGGGGCAAGCGTAGTGCTTGCCTGCTTGCTCTATTGATGCTTGCACCACCTGCCCGCCCTATTGTCTCCGATCCTGCCAAACCCCGCTTTTTAGAAGAAAAAGTGGGCATAGCAAGCAAAGGCTCGCCTGAACAAAGAATATTATCGGCCATTGATCACATCCGCAGCGGCAAGCTAGCCGATGCTCGCGCCACCGTAGATGCCCTACTCAAAGAACAACCCAATTACCGGCTGGCGCATTTATTATCAGGCGATCTTTACGCCATGCGGGCCATGCCGCTCAGCACCATGGGCGCAGGTGCAGGTAAAGTGCCTGCCGACCGACTAGATGACTTGCGTAAAGAAGCGCTGGCCCGTATTAACAACCGCCAGTCGCAAGCGGCACAAACGCGTTTTCCTGCTCATTTACTGGTTTTTGCACCTCAGCAGCAATACGCCATCCTCGTCGATGCGGAAGCATCCCGTATTTACGTGTTTAAAAATGTCGATGGTGTGCCCACTTATGTCACCGATCACTACGCAACCATTGGCAAGCTTGGTTCGGATAAATTCCGCGAAGGGGATCAGCGCACCCCTTTGGGCGTTTATTTTGTAAACAACCATTTATCAAGGCCCTACCTCGATAAAACCCGTGGCGCACAGGCCGATCTATACGGCGTAGGCGCATGGCCCATTTCATTCCCTAATGAAATTGATAAAAGCGAAGGCCGCACCGGCTCCGGCATCTGGCTGCACGGCGTGCCCGCCAATACCTATGCCCGCGCCCCTTGGGCATCCAACGGCTGCGTGGCGATGAGCAACGAAGAAATGCTGGATATCGCACAATATATTCAAGTAGGCCAAACACCCGTGGTGATCGTCCCCAAGGCCGAGTGGGTTTCTAAAGTGGAATGGCAATCAAGACGGGATGCAGCACTCAGTCTGATGGATGGCTGGCGGGAGGACTGGGAATCACTCAAACCCCAGCCTTACCTCAGCCGCTATGCCAAACAATTTAAAAGCGATGATGGTCAGGATCTGGCACGCTGGAGCAGCCAGAAAACAGCCGTGAGCGCAGGAAAAAGCTGGAGCAAAATTCGTCTGGATAATTTAAGTATTTACGCCAGCGGCGGCCCCATCCCTCGCCTCACCACCAGCTTTAAGCAAGATTACCGCAGCAATAATTTAGATAATCAAATGAATAAACGTCAATACTGGCAACAAGAAGACGGCATTTGGAAGATTATTTTTGAAGGCGCGGCAAACGGCTAGCCAGATAACCAATGGGGAGCAAACGCCTGCTGCCCATCGCCCGCCCTGAACGCTGCATCGATCCCCAGCCCCGGCACGGCAGCAAGCGCGCCATCCAGATACACCAGTGGTGTATTCAAACGCAGCCAGGGCGGCACAGCCGCTTCCTGATAAAGCTGCTTTAACGAGCGCCTTGGGCCGTCTGCACGTAAACGTAAACTCTCTCCCCCCATGCGATTGCGTAGCTCCAGTCGGCCTTGCTGAAGGCGATTAATGTCAATGCCAACAGCCGCCTCGCGCCACGCCAATACACCAGACGCTAGGCGCATCTCTGATTGCCAAGACATCGGCACATCAGTAAATACAGCCTGCCTTGCCGCCGTAATATACAGCCCCTGCCGATAACGCCGGATGGCCCGATCACGCCACACCAGTGCAGGCTGAGCATCAATCGCTGCAAAGAGCGCAATCCGGATTAACTCTTCAAAAGCACGGGCATCTAATTGCAGGCCCTGCTGGGTAAGCCAAAAACGCAGTACATTACGCAAGCGCAACAGAGACAGATCAACGCTTAAATCAAACACACCCTCTTTAACGCACAGTGCAAAATCGGCAGTTGCCAATTCTTGCAGCAACTCATCCGCCTCGGCCGCATGCTCCGCCACTCGGGCCAAGGTAGCATTTGCACTGGGCCAAACAGTTCTTAAAGCAGGGAAGATTTCATTACGCAAAAAATTACGGTCGTAGCGGGAATCAAGATTACTTTCATCCTCGACCCAGGCCAACCCCTGCTCTGCTGCATACTTGGCAAGCTCAGCGCGCGAAATATCCAGCAAGGGCCGCAAAATACCCACCTGCTCATTTAAACACCGATATTCAGGCATTGCCGCCAAACCGCGCAAACCACTGCCACGAAGCAGATTCAGCAGCACCGTTTCTGCCTGATCATCACGATGCTGAGCCAAAAGCAACACATCACACGCTTGCCGGGCAAACACTTCATAGCGCGCCTCACGTGCCGCCCCTTCAATACCCTGCTTTAAAAAAGGCGCCAGCGAAACGCGCTCAATATGGCACGCCACACCAAGGCTCGCAGCACGATCAACAGCAAATTGCGCCCATTCATCCGCATGAGCAGACAATCCATGATGCACATGAATCGCACGCAGCATAAAAGGCCGGCGTTGCCTTAAGGCAGCCAGCAAATGCAATAACACAATGGAATCAAGGCCGCCCGACAATCCCACGCAAAGGGTGGAGTGGGGCAAGAAGCGGGAGAGCTTTTGCTCTACCCGCTCTAGCAGCCTGTCGGACTTAAGCGATCGTAACAAGGGGAAGCCCCGTTTGAGACAGCAGCAAACAATCAGGAGATTGTTTCTTCCTTAAACTTGCCATAGCTCATCATTCGCTCGAAACGAGCATCAAGAAGCTCATCAATCGTTTTAGACTGAAGGTTTTTTAAGGTGTCACTCAGATTTTTTCTCATCGTAACCATCATCTGCTGATAATCACGATGCGCACCACCCAAAGGCTCAGAAATCACCTTATCGATGATACCCAGCGTTTTTAAGCGATTAGCAGTAATGCCCAACGCTTCGGCTGCTTCAGGTGCTTTTTCTGCGGTTTTCCACAAAATAGACGCACACCCCTCAGGGGTAATCACCGAGTAAGTCGCGTACTGCAACATCTGCACCACATCGCCCACCGCAATCGCCAGAGCGCCGCCTGAGCCGCCCTCGCCAATCACCGTACAAATCACCGGTATCCGCAGCTTAGCCATCTCAAACAAATTACGGCCAATCGCTTCTGATTGCCCACGCTCTTCCGCCCCCACCCCGGGATAAGCGCCTGGCGTATCCACAAAGGTAATCAGCGGAATATTAAATTTCTCAGCCAGCTTCATCAGGCGCAAAGCCTTACGATAGCCTTCTGGGCGCGGCATACCAAAATTACGGTATTGCCGATCTTTGGTATCCCGGCCCTTTTGATGCCCGATCACCATCACCGACTGGCCGTTAAAACGGGCCAAGCCGCCGATAATCGCAGCATCATCTGCATAGCTACGATCACCATGCAATTCTTCAAAATCGGTAAACAGCGCCTTAATATAATCCAAGGTGTAAGGGCGCTGCGGATGGCGGGCCACCTGTGAAATCTGCCATGTCCCTAATTTTGAATAAATCGTTTTTGTTAACTCTTGGCTCTTTTTTTCGAGATGGCCAATCTCTACAGAAATATCAACGGCGGAATCGTCTTGAACGAAGCGCAATTCTTCGATCTTGTTCTCAAGCTCCGCGATGGGCTGCTCGAAATCGAGAAAGGTCGTTTTCATGCTGCTCTCCTGCTGCGCGCGACTAAAGCAACCTTAAAGCAGGCTGCCCGAAAAATTCGTGGATCATACAGCAAGCAGAGCAAGCACCCAAGATACTCACACTACCTAGCACCACTAAATCATCGTAAAAATTAAAAAATCAGCTTCGGAACACGATATCAGCCCGAATGCCTGTCTTTTGCAAAGCCTTACGGCTCTTGATATTCAACACCACAGGGGCTTGCGTATTGGCAGAAATCTCCCTGCCCTCTTCAAATGGGCGAGAGAGCAAAAGTAACAAAACTGCATCTTCTGCCTGCTCAAGCTCGATCAAAGCGCACTCTTCATCGCTAAGCGACACTTCATAAGATAAGCCCAAATGCTCTACCTGCACCAAACTAAAGCTTAAATCCGCATCATCAAGCGATTGCAACCAGCGCACACGCGGATTAGGCTGCTCTTCATGCAGCAATTTATAACGCGTGCAATCCTCAAAACCCGGCATCCCCCGTGGAAAAGTCAGCACGGTTTCCGGATCAATCTCAATCTCACCAAAACGCGTATTCAATGTTTGCATAATTTATGCCTAGGAAAAGTTAAAAAACAATAAAAACAGGATTCAAGCAAAAAAACCTAAGAATATATTTTGTAAGCTGGCGCAACTATAAGCCGCATCATACTTACACAGCCTTACCAAGCAACAAGCCACATATTATAGATTAAATTAATGCGTTATTTTTCTATTGCTCTTTGCAAGAAATTATATTGATAACTATCAAAATAGAATTGATCATACCAACCCAGCCTTCCTGCATTTTAAAGATGACCGCCCCGCTTACATTCCAATGGCATGGAAAAAATTTAACGTATTAAAACAGCGCTAACAATCAATGCCGCTATCGCCCTCCCAATCACCGTACATTGTTAACCCTATATAAATGGGTAAGCAAATGATTAATAAACATAATCATTCATATTCTTCATTAGACTTCGCAGCCACTTAAGCCATAAACAATCAAACGCTTGTCGCGAGAACAATATAAACCTTCGTTTTTTCAGCAATTAAAGTATAAAATGAGCAATGTTCCAACAAATGAGCACGTCTTTTTCTGAGTGGAACATGGCCTTTATCCATAAAAAAGCCGTTTATTTGCAGCCTGCCCACTCATCTTTTGAAAACTATCATCGCCGATTTAATCAATGGTGATCAAGGTTCTTTATGCTACGTATATTTATCGCAAGTTTATTAAGCGCTATCAGCCTGATGGCCCACGCTGATTTACTCGACACAATCAAGACGCGCGGCGTTTTAATTGTAGGCATTTTGCCTGACAACCCCCCTTTTGCAAGACGCAATGACAATCAAACCTTTTCTGGCTACGACATTGACTATGCATCACTGATCGCAAAAAAAATGGGCGTTACGCTTAAAGTGCAAGATTTAGATCCCGGTGAGCGAATCACAAGCTTAAAATCAGGCAAGGTTGATATCCTAGTTGCCGCGTTTACTAAAACACCTGAGCGAGAACGCGAAGTAAGCTGCAGCCTTGGTTATTTTGTTGCCGCGCAAAAAGCCTTAACACGCAAAGGTCGCTTTACCACATCTGAATCCCTTACAAATGCCCGCCTAGGTGCATCCAAAGGAACAACAGGCGAAAGCGTATCCCGTAAGCTTTACCCTAAGGCCAGCATGACGACCTTTGCCGATATCCCTGATGCTACACGCGCCCTCGAGCAAGGCAATATCGATGCGGTAATGAATGACGAGCCCACTTTGGCCGCAGCATTAAATAAAATGCCAAACAAATCACAATACGAAATCTCAAATTACACCAACACCACCGAAATCCTAGCTGTCGCGACAAAGTTAGGTGAAAAGCGCCTGATGAACCTCATTAACGAATCATTAGTCGAATCAGAACAAAACGGTGAAGCAGTACAAATCTTCAACCGCTGGTTTGGGCCGCACACAAACACCCCATTCCCACGCACCTTCCGCATTCAAAACTAAAGCAACGCTGATTATAAATGGCCATCCCCGAATATTTTTATCGGGGATGCGGTTAGCTATAAATAATGCATGAAGAGCCTGCCCCAATTGCTCGCTTTATATGAAAAGTACACTTAGCCATCTACGCCAATCCATGCCCCCTGCAACTCACAGTAAGAATTTAGCCATAAGCTCGATAATCTCTGCATGGACAACCGCATAACGAGCACTGGACAAGCGCCCTAGCAGGTTTGAGCCATTAGGGCCCACATCGACCGTTTTCCAGCGATCTTTGTCCCCTAAGTTAATCAACAGAATCGGTCGCTTCATCGCTACTGCGCTTTCATTACTTATGGCATAAGTCCAGCCGGGATCGATGGCAACAATCTTGCTGATGCGCTTATCGTAAACATCCGCAGCAAAGCCCGCGGGAAGCTGAGCAAGATTCGCGCCTCCCTTAGCCAAGAACGCACAATCCTGTGCTGTTTGCCCATATGGGTGCAGTAGTCACGATACTTACTGTGATCGAAGCGAGCCCCCGCCAAACCCAGTGCCGTAGCCCCGCCCAATGAAAAACCGGCGACGCTAATATGCGCGGGGTCGATCAAGGCCGAAAAAGTCGAATCCACCAGCAAATAATCTAATGCGGCACTAGATCGGCAGCACGCTCATCCAGCCGCAATGACTGACGCGGGGATGAATCCCCCGACATACTGCCTGGGTGATTGACGGCCAGCACCAACACGCCACGTTGCACCAAAGCGCTAGCAAGCTAAGACAAGCCAATAAGCGCCGCCCTCCCTTAATCTGGATCACGCTGCAAGTCACGGCAATCAGACCTCTAGATATCCGGCTCGATGCTGTGCATCTACTCCCGCCAACTCGTGCGGGATACTGTGTGCTGTTTGCTCCTCCAGCCATTAATCTTGTCGTGTCGGGTGCATTTTTACTCTACGGAATACTGCTATTACATCGCCTACGTTTAGGCCTAGATGGGCTGCCGCTTGTGCCACTTCAAAACGAAGAATTGCCCAGCCGAATATGGAAAGCAGTGGCTTACGCGCTCCTACTCATGGCCGCCAGCGATCTTCTTATCGCCTTAGCTGCACACTATGAGGCACTCTGGATCAAACCATGGGTCATTAGCTCACTATTTGGATTCGCTTTACTGAGCATAGGATTACTAGGGATCGTGCCCGGAGTTGGGCGCATTGAGCAGAGTACGGCGGGGCCAGCGATTGAAACAGCGGGTGCCGCAATAGAGTGCAGCGCCAGAGACGCCGGGTACATGGAAAAATTAGAACGACTCTTGGCACAGCACCCACTCTATCTTGAGCCAGGGCTTACTTTAGATCGTTTATCACGACGACTAGGCATTCCAGCCAAGCCTCTTTCTGCCGCCATTATCGCAGCAGCAATGAGAACGTGTCACGCTACATCAATCGGCACCGTATTCGTCATGCCTGCGAACGACTACAAGCAGGCGACAGCGTCACGACCGCAATGCTTGCCAGTGGCTTCAACGCAAAATCTAACTTTAACCGCGAATTTAGGCGCATCACAGGCCAAGCGCCCAGCGAATGGCTTGCGCATGCCATGGATGAAACAGAGGGTTTAACTTTCGAAATGAAACCAACTTAAATCGGGTAGGCAAAAAGACAGAAAACAGGGGTCAGACCCCAGTTTTTTCGTTCGGCTTTCCGTTTTTCCGGGCAAAAAGTGGCCATCAAAACGTTAGATACGCATGTAGCCTCTATATCGCCGCCGTCTTAGTTGTGCCTGTCATGGCGTGATCCTTTTTGAGGATCTTGCAAAAATGATTACATTAATATAGCAATTAAAATAATGATCGGAATGGGCACGCCAAGTATAAGAAGAAGGATTGAACGCATGGTTTTCTCCAGAAGGCTTACAGAAGTGGGCGCAAGGTAGCGCGATCATGGTCACGAGCTCGCCCACCAAAGGTGGCCGAAAAGCTAGCGATAAATGCCCCCAAGAGGAGTGCAACGAACATCCACAGGGCGGAATGCGCGGCGGCCTTGCGCGCCGTTTCGGCCATTGCCTTGCTCTTAGCTGTCGCCTCTGCAGACGCTTTGGCGGCACGCGCATAGACTTCATCGACTCTATGCTCTGCATCTACTTGGCCAAGGCCAGAGCGCTTGGCAATCAATTGGCCCAGATAGGCGCGATCTTCAGGGCTGATCCCCCCTGACATCACGCCGCTCATCAGTAGAGCTCCAACCTCGGCGCGCAATGAATCCGACACAGGCGCTGCGGCGTTTGAACGTAACATCACGCCCGCAAAATATTCGCTTGAATAGATGGATTGCCCCAGATCGGATCGGCCCATGCTTTGTGTATGGATGGCGAGCGAGGGTGCGCTTACTCCAGCCTCAATGGCGCTACTCAAAACAGCACGTGCGCCGCCAGCGAGAACCGCGACAGTCACCAATGTTGCAAGTGCCCAAGCCAAAAGGCCATGCGCGGTATCACGAAAATGAACCTCATCGCGGTGTACACCGGCCCATTTCACACGCAAGCGACCCGCTATATACCCTCCAATGCCAGACGCCGCCAGTTGCATAAACATCAGCCAAGCGATCGTCGGCAAACCCATTGGGCTCGCACTATAGGAGTAAGGCGAGATGGATGACAAACCAAGACCAACACCTAAAATCAAGAGGATAAACGACAGCGCTGCGGCTACGACGGCCCCTGCTAATACAGCCCCCCAAGCAACGCCAGAGGTTTGGCTATCGACCACAGTTGAATCTGCAAGGAGGCTATTTGGTGCGAGTGGCTGGGCGTCCATGATGCATCCTTTTTTTGACTATTTTATATACTAGGAAATCGTTCTAAATGGATCGATATCTAATAGCGGGGCAGCCACACTACTTGCTCGGCCTCGGCCACTTCACTTGCCGATCCATTCTAATTTCTAACTGTTTTTTGATTTAGATTACAGGCCCAAACAAGACCACCCACATGACGTGAGCGATTTGCTTTAGTTACGGTTCAAAAACGAACCGGGCTCTGTACCATAGTAAGCATGGATGCTCTGCTCCCATGTAGCATCAGCCATGTTCGGCCAATTGTCCTTGTCGAAACCTGGGGCTTTATCGAGCCGATCTTTATTCACGTTCAGAACGAAGCGCTTATTTACTGGATCGAGTTCCAACGCGCTCCATGGCACGGCAAAGAACTTCGTGCCCATGCCAAGAAGCCCGCCAAAAGACAGAACTGCATAGGCAATACGACCGGAAGCCACATCAAGCATAATCTCTTTGATCTGCCCCAAATCCTCGTCTTGCTGATTGTATACATTGTTATACACAAGAGTGTTAGCCCCCATCAGCGCAGGTCCGGGGCCAGCGTCAGCACCACTTTTGTCCTTGTACATGCCATAGACATCACGGTCTGTGTAATTCATGTTTATCTCCAGTCAAGAGCTCAATTCCTAATGTGACATCGGTATCGCGCAGTGCGATAGTGCCAATATCAAGTTAAGCCAACAGTAAACTGGGGTCTGTGCGGTTCCGCACTTAGAATACGACTTGATGAAGGAGGCGCGTGCATATTGAAATGCAATCGGAACAAAAACCACGGCAAGTATTATGGGCGAAATTGCCGCGTGTGATCACATCGCTCGTTCAGGTTTACGAAAGTGAAGATGCGTTTGTGAATACATTGAGGGCTTTCCACTACTTGAAAATGAGCGAGTAATTAGTTTGCTAGGTCTGAGAAAATCGCCCCACTTCGCGCAAAGTTAACGAGCAAGCCGCCCGCAACCGCCAGCCCTTCCCCGCCATCCGCCTAAGCGACAGCAGCCACTTTGTTCGAGTCGAGGAGCTGGCCAACTGGATCGACCATCAGGCAGCCGCCGCGCAAAAGAGCTGGCTGCAGAGCCAAGTGTAAAAGCGACTTAATCAACGCAAAAAACTTATTAATAAAATCATCTAAATAGACTTTATCTTATTTTAAGCAACTGCAATTCAATGGCTTTGGACTTATAATAACGAGCGCCCGCATATGCAATTGGGTGGCATCACCCCGAAATAAAAATGGCCATTACATGCCTGACCACTATTTTTAAGTGGGCATTAAAGCGGGGGTATTACTATATCAGGCGGCGTAAAAAAAATATCTGGCCGCATTCAGCACAAAAAAATCTTCTTGGCGAAATTAACGCTTTAAACAATCAAAATCTGGCGGGTGATAACCTTAGCGCCTATCCCCCCGACCTTCTACCACCACCGATTTAACATCCCGGAGAAGATCCACGGCTCTTAGCTGGGTATAGCGTTTTAGGTTTTTCCAGCTTTTATGACCAGACACCAGTGCTACTTCCTGAATTTGATAGCCTTGCTCAAACAGCCGGCTGATGCCCTCATGGCGAAGGTCGTGGAAGTGCAGGTCTTGAATACCGGCCTTGCTGACAATGCCGCGAAAAGCCACACCAACAGATTCGGATTTATAGGGGAAGATAAAGTCGCTGGTACGAGGCTGCGCCTGGATGATGCTTAAAGAAGTACCGAGCAGCGGCACAGCTTGGTCATTGCCGATTTTCTTCTTTGGGTCTTTTCTATCCCGAATCAGTATGGTGCGATTTTTCTCGTCTAAATCACTCCATTGCAAGCGGGTGATCTCACTGCGGCGCATGGTGGTTTCAATCGCAAAGCGCACCAGATCAGCAATGGGGATTTGCCTGAAATGTTCGGTGGCTTTTGCGCCAGCCAGAATCAAACCTAATTCTGAATCCTGCAATCGTCGCTCGCGCTCAACAGAGCCGCTAATCATGCCCTTTTCTTTTAGGTATTCATTGGCCAATGAATACTGAGCAATATCCACATCTAATTTGGCAAATAATTTGGCTTCTTTTAATACACAGCCCAAATAAATAATATCTTGCTGAATGGATTGCGGCTTTACGCCAAATGATCGGCGATGGCGGACATAATCAATAATCTTATCGGCGGTTAACTCCAAAATAGCCACGTCAGCCATAGGGGAGCGAGCCAGCACATTAAGCACGCTGCGCTTAGACGCCCATAGGTGTTTGTCTTTCTCAAAAAACTCGATGTATTTGCTAATTAAATCTTTAAGAGTTAAGCCTTTTAATTTGCGCTGGGCAATAGCACCTTCCCCACGCATTTTCTCGGTCAGCAGCTCCGCCCACTCCTCCGCCAGGCGTTTGGCCTGTGCCTCGGCACGAATGCCCACCCCTGCGGCAAGAAAGCTTCTGGACTCGTTCAGCAGTAGCTTGCCGCCCCGCTTAAGCCTCACCTGCGCCTGATAAGAAACAGAACCATCTTTGTTTTGTAAGCGAATAATTGAGGCCATAAGTGGGTAAGTGCTATCTCTGTTTTTTGATGCCTCAAGATAGCACTCAGCTAGCACTTTTCCTAACCTAACCCCGCTTTAAGTGCCTTTTTACCGTAACAACACCGGATTAGTGCTAATTATGGCCGCAATAAAATCCGGGCAAAAATAAGGCGTTGATCTCACTCAACGCCTTATTTCAAGCCATTCTTACCAGATACGGATGCGCTCTTTGCTTGGCTTATACATCGCGTCGCCTTCCTTTACGTTAAAGGCTTTATAAAAAGCGTCGCTATTCACTGCTGCGCCATTGGCGCGGAATTGGCCGGGGCTGTGAGGATCGGTGAGTAGTAATTGTAGGGTCATGGGCTCACGCATTTTGCTGGCCCATACTTGGCTCCAGCCTAAAAAGAAACGCTGCTCGCCACTATAGCCGTCAATTTTGGCAGAAGGCTTGCCTGCTAATGACAATTGATATGCCTTATAGGCCACTGCCAATCCGGACAGATCGGCGATATTCTCTCCCAAAGTTAATTTGCCGTTCACATGTTTGCCTGGAATAGCCTCATAGGCGTCGTATTGGGCGACCAATTTACTGGTTAATGCTTTAAATGCTTTGCTGTCTTGCTTGCCCCACCAGTTTTTTAAATTACCATCGCCATCATACTGGCTACCCTGGTCATCAAAACCATGTGAGATTTCGTGGCCGATTACGCCGCCAATTGCGCCGTAATTCACGGCATCATCCGCGCTTGGGTCAAAAAATGGCGCTTGTAAAATAGCGGCAGGGAAAACAATTTCATTCATGCTGGGGTTGTAATAGGCATTAACGGTTTGAGGCGTCATCCCCCATTCTTTGCGATCAATTGGCTTACCCAATTTATCAAAATCTCGTGCACGCTCAAAAAGCTTGGCGCGTTGTAAATTACCCAGCAAATCATCGGCTTTAATGTCTAGTGTTGAATAATCAATCCATTGCTCCGGATAGCCAATTTTCACGGTAAATTTAGATAACTTTTCCTGCGCTTTAAGCATTGTTGCTGCACTCATCCAGCTTAAGTCTTTAATCCCAGTGCGATAAGATGCCATTAGGTTTTTAACCATCACATCCATTTTGGCTTTAGCTTCTGGCGTGAAATGCTTGGCAATATAAAGCTCGCCCACTGCCTCGCCTAAGCTGCTATTGGTTGCGGCAATGGCTTTTTTCCAGCGGGGCTTTTGCTCTGGTACGCCAGACAAGGCCTTGCCATGAAAATCAAATGCTAAATCCACATACGCTTTAGGTAGAGCATTGGCATATTGATCTAAAGTTTTAAATTTCAGCCATACTTTTAATGTTGCCAATGGTGTTTTAGCAATAATCTGGCTCATCGCTTTAATATAACTAGGCTGAGAAACCACAACTGATTCTGCTTTGCCTTGCACGCCCATCGCTTGCCAATATTCATCCCAAGCAAAATCAGGGGCAAGTGTTTTTAACTCAGCCAATGTTTTTTTATTATAGGTTTTTTGCGGATCACGGTTTTCAACCTTGGTCCATTGCCCTTGGGCTAGCTCAGTTTCAAAAGCCAGCAAAGCCGCAACATCAACTTGTGATTCACCCGACAATTTTAATAATCGCTCAAAA
The DNA here is from genome assembly GCF_000969645.2 of Janthinobacterium sp. B9-8. NCBI lineage: Bacteria > Pseudomonadati > Pseudomonadota > Betaproteobacteria > Burkholderiales > Oxalobacteraceae > Janthinobacterium > Janthinobacterium sp. B9-8. Next base: position 1,916,308 of record NZ_CP014222.1, read on the forward strand.
TAAGTTGCCAATGCTTCGCGTGCGGCCATAAATTTTGCATCTGATTTTAAATAGTAATCACGGTCTGGCAGGCTCAACCCAGTTTGATACACATTGATAATATAAGCCGTTGAATTTTTTTCATCCTGCCCTACATAAACACCAAAGGGCGTATTCAGGCCCAATAGGCTAAGCTGGGCAAATTGCGCTGCGAGTTCTTTTTGATTTTTTAAATCGGCAATTGCCGCTAATGTTGCTTGCAAAGGAGCTAGGCCGCGTTGCTCAACCAGTGCTTCGTTCATATAGCTTTGATATAGATCGCCCACTTTTTTTACAGCAGAGCCCGGCGCACCATTTTGGCTAGCCGCCGTTTCTACAATACTGCGAACTTGCGCTTCGGCCCGGTCACGTAAAATTAAAAATGCACCATGCGATGGCTTATCGCTGGGTATTTCGGTGTTTTTTAGCCATGTGCCATTTACGGAATGATACAAATCATCTTGCACCCGAATACTTTGATCAAAACGCTCTGCATCCAGGCCAGAACGAGAAGTGGCCTGCGCGCCAAAAGCCAGAGTTGCCGCAATAATCGATAAAACGAATTGTTGTTTCATTCAAAAGCCCCGTAAATAAGTGTATCGCTCAATTTAAAATGGCGATGCACGATAATGAGTTCAAGCAATCTGTGGCATATAATGCCTTAAGCCTGTCCGGGCGTGAAAGAAAAACCAAGTAAAACAATAAAAATGCATCAGAGACGCCTTATAAACAGTAGATATGCTAAAGTTTTTACGAATTACGTCGATACTTGGCATAATGACTGTAATAGCAAGTCACACTGGCCCGTGACGAAGGATGAAACACCATGAAAATCGACCAAAGCAAACCACTGAACACGGCACCAAGCCGTAGCAGTGAGCGCGCCCCAAACACCAGCTCCGCAAGTGCCGAGCGAACCAATACGGATAGCGTTACCATCAACCCGCTTGCCGCCAAGCTCAGCCAAATCGAACAAAGCTCAAAACCAAGTTTTGATGCAGAACGGGTTGAATCCCTCAAAAAAGCCATTAGCGAAGGCCGCTTTACCGTGCGCACCGATGCCATTGCTGGCAAGATTATTCAAAGCGCACAAGAACTCCTAGGTAAGTAAATGATCCTCAGCGCGCCTTTAGATGACCTGCTTCATCAGGCAATAAGCAGCATGCAAACCCTGCTTGGCCTATTAAAAGAAGAACAAAGTTATTTAATCTCCAATCAGCTGGATTCCCTGCTTGTACTTACCATCGATAAGCAAACAGCTGCTTTTGAAGCAGAGCAGGCGGGTTTAGCACTCAGCCAGTTTTTTGCAGAGCAAGGCATCAACCCACAAAGTGATATTGATGCTTGGTTTACTGAGCAGCAGCCCAAGGCCTTAGTACAGTGGCACCTATTGCTGGAGCACACCCGGCAGGCAGCGGCTTTTAATACAAGTAATGGCAAGCTGATCGAGACGCGTCAGCAGCTCATCAATACTTTCATGCAACAAGTGCTTGATGCCAGTCAGAATAGCCCGCTCTACGCCCCCGATGGCAAGCTAACATCGCTACCGCAAGGCCAGAGGCGCGATCTGGCCTAGGGATTTTGCGCCAGCAAGCTACGCCCCCCTTCGAAGCGTTGCGCAAAGTAAGGGCTGGACATCGATTCCACCCTGATCTTTCCCTTTGATGAAGGCGCGTGAATAAAGCGCCCGTCACCCAAGTAAATCCCCATATGCGAAAACGAGCGGCCCAAGGTATTAAAAAACACAAGATCCCCTGCCTGTAGCTGCTCGGTCGCCACAGGGCGAGCTAGGCTGGCGATTTGCGCCGCATTATGCGGCAACACCGCACCTACTGCATTTTTGTAGACAAAACTCACCATACCGCTGCAATCCAAGCCTGCCTCAGGATTATTACCGCCAAATTGATAGCTCACATCCAAAAGGCCCAGCGCATACATGACAATCTCCCGGCCTGCACCATCCGCTTGAATATTGCTCAAGGATTTAGAAGCCGAATACGGCACTTTAGTGCGTGATGGCGTGGAGCTGCACGCGCTTAAAACTAGAATACTCAGCAATAAAATCTTCTTCAATCTAAATCCTTTAACAAGCGTTAGCCATCTACTGGATTTGCTGGTGTAGCTAGAATCAATTGATAAAACGCTAAATCCAACCAGCGGCCAAATTTAAACCCTGATTGCGTAATCGTACCTGCGTGACTAAAACCCAATTGCTGATGCAAGGCGATACTTGCGGTATTTTCTGCATCAATTCCACCAATTAAGGTGTGATAGCCCTGCTCTTGGGCTTTTTCAATAAGAAGTAATAATAGTTTTTTACCCAAGCCCTGCCCGCGATGATCAGGGTGGATATAAATCGAATGCTCAATGGAATATTTATAGGCAGGCCGTACACGAAATGCGCCATAAGATGCAAAGCCCAATAAAACACCCGCCTCATTTTCAATCCCTAGCACAGGCAAATGATTTGCTTCTTTATCTGCGAACCAATCTACCATACTGGCTAAAGGCCGCAGGCTATAATCATAAAGCGCCGTAGAGTTAGCAATGGCCTCATTAAATATAAAGAGAATCTGCTCTGCGTGCAGTGCATAAGTACAAGAAACAATCCGCATTATTTACGCTTCGCTCTAATTATTGAATCAAAAAAAAACACCTCAGAATCGCTCCCTCGGTGTTTTTATACATACAGCCTTAGAAAACGGCTTTTAGATCAGGAGTGTGAGCGCTTGTAATCCACATCGCAATCAGTCAGCACAATCACACGAGGATGTGTTTGCAGGAACGATGCAGGCACTTGAGTGGTAATCGGCCCATTTAAAGTGCGATCCAGAATCTCAGCTTTTTCTGCGCCTTTCACTACCAATAGAATAGACTTGGCATGCAAGATCGAACCCATGCCCATCGTTAATGCATGGGTTGGCACATCATCAATGCTATTAAAGAAGCGTTTATTGGCTTCGCGAGTTTCTGGCTTTAAAGTCACTTTATGTGTAAAGCGGGATAAAGATTCATCCGGCTCATTAAAGCCAATATGCCCATTATGGCCAATACCCAGAATCTGCATATCGACCAAACCTTTTTGATAAATCAGCTCATCATAACGACGACCTTCTTCATCCAAATCATCGGCATTGCCATTAGGCACGTAAGTATTTTCCGGCTTAATGTCAATATGATTAAATAAATGGGTTTGCATAAAGCTGCGATATGATTCCGGATGAGAAACAGCCAGACCTGCATATTCATCTAAATTAAACGTTGTTACTTCTTTAAAACTCACCAAGCCCTGCTTGTAGCTTTTTACGATTTCCTGGTAAATGCCAACGGGTGTGCCACCGGTAGCCATACCCAAAATAGCATTAGGCTTAGAACGCACAACAGAGAGTAGTAAGTCTGCGCCAACACGGTTCAGCTCATTTTGGTCTTTGAATTTATGCAAAATCATGATTTTAGGTATTCCGAAATAAGTAAAACAACGTAGATACTATACGCGACTCAACAAACTTTGTTGATGCAAAGCACAACAGAAGTAAAAAAATCAGGAAAATAACCAAGGCTGCTCAATACGGCGCTGAGCCTCAAAAGACTTAATCTCTTCGGCGTGATTCAAAGTCAAACCAATTTCATCCAGACCATTTAATAAGCAATGCTTGCGATGCCCTGTTATATCAAAACCAAAAGTCTGGCCTGATGGCGTAACAACCGTTTGTGCCACTAGATCAACAGTCAAGCGGTAGCCCTCTGCAACTTCACTTTCTGCAAATAGCTGATCAACTACGGCGCTATCTAAAACAATGGGCAACAGGCCATTTTTGTAGCAGTTATTAAAGAAAATATCGGCAAAGCTTGGTGCAATCACAGCTCGAAAGCCAAAATCATCAATTGCCCACGGTGCGTGCTCGCGGCTAGAGCCACAGCCAAAGTTGTCCCTTGCCAGCAACACTTCTGCACCTTGATAGCGCGGAAAATTCAGCACGAACTCGGGATTAGGCTGGCGCTGGCTGTTATCCATGCCCGGCTCGCCGTGATCCAGATAACGCCATTCATCAAACAGATTCGGGCCAAAACCAGAGCGCTTGATCGATTTTAAAAACTGCTTAGGAATAATGGCATCGGTATCCACATTGGCGCGATCCAGCGGGCAAACCAAGCCATTTAATTGAGTAAATGCTTTCATTTATTGGCCGCCTTTTCGATGGCTTCGCCACCTTTTTTAATATCTTTGCCCATGCCCGATACGGTGTTACACGCTGTCAGCCCAAGCATCAGAAACATCAATATCAGTGTTGTAATCCGCTTCATTATTTTTCCTTTAAGCCAGCTGGCGCACATCAACAAAATGACCAGCAATGGCCGCTGCTGCTGCCATTTCCGGGCTGAGCAAATGAGTGCGCCCGCCTTGGCCTTGGCGGCCTTCAAAATTACGGTTGCTGGTAGAAGCACAGCGCTCGCCCGGCTCTAAGCGATCCGCATTCATCGCCAGGCACATCGAGCAGCCTGGCTCACGCCATTCAAAGCCCGCCGCAATAAATATTTTATCCAGGCCTTCAGCTTCCGCCTGCGCTTTAACAAGGCCCGAGCCCGGCACCACCAGCACCAACTTCACATTAGCCGCCTTAGTTTTACCCTTAGCAATACCTGCAGCGGCGCGCAAATCTTCTATGCGGGAGTTGGTACAGGAGCCGATAAACACTTTATCGATCTGAATATCGGTCAGCGGTGTGTTGGCAGTCAGGCCCATATATTGCAATGCGCGCTCGTAACTACCGCGCTTTACTAAATCAGCTTCGGCAGCAGGATCCGGCACAGCGCCGGAAATCCCCAAGACTTGCTCTGGCGATGTACCCCAAGTGAGCTGAGGCTCGATCTCGGCCGCATCAAGTGTCACCAGCGCATCGAATACCGCGCCTTCATCCGACACCAGTGTTTTCCAATGCGCCACAGCGGCATCCCACTGGCTGGCATTTGGGGAATAAGGACGACCTTTCAGGTATTCGATGGTTTTATCATCCACCGCGATCATGCCAGCACGTGCGCCCGCCTCGATCGCCATATTACAGAGCGTCATCCGCCCTTCGATAGAAAGCGAGCGGATCGCCTCACCACCAAACTCGATTGCATAGCCTGTGCCGCCTGCTGTGCCTACCTTGCCAATAATCGCCAGCGCCACATCTTTTGCCGTTACACCACGGCCCAAAACGCCATCCACACGGATCAGCATCGCTTTAGATTTTTTGGCAACCAGCGTCTGGGTGGCCATCACATGCTCGACTTCAGAAGTGCCAATGCCATGCGCCAAGGCAGCAAAAGCGCCGTGTGTAGAAGTATGACTATCGCCACAAACCACGGTCATACCAGGTAAGGTCGCGCCATTTTCCGGGCCCACCACATGCACAATACCTTGCTTCTGATCTTTAAATGGGTAGTAAGCCAGTGCACCGAATTCTTTGATATTGGCGTCCAGCGTTTCTACTTGCAGACGGGAAATCGGATCTTGAATACCCAAATCCCAGTGATCAGTCGGAGTATTATGATCGGCAGTCGAAACAATCGAAGACTTGCGCCATAGCGTTCGGCCCGCTAACTTCAAGCCTTCAAAAGCTTGCGGGCTGGTGACTTCATGCACCAAGTGGCGATCAATATAAATAAGGCAGGTGCCATCGTCTTCGGCGCGAACAACGTGGGAATGCCAAAGTTTGTCATAAAGTGTCTGAGCCATGGCGATAGTCTAGAAAAGTCAGGACCCTCGAAACTAGCATAGAAGCCCTTTTGCCACAACCGCGTAAGCAAGACTTATACCGATGTAGTTTAAATAAAATAGCTACATCCAAACCAGAGGAAACCCAATGCACCGATCACTTCTCACCCTGATACTGCTCGCCGGCGGCTGGGCCCATGCCGCCTCTTGCCAGAGCGTGGCAGAAAACATCAACCGCCAGCTGCGCCCTGACACAAATACCAGTGAGCTGACGGTAATCCTCAGCAGCCTGAATCAACAAAACCGCCTGCCCGCTAAGTTTGTGACCAAACGCGAAGCACAAGCAGCAGGCTGGCGACCCGGCAGCAGCCTCTGGCAAAGCCTGCCGGGCAAATCAATCGGCGGTGATCGCTTTGGCAATCGTGAAAACCGCCTGCCACGCAACCAATATCAGGAAGCAGATTTAGATTACCAAGGCGGCAAACGCGGCGCGAAACGTATTGTTTTTAGCAAAAATGGCCTGCGTTTTATTACCGTAGATCACTACCAAACCTTTACCGAGGTGCCCTCATGTCAATAACTCAGAAAGTTGTACTTAAACACATCCGTAAGCTCAGCGATGCTTACCAGCAATTAACTGAGCAGCTGGATTTTTCTAGCGACCCAATTAACAATCTGGATGCGCTGTACGATGAACTGAGCGCAAGCCTAGAAGGCCCAATCCAAATTACCTGGGAAAACAGCACAGAGGCTAAGGCCACATTAGGAAAAGAAAATTACACAGCACTACTGGCCGTCTTTGAAGACGCAGCTGCAGAGAGGGATGATTTAACGGTAATTATCAAGCCTTAAGCGATTCACGAGCGGGCAAACCACCTTAAATCTTAGCCGTCCGCCCTGCCCGCTGTACTACCACATGCAAAACCAAATATTGAAACTTCAACATCACAGAAAGCACGGGCACTTCTCAGAGAAAATCTATTTCTTTCCCACCAGCTTTTCAGCAACTTATCTCAAACAAGTAATGGGGGGCAAAGAGCTTTTAGAGCTGGATTACATGGCCAACACCTTCCGCGTAAATGGGGAGGATATGCTGGAAACGTATCGGCAGAATATTGGGGGCTAGCGTTGGTAACGCTTTAATACTTAAGCCTACTTCGGTGGGCTTCTTTGCATTCTGTGATCTAGAGTTCTTGCTGAGACAAACGCAAAGCAGTTATTGGATAATTTTGGTTGCTAGGCCCAAAGCTATATCAGCCCAACCTAACGTGCTCAGCTCGGGTTAACAAACCTAACCCACCCTACAGGGCTACATAGGCGGCAGAAAAGGTAGAAGCAAAAACCAATTGGGCGATCTCATCATCCTCATGCCTAAGCCCCAAAAGCAAAGGGGCCAAGCGGCCCCTTTGCTGATAAATATGACATTCTTTTACAAATAGTGAAAAACACAGCCAACCCATTTTTCGCGCCGCGATTCATCCACCACGGTTTAATGTTTGGGTTTTATGCGGAGGAAAGTTTCCCGCTGCCTGTTAATCAAAAGAGAAGGTGTAATAGGCATCACCCGTCGTTTCGTCCGTGCCGATTCGTGAAACCAAGGACCATCCTTTAGTGAGCTGCCAGGTAAATTTCACGGCATCACGTAGGCCATTTATGCTTTTCTCTAGTGAAACCCGTACATTTTTGCTCAGCTGCTTGCCTACAGACACCACCTGAGTTGATGTGCCGTCTTTTTCTTTCTGGCTGCTAAAACCCACATCATCGAGGCCGACTTTGCCAAGAATACCCTCACTAAAGCTGGCGTTATCGCCTGAAGTCAGTAGCGCATTAGCCACTTGCAGCATCAGCGCGCTATCAGATTTATCCATACTATCCGAGCCATGCCCAAACAAGAGCCAGCTGAGTTTTTCACTATCAGGCCGGTTCGGTTCGGAGTAAAGCCTTACCTGCGGCCTTAATGCCGTACCCGACACCTGCACCCCCGCCTCGACTTCCTGCCCGCGCCGCATCGCCAGCACATCTAAGCCAGGATTATCAATCGGCCCCTGAAAAGCCAGCACACCGCGCTCGATATCCAGCTTCTGGCCGTAAGCACTATAGGTACTGCGTGCATTGCCTTCGTTTTCTGCCACTTGCACCACACCATGCGCTGTAGGCGCTTGATTGGCCTGTGTGCGTAGACGCAGTAAACCCGCTAAACGCGCATCCAGACCATAACCCCGGAAGCGAAAGTTTTTCCCTAAATCGATATCCATTTGCAAGGACAACTTAGGCCCTGCATCAACCGGCGCTTTGCTCCGCCCTTTAACCACAACATCATCGGAGAGCTTGGGCACATCATTCGATTGAAAGCGAATATCGCCCTCATCCGCTTTAAGCTGGCCGCTGACGCTCATGGCTTTATCTCTGAGCGTGATATTGCCCTGCCCCGACATCACCACCAGCATATCGGCCTTGCTGATTAAGGTGAGTTTATTTGCCGTAACTTGAGCGCTGGCACTCGGGCTAGGGCCAGCCAAATCAAATGTCCCCTTCGCATCCAAAGTACCTTGCCCGCCTTTAAACTGGAACTGCTGCAAATTAATCAGCCGCTTATCCAGGCTCACTCTGACCTTGCCTTCTTGCAAAGACAAACCCGTGGCCGCATCGCGCATCGACAAATCATCGCCATATACAAAACCTGTCCATTCATTGTCTTTAAGTAAGCCAGTGTGGCGCACTTCAAAGCGGCCACTACCTGCCAAGGATAAATCCGGCCCCAGTAGCGGACCAAACATCGCCAGCTTAGGCAAATCACCTTTAATAAAAACATCTACCGGTGCACGCTCTGCCAAACGCCAATTCACGGCATCTAGCAAAGCACTGCCATTGGCCTGCATCTGCCCGAAACGCCCCGAGCTTAAATTGCCGGTAAAATTCAACACCGATTGCTTCGCATTAATTTGTAACTTTAAATCTTGCAGATCAAACTTTTGCGGCGCGGTGTTGTGCGTTACATATTTTAAATCACCCGATTGCCGGTGAATCTCCAGCTGCCCGTCTAAGCTACCCGCTGACTTCAAAGCCCAGCGTCCGCCCAGCATCAAATTACCGCTCACTTCTTTTTGCCCCAGCAGCGTCAGCCACTGGCCTACGGAAACCTGCTCTAGCTCACCTGCCGTATCTAAACGGCCATCTTGCCAGCTCAATCTTTCGATATGCACCCGCGTGTCGCCCATCAGGAGGCGCGCATCGCCCATGCGGATCAAATTAGCCCCAGCTTCTAACGCCAGCGGTGCGGCCAAATTGAGGGCAATCGGCTGATTCACTTGCAGGCTCTGCACACTACCGCGCCAAACCCACAGCTCGTTTAAGCCGCCTTCAAAGCGCGAACTTACATCAATCAAACGCTCATCCTGCTGCCCCTTTAGCAACAAGCTGGCACTATGCTTGGCCCGGCTACCATCCACTTTCAGGTTCAGGCTTTGTATTTGCACCCCTGCCGCCTTCGCATCGCTCACATCCGCACGGACATGCATCGGGCCTGTTAGATCGGATTGTAATTCAGCCTCTACAGCGGCCTGATTTACCGACACGCCAAATGGCGTTTGCAAACCTGCCACAGCCAGCTGCGTGGCAATTTGCGGGCTCAGCATGGCGCCTTTTAATTGTGCATCGCCGCTGATTTTTCCGGCAAAACCGGGGCCAAACTGCTGCAGCTGCGGCAAATTAATTTTGAGCTTAAGCACATCACTGGCAAGGCCCAGAGCGCCTTGGGCATCGATACGATTCCCTCCCAGCGCCAGCCAGAGATCCGCATTAGAAATACGCGTCTCTTCTATATTAAGCTGCCCCTTGCCGCTTAATACTTCGCCATTAAAGCGGCTATCACCTAGGCTGTAATCTACACTGGCTTTAATCGCAGGCTGCAAAGCTCCCGCTAGTTTAAATTGCCCAGTTATTGATCCCTTAGGGCTAGCCACAAACTCTGCCGGATTAATCCCGGCAAATTCACCGACCAGCTTGAAATCATTTTTTGCTACGCCCTTCGCATCCAGCAAGCCCAATTCGCCCTGCAAAGACACACTGCTGTTTGCTCTGGATAAACGAGCCTGACGCAATGCAATACGGCGCTCATGCTTAGGGTTTAACCAGCCCATATCCAGATCAAGCGCCACATTGCGCTGTGTATCAGCCAGTTTTGCCACCACATCAGGAGCCAGCCACGGGCCTTTTAAGTGGATGGTGCCCCCCAAAGAGGCTGGCGGCTGCCGAGAGAAGAGCTTGGCAGGGTCGATTTTAGCTAAATCAAGCTGCAATTTAAGCTGGCCCTTATCCAGATGGCCCGCCCCTTTAATTTGCCCTTGCCCCAACAGATCTAGCGACATCGCTTTAAGCGTGACTGTTTCTTTTAGATACCCTAATTTACTACTGATCTGGGCAAAGGGCAGCCCGCCCTGATCCACCGTCAGGGGCATGGCATTGCGGATTTCTAAAGAGCCACTGGCGGCATTCTCACCCAGCGGCACAACTGATAAAGATACATCAAGCAATGCTTTAGGCAGCCCTGGCATCAGCACAGCAGGATTAAGCTGCTGAAGCTTAATCTGGCCTTCGCTCAGCAATTGATAGGTATAGGGTGCAAACACATCAAGCCGTGCATTAATCATGGCCTTAAGCTGATTACTTTTCACATCGCCTGTCAGGCGCAATTTACGCAGCTCGCCACTCAATTTGATTTGTGATTGCAAGGGCTGGTTTTCTGCCTTACCGCTTAGCTCTAGCTGGCCGGAAGTCACAAAGGGCAAAGTGCCCACTAGCGCCAGGTTACCTTTCAAAGTGGCATCAATTTGCGGCAGCTTCAGCTTTAGCTGATCCAGAACAAGCTGATGGAAACGACCATTACTCGCCAGCTTAAAGCGCAGCGCTTTAATATCGGGCGAGCCTTTAATGCTTAAGCGATCAATTTGTGCCTGATCGATATGCAGGCCAATGGGCAGCGTTATACTATCTGGCGGCGGCGATGACGGCTTATCTGGCGGGCTAGGCTTGATATCCACTTCTAAATGGCCGATCACCAGCTCATCAAGCGATAAATCACGCGCCAGCAGGCTATATGGGCTCCACGCTAGGCTCACTTTATCAATCGCAATTTTGACCTCGGCGGTGTCCACTACCAAACCACGTAGTGCAAAATCTGACCATAAAGAGCCATCAATAGCGCGCAGCTTAGCCATACCACTCTGATTAACTTGCTTCACCAGCCAATCCCGACCCGTTTGTGAATCAAAAAAAGCCAAAGAAAGGGTCAATAAAAACACCGGCACAAGCAACAAGAGCAGCAATGCACCAATCAAGCGGCGAAACAGAGAGTACTTAGGACGCAAAGGCGGTGTAGCAGCTTGCGCCTCAGGTGTAGGAGCTGGGTTAGTTTGCATTTTAGAAGGTCACTCCCATCGAAAAATGCACCCGGAATTGTTTTTCTTCCACCCCTCTTGCCACATCTAGACCAATCACGCCCACGGGGCTCACCCAACGCGCACCCAGCCCAACCCCGGTCGAGCCGCGCCAGTCTTTCCACTGATCTCCCACACCACCGTGATCAACAAACACCGCACCCAGCCAATCTTTATAAACGGGCGTCTGAAATTCTAAAGAGCTCACCGCCATCACCCGACCAGGGATGGTAGAGCCGCCTGCCGACAAACCCAAGCTTTGATAATCATAGCCACGAACCGAGGAAGAGCCCCCGGTACGGAACAACCAATCAGAAGGCACATTAAAAGATTCTTTAGTAAAGGTATCCCCCAACTCTAAACGCCCCACCACCACACTTTTCTCCCCCACAGGCCAGAACTGCACCCCACGGCCATAAAGGCGCACAAAGCTTTCATCCGACAACAGGCCTTTAAGTGCCCCACCGCCCTCTAAAGTAATGACATTACCCGAACGTGGGTTTCTGATACGGTCTACATCGCGGCGCACCCATTGATACTTGGCTGTTAAAGACTGCGGATCAGACACCGTGCCATCGTTTAACTCCCGGCGCTCCATTTGGTACTCAATCGCGATTAATCGATCAATGCTTTCATCACTGATGCTTCTGGAAACCCCGGTTTTCCATGTGCTGGTCGCTAAACCCTGAATATCTTCACGCACAAAACTACCGTAAACCCGGTGCACATAGCCCGAAGCAAATCGGGGAAAAGTCACCCCGGCATTAAATGACTGCTCTTTTTGCTGCAAACGAAAACCGGTATCGAGTACCCATGCCCGATCCAGCAGATTTAAATAGCGGTAATCAAACGACCCGCGCACACCAGTGTTGGTGCTAAACCCCAAACCAGTGCTGATTTTGCTTAAAGGTGCTTCCTGCACGGTGACTTTCACCGGCGCAATATAAGGCGGATCAGTTGGCAGATCGACATCCACTAAAACAAGGGAAAAATGCGGCAGATTCTGCAAATAGGTTTGCAGCTCTAATAAATCATTGCGGCGGTATTCAGCGCCTTCATGAAACTGAATATTATTGCGAACCAACTTTTCAGGGTAGTGCGATAAGCCGGTAATACTTAATGGCCCGTAGTAATAAGCAGGCCCGCTATCCACATCAACCGTTAAATCTACCGTGTGGTTTTCCGGATCAACGCTCGCTTCGGCATGCAGCATCTTGGCTGCAGGATAACGACGATTCAAAAGTGTACTAATCACACGCCGTTTGCCATCATCCCAGGCGCTTTGACGAAACACGCTGCCTTTAGGCAAAGGCCATGTTTGCTCCTGGCGATCGATCAGGCGCTTCATCCGCGCCTCATCTGGAATAACATCACCGGTGTAATTAACGTCTACATTGCGAACCAGCGTGGGCTGACCTGCATCCACATACAGAGAAACAAGCGCAGGGACACTTGATTCTCCCAGCTTAATTTTAACCGTAGGTGAAAAATAGCCCTCGGTCGATAACAAACCACTCACCGCTTCAGGTGCATTGTCGATCAGGCGTAAAAGCTGCTCTCTCGTCATCCTTTTCTCAGTTTCCATGCGCGACAAATCCAGATGCTTGTCGAGAAGGTCGAACAAATCATCCGGCGCTTCAATCTCTAAAACATAGGGAAAATAGACGTTTTGCGCTGCATCGATAGCAGGCGGCTCATCAGCAAGAGCCAGCACAGGAAATGCCAAAACAAAGACGAAAAATGACCGAACAATCATGAGGGTGATTTTAAAAAGAGACAAGGCTGCTACTTTACCGCATGGGAGGCGCAGCAGACAAAAAAGAACCCGGTCTGTATACGCATCCGAAGACGCAGAACACAGAGCCGGGTAACAAGAAAGACCAGATGAAGAGTCAAAACATACTACACACACAACAACTTACTACTTACCACACTTACAAACAGCTAAACCGACAGATCAACGAGTTGCAATAAAACCTTGGGATTTCAACAGCAGGTTTTGAGCAGATTCGATGTTCTTAAAAATAATTTGCAAGGTACGCATTTGCATCTCCTTAAAAGTTTGGGCCAGAAGTCTGTTCCCAATCAAGCAATGGAGTTACTTTAACAAAACTACAGAGCACCCGCAAGTATTTTTGTAGTAAAACTACTTGTATATTTGCAATAAAACACACTAAAGACTACAAAAAATTGTATTTTTTTTATAAAATACAACTAGATAGCGTGTATTAAAAATAGAAAAAAATAATATTAAAATGTAATTTAACTACAGAAATATTACACTGTCAGCACCAGACGCGGCGCTAGCAAGCGAGCAAAGAACAGAAGACTGGCGTGCGCAAGATCAAAAAATCGACCCTGCTAAATATCGCAACACCCCCCTGATCGCTCTTCGGCATCAAGCGCAACAAACAAGCAGCACAATGACAAATACATGCCAATAACATGCAAAAAACTGCTATGCAGCGCCTGTTTATTGCGCCACCACAGCAGCGATCACAAACGAAGTGACTGTTACAATCACCACTGTGATGTAAATCACTTACCCAGCAAAGCAGACTTCAATGAATCGTTCACTGGCGCTTTACCCAGCCAGATTGACAGCATCGCTGCAGCAAAATCATCGCCCGCAATCGTCGTATAGGTTTTACCGCGCACCGTGACGCGTGTTCCCTGCCCCGGAATAAAATCAAGCAAAATCACATCCCCTTTGGCTGCGGTCTTTACTTGCTTAAACACTTGCTCCAACTCAGCAATTTTTGGCGCCAATGTCACTAAGGCCGCCTCACTTTGATTCGCTTTTAAGCTATCCACAAAACCTTCATGCATTGTTGCGGCCGAAACTTCACGCAGCATGCGTAGCTCCATACGGCGAGGAACTGCACCGTTGACAACCGAGCTTGCATCTTGTGTTTTAACCGGCACATAAAGCGCTGCCAGATACACATCAAAGAATACTTTTTTACGCACGCCTGCACCATTTAGCGCCAAAGACTGGCTGGCCAACTCGGCGCGATCCGCCAGATTCACCCCTGCCACTTCCAAAGCCATGCTGCTTTGTGCCGCGAGCACAAAAGATGCGGTCATCAGTAATTTTTTCATTTTTTCATTTCCTTGAAAAAAAACCCACGGATTTGAATCCGTGGGCAAAAGCCTTGATCTACAAACTAGGCATTACAAGGATTGAATAATCCCTGCCGCACCCATGCCGGTGCCGATACACATGGAAATCATGCCGTATTTACCCGCCATGCCATGACGACGCATACCGTGCACGATGGTTGCCGCGCGAATCGCGCCGGTTGCACCCAGTGGATGGCCTAAAGCAATCGCGCCGCCCAGTGGATTAACTTTGCTCATATCCAGATTAAGATCACGCGCCACAGCCAGGGCTTGCGCCGCAAAGGCTTCGTTCAGCTCGATCCATGATAAATCGTCCTGAGTCAGGCCAGCTAACTTCAGTGCCGCTGGAATCGCTTCTTTCGGGCCAATCCCCATGATGTGCGCTGGTACACCTTTTACTGCAAAGGTCACGTAACGCGCCAAAGGCACAAGGTTAAATTGCTTCAGAATGCGCTCGGAAACCAAGATCACCGCGCCTGCACCATCAGACATTTGCGAGCTATTACCTGCAGTGACTGAGCCTTTAGCCGCGAATACGGTTTTCAGCTTAGCCAAGCCTTCCATCGTTGTCCCCGCGCGTGGGCCTTCGTCGGTATCGCAAATTTTGCTAGTGACTTCAACTTCGCCAGTCGCCAAATTTGGCGTGCGCGCGAATACTTCTAGCGGGCTGATTTCGTCTTTGAATTCGCCTGTGGCAATCGCATGCAGCGCACGACGGTTTGATTCAACCGCGAAAGCATCCTGATCTTCACGGGAAACATTCCACTGCTCGGCTACTTTTTCTGCCGTCAGGCCCATACCAAAGGCAATACCGAGGTTTTCGTTTTTAGTGAAAATCTCAGGATTGAGGGAGATTTTATTTCCCATCATCGGCACTTGCGACATGCTTTCCGTACCTGCCGCAATCATCACATCGGCTTCGCCCAAACGGATTTTATCTGCAGCCATCGCAATGGCATTCACGCCTGAGGAGCAGAAACGATTGATGGTTACACCACCTACCGTATCCGGCAAACCCGCCAGCAGCACAGCCATACGGGCAATATTCATCCCCTGCTCGGCTTCTGGCATGGCGCAGCCAACAATCACGTCTTCGATCAGCTTAGGATCAAGCTGAGGCACTTGCGCCAGCGCACTTCTTAATACATGGGCCAGCAAATCATCAGGGCGAACATTGCGCAACATACCGCGCGGTGCTTTACCAACCGGGCTGCGAGTCGCAGCGACGATATAAGCTTCTTGAATCTGTCTGCTCATTTTGAGCTCCTAAATATGGGGTATTCGCTAAAGCCAAGAATCATCCGTAAACCAAAAGAACCTGTAGACACAAAGAGCACCAAGAACACGGAGAAAACCAGAGTAAAAATACAAAGGATTGCATGGCCCCGTACCTACAGGCCTGCCCTAAGGTCTTACTCTGTGTGCTCTGTGCTCTCCCCGATCTCTGTGCCTACAGAACTTCTCTGTTTAATTACGCAGCGGCTTGTTGTTTTCCAGCATATACATGATGCGCTCTTGCGTTTTGCCGGTTTTCAGCAGCTTCATAAAGCGCTCACGTTCCAGCTTCAAGATCCATTCTTCATCCACCAGCGTGCCCGCATCTACGTCACCACCGGTCATGATTTCGGCGATATGGCCGGCGATCAGGTAGTCGTGCTTAGAGATAAAGCCGCCTTCCAGCATATTGATCAGTTGGCCCTTGATCGTGGCTGCGCCTGCACGGCCCGCTACAGCAAATGCTTTTGGCTTAACCGGTGCTTTGTAGCCTGATTCGCTCATGGCGCGTACTTGCGCTTTGGCTACATAGAGCAATTCATTCGGGTTAAACACAACGATGTCGGAGCTACGCAAATAGCCGATTTGCTGGCCTTCTTCTGCACTCGTACCCACTTTCGCCATGGCAACCGACAGGTAGTAATCTTTCAGTGCGGCAACGATGTCGCCTTTAGCTTCTTGCGAAGCACGCAGTGCAAATTCTTTACAACCGCCGCCTGCTGGCAAGAGCCCCACACCCACTTCAACCAAGCCGATATAGGTTTCTAGGCAAGCCACAACGCGTGAGCAGTGCATTAAGAATTCGCAACCGCCACCAAAGGCATAACCTTGAGCCGCACCAACCACTGGCACAGCTGCATATTTAATGCGCATGCTGGCTTTTTGGAATTCGGCCACCATGTTTTCGATTGAAGCAAAGTCGCCAGTCATAAAGGCTGGGCCCATGCTCATCAAATCTGCCCCCACCGAGAACGGTGCTTCCGGATGCCAAACCACCAAACCAGCGTAGCGCTCTTCAGCGATCGTAACCGCTTGATTTACACCAGCCAATACATCTGGGCCTATGCAATGTGCTTTGGTTTTAAAGCTTAGAACAGCAACATCTTCACCCGGCTGCACCCAGAGGCGAACGCCGTCATTTTCAAAAATAGTTTCGCCATACACTGGTGCTGCATCACCGACCACGGTTGGCGGATAAAGCTGACGCTTATAAACTGGCAAGTTGGAGCGTTGTTTCAGGGCATTGTCTGCCGCGCTGAACGAGCCTTCTGGCGTATGCACTGCATCACGTGAAGCCACCCAAGCTGGCAGAGCTACGTCGCTCATTGCCTGTCCTGCTGCTGAATCTGCAGCAATGGCCGCTGCAATATCTTTCCAACCGGCGGCTTGCCACTGCTCAAACGGGCCTTGATTCCAGCCAAAACCCCAGCGAATCGCAAAATCCACATCGCGCGCATTATCTGCAATCGTATCGAGGTGATAGCTGATGTAATGCCATACATCGCGCATGCAGGCCCAGAGGAATTGCGCTTCTGGGTGAGCCGATTCGCGCAAGGCTTTAAAGCGTGCAGCCGGATCAGTGATTTTCAGCAGCGCCTTAACTTCATCGCTACCCTTTTGTCCGCCAGCAATATAGTCGCCAGTGCTCGGATCAAGCATCAATACATCACGGCCTACTTTCTTGAATACGCCAGCCTTGGTTTTTTGGCCCAAAGCGCCGTTTTCAATCAGCTTTTGCATCCAAGCCGGTACGGTAAAGTATTTGTGCCAAGGGTCTGACGCCAATTGCTCGGTCATGGTTTTAACCACATGAGCAAAAGTATCCAAACCAACCACATCGGCAGTGCGGAAAGTCGCTGATTTCGGACGGCCCAAGCGTGGGCCAGTCAGATCATCAACCACATCAAAACGGATGCCGAGGCGTTCGGCGTGGTAAATCGTTGCCAGCATGGAGAACACACCGATGCGGTTGGCAACAAAGTTCGGCGTGTCTTTAGCGCGTACTACGCCCTTGCCCATGCGGGTAGCAAGGAAGCTTTCCAGCGCGTCCATCATCGCAGGATTAGTCTGGGAATCAGCAATCAACTCAACCAGATACATATAGCGTGGCGGATTAAAGAAATGAATACCGCAGAAACGGCTGCGTAGCTCAGCAGGCACACCGCCCGCCAAGGAATTAATCGATAGGCCGGAAGTATTGGACGCCAGAATAGCGTGTGGTGCTACAAAAGGAGCAATCTTGGCATAAAGATCGAGTTTCCAATCAAGGCGTTCAGCAATAGCCTCAATAATTAAGTCGCAATCTTTTAATTTTTCTAAATCAGAGCCGTAATTAGCTGGCTCAATATGATCCGCACGCATAAGCGATGCTAATGGCGACGGTTTCATTTTTTTAAGATTGGCAATCGCCTTTGTTGCAATGCCATTTGCATCGCCTTCTTTGGCTGGCAAATCAAATAAAACGGTTTTAATTCCCGCATTGGCAAGATGGGCAGCAATTTGCGCTCCCATTACGCCCGCGCCGAGAACGGCAACCTGACGGATATGCACGGTATTGGCCATGTTTAGCCTCGCTAAAAGGAAAGGAAGAGCGGCGAGAGCCGCCCAGAGTCACTAAGCCCTCCCCGAAGGGAGGGATAAAAACGATTAGAAGCGGTAATTCAATTGCGCGCCAAATACATTGGCATACGCAGAAACATCTGCATTCGTTGTTACAGTATTGCTGCTATCAATATTCGCCATGCTTGAATCTTTAAATTTCACGTAGGTATAAGCCACATCCACTGACATATTTTTATCAATGGCGTAATTAAAGCCGGTAGAGAACCAATAACGATCGCTATCTGGCAAGTTAGCAATACGATATTTTGCCTGATCAGCCGGTGATTGATCGTAAGCCAGACCCACACGCAATTTCAAAGGATCGTTATACTGATAGCTCAGACCTAAAGAGAAACGATCAGTATCGCGCCATTTCTGTTCAATATCCGCATTAAAACCTGCATCTGTTTTCAGAATTAAATCTTGAAATTTAGAATGCCAGGTATGCGTCCAATCGCCTGTTAATGCGAATTGATCATTTAATTTTTTATAAAAGTTAATTGCAAATGAATCTGGCGTTTCTAAATCAACCGTACCATTTGAATTAAGCAGTTTTGCACCAACAGCAACGCCCGGTGGAAATACGCTAGGAACGGTAAATTTAGTGTCACCCTGTAGGCTGTGGCTTAAGCTGGAGCGGTATGCCGCACCAAAGCGCAAAGTATCATCTACTTTCCAGGTCACACCCAGATTAAAGCCATAAGCCCAGTCATCACCTTCGTAATCCATTGAGCCATCAAGGGCCGGAGTAGGATTGCCACCCACGGTCGCCTTACCACCCAAATCAATCATCTTCTTAAAGCGTGCTTTCATATATTGGGCGGTAACACCGGCCCCCACAGAAAACTGCTCATTGATTTTGTACGCAACAGAAGGATTGAGTGCTAGCGTCATTAATTCAAGATCGGTACCGTTGTAACGACCGATCCATTTTTCATCAAAATTGGTTTTATCACCAAACGGCACAAACATGGCCAAGCCCACAAATAACTGATCATTTACTTGATGGGTAACATAGCTTTGCGGAACAAACACAGGATCTGTAGGTGAACCGCCATCATTCCCGGTAACAGGCTTACCGCGGCTATTACTCGCATTCAGATTAGAGAAGCTAATGTGTGGATCAACAACAATCAAAGCGCCCGATATATTGGTGCCGCGTAAATTAGTCATGCCCGCAGGGTTGTAAAACAAGACAGAAGCGTCTTCTGCCTCAGCAGCGTTTGAATTGGCAACACCTTGCGAGCTGACACTTTGCACACCAAAGTGATAGCCAGATGCAAGGGCATTACCAGCTATAAATAAGCTTGCCACACCTAAAGTACGAATTGCCATACGAATAGTTCCAGACATCGTCTATCTCCTACTGTGGCCAGTGGCCTGTGGTTTAGTCCTAAGCAGTTTATCTGCAACAAACCCCAAGTACTCTTTGGTACTTTCGCTAAAAGTAAGCTAGCCCCTGCTTATTTTTTGCTTTTAGGGCCGTTTTAATTTAGGTCTTTAAATGAATGCAAGCTTATTTTTATTCAAACAACTGTTTTGGCGCATTAGGGATTTCATCCAAGGATGAAATCCCCCTGCTTTTTATGACACTGGTGGTGTTTCTGTTGCTATTTTTACACTTTCTTGACCGGTGGCCTTAGTTACAACCGCACTATCGCTGACTTTAGCCTGATTCAAAATGTCGCGATGAATGGCGTTGTCATCAGAAGTGCTTAAGGTTGAATCAAAATCATCCACCATAATTACTTCACGACGTAAGCGGCGAGCCCGCTCTACTGCTGCAAACTCAGCAGCAGAAATCAAACCAGTGCTTTGTGCTTCAGCAAGACGCTCAGAAGCGGTAATACTCTTTAAGCTGCCTTTACGCTGTGCATTACGCAACTTGCCTTCCAGCGCTTCAGTTTCAATTACCGCCTTCAGAGCATGCTCTAACACACCAACAGGATCGCTTTCATCTTTAGAACGGTACATATATTGCGTCAGACGGTCGCGTGCTACCGATGGTTCCATCAATAGGCGGGCAATTTGTGTGCCATCGCTATCTGTTGCTGCTTTTAAGCTCAAACCAAGCGGGAACACCAGAACACGCATCAAGAACGCCAACAGACGGCTTGGGTGGTTGGCCATAAAGCCATCCATTGCAACCTGGCAATCGTAAAGCGCCGAATCAACCGCCCAAGCCACAAGTGGCAAGTCTTCTTTAGGCGCGCCATCGTCATTAAATTTCTTCAGTGCAGCCGTCGCAATATAAAGACCTGACAACATATCACCCAAACGAGCCGATAGTTTTTCACGGAACTTCAAGCTGCCGCCCAGTGAAGCCATCCCCATATCTGCCAGGAATGCAAAAGCAGAAGAGAAACGAACTACATTGCGATAACGCTGAGCCATTGCGCCAGATTTTGGCGAGCCGACTAATTTAGCGCCAGTCAAACCCATCACAAAAGCACGTACTGCATTAGATACTGCAAAGCCAATATGGCCAATCACTGCGGTATCAAAAGCGCCTAAATCTTTACTCATTGCAGCGCGTAATTCAGTCAGTACAAAAGGATGGCAACGAATTGCGCCCTGACCAAAGATAATCATGCTGCGCGTCAGAATATTCGCGCCTTCAACGGTAATCGCAACCGGAATTGCACCGTAAGCACCGGCCAGATAGTTACGAGGCCCCGTACATACTGCTTTACCACCGTGCACATCCATCGCATCGTTAATCACCTTACGCATACGCTCGGTGTTGTGATACTTCAAGATACCTGACAAGACGGATGGTTTTTCGCCCATGTCCAGCCCTGCTAATGCTAGGCGCTGCGCAGCGTCCATCTGGTAAGTCATCCCGCCGATACGGCCCAGCGCTTCGTCCACACCTTCAAAGCGGCCAATCGACAAACCAAACTGATTACGAATCCGTGAGTAAGCACCGGTGGTGTAAGACGACACCATACCCGAGGCAACCGACATCGCAGGCAGAGAAATACAACGACCTACCGACAAACACTCAACCAGCATGCGCCAGCCTTGACCCACATAATCTTTACCGCCAATGACCCAATCCAATGGAATAAAGACATCCTTACCCCAGTTTGGACCATTTTGGAACACAGCCGTACCCGGATAATGGCGACGACCAATATGTACGCCTTCGTGCTCGGTAGGAATCAGTGCGCAAGTGATACCAATATCTTCTTTTTCGCTCAATAAATGCTCAGGATCGTAAAGCTTGAACGCCATGCCGAGCACGGTAGCGATCGGGCCCAGCGTGATATAACGCTTTTCCCAAGTCAGTCGAACACCCAGTACATTTTCATGATGAACACCGGTACGTGGGTCGGTATAGCTACCACGGCAAACCTTACCAAAGTCCGGAATACCACCCGCGTCAGAACCGGCATCAGGGCTGGTCAGGGCAAAGCAAGGAATATCAATCCCTTTAGCTAAACGTGGCAGGTAGTAGTTCTTTTGCTCGTCCGTTCCATAGTGCTGCAACAGCTCGCCGGGGCCGAGTGAGTTTGGCACCATGACCGACACAGCTGCCGAACCAGAACGGGTTGCAATCTTGGTCACTACACGAGCATGTGCAGTATTGCTGAATTCTTTACCGCCATACTTCTTCTTGATGATCATGCCCAAGAAGCCTTGATCTTTAATAAACTGCCAAGCATCGGCAGGCAGATCTTTGTGCTGGGTAGAGATTTTCCAATCATCCAGCATCGCGCAAAGCTGCTCGGTTGGGCCATCTAAGAAGGCTTGTTCTTCAGCCGTTAAGGTGGCTTGAGGAATGGCGTGCAAACGATCGAAATCAGGCTTACCCGAGAACAGATCGCGATCCCACCATACCGTGCCGGCATCAACCGCTTCCTGCTCAGTTTGCGACATCGCAGGAGTAATTTTGCGGAATACGCCAAAAATCGGGCCGGTTACCAGCACTTTGCGTAATGGTTTTACATTGGCAACCGCCAAAACCACCAGCGTCACAATCGCCGCGGCGGGATGCCAGCCTAGCAATTGCACGCCCGCTCCAATACCAGCCAGCAAGAGAAGCGATGAAAGCCATAGAGGTGCGCGGCAATAAGCCAGCGCAGCCACAACAACGATGGCAAGGAGCAGACACATTAAGATAGTCATGGAAGTCTCCGGGTTATTTGGCTGCTGGTGCATTCAGCCCAGCAGAAATAAAAGGCATCAATTGACGAACCACCAATGCCGGATCACGGGCATTGACGAGTGAGCTTTCGGTAAAGAGGCGTAAAACATTATTACCAGCGAATGCATTAAACATAGCACTGGATAAAAAGTGGAAACGCCATTGCACATCTAATTCAGACAAATGTGGCAAAGCACGTCCTAATGCCACTAAATAACGCCGGGTTAATTCGCCATAACGCTGTGGCATGGTTGCTTTTAATTCCGGATGCGGCTCAACAAAAGTACGAGCTAACAAACGAACAAACAACAAACCACCGTATTCTGGATTTCTACCCATTTCTAAAGAAGCCATCACAAATGCTTCAGCAACTTGATCTGCAGTAGGATTAGGAATATGACTTTCTAATTCCTCAAGTTTGCCTAATAGCAATCTTGCAAATGGCTCCGCCCTGCGTTCAAATACCGCACGAAATAAACCATCTTTAGAGTGGTAGTAATAATTAACCGCCGCAATATTGACTCGGGCCGATTGCGTAATCATGCGCATGGACGTGGCATCAAAGCCGTGTTCAACAAAAAGAGGCTCGGCTGCATCCAAAATGCGGTTTGCTGTGTCTTGCGCCTTGACCGATTCGACCACTTTAAGACTCCTGCTGGGTGTAGTTGATTTAGAACAATTTCAAACGACCGTTTGAAATTATAAGAAGTTGGGATTATTGTCAAGCCAAGACGTAAAAATAGCGGAAAACCCCTAGGTTTCCCGCCTATCAATGCAACACAATTCTTCCTTTTAGCTTTCTAGCATATCGCCATCGATGTAATACCAACGGCCTTCCTCAAAAACGAAACGACTTCTTTCATGCAATTTCCAAGCTTTACCACCCACTTTATAACGCGCAATAAACTCAACTTCAGCATGTAGTGCTTGTGTCTGAGCGTCTTTAATTTTCAAGCCTATCCAGCGCACAGGCTCTTCATCGCCAAGCGTCGCTGGCCGGGTAGATGAATGCCAAGTCGCCAATAAGTAAGCATGCAAATTCAATACAAAAGCACTATAGCGTGAGCGCATCAATTGTTCTGCCGTCTCTGCTGCAGCGCCCTGGTGAAAAGGCGCACAGCATTTTGCATAAATCCGGCCACTTTCACAGGGGCAATTCGTTTCTTTCAACTTTACAACTCCCACATAAAGCACTTGGCGCATCATACTCATTACTTCCAAATGTCGCCGTAATAATGCACAGAGCCGCAAGCCACGCTCTGGCGTAAAATGAAGCCCTTTTCTGCAAAGGGCCACCGCATGTATCTGATATCCAAACCGCTAGCCGCCCTGTTTGATATGGACGGCCTGATGCTCGATACCGAAAGCATAGGTATTGAATGCTGGACCAGCGCCGCTACCACACTCGGCGTTGACATGCCACGAGCTGTGCTGATTGGCATGATTGGCATGCACTCCAGCAAAACAGATGTTTATCTGCTTGAGCACCTTGGCAGCCATGCCCCGATTGCAGAATTACGCGCCGCCTGCCATGCACTCTATATGGAACGCACCCAGGAGCCGATTGCCCATCGCCCCGGCCTGAGCGATATCCTCGATTGGCTGGAAGCGCAGCATATCCCCAAAGCAGTCTGCACCTCAACACGTCGCAGCATTGCCGAGCATCATTTGCGTGCTGCGGGTCTGTGGTCTCGATTTGAATTTGCCATTTGTGGTGATGAAGTCACCCATCCTAAACCTGCACCTGAAATCTATCAAAAAGCCGCAGCTGCATTTAACTTGCCTCCGGCCTCATGCATCGTGCTTGAGGATTCTGACTTTGGCGTGCAAGCCGCCCATCAAGCGGGCTGCAAAGTTATTATGATTCCCGATTTACGCCCGCCATCGGCACACTCTGTGGCACTCAAAATCCCCATTCTTGGCTCGCTCACCGAGGCAAGGAACTTACTGACCCAAGCCGCCTAAGTGAGCGCTTAAAACACGGCGAGATGGCGAATAATCATGATTTATTTTGCCAAAGCCGTGTTTTTAAATGAGTTGCACTTCAATTACACCACGACATTCTTAGCTTCTCCCGCTAAAAACGCATCAATATTGTGAATCAACTGATCTGCCAATTGCTGCATAGTAAATTGCCCTGCCCATGCAATATGTGGTGTGATAATCAAATTGGGCAGGCTGATATCCAATAAAGCATTGCCATTTCTTGGCGGCTCCGTGATTAAAACATCCAGCCCTGCCCCGCCTAATTGTCCTGTCTGCAAAGCATGCAGTAACGCCACTTCATCCACCAAACCACCTCTTGCCGTATTAATCAGCACCGCATCTTTTTTCATTAAAGCTAATTCTGCCTGTCCAATCAGATTACTGGTTTGCACATTAAACGGGCAATGCAAACTGAGCACATCGGCACGAGAAAGCGCCTCATTAAAATCGACAAAGCCCTGCCGCACTTCCTTTGCATGTTTTCTTTCAGCAAAGAGCACCTCCATACCTAAGGCACGAGCCAAGCTCGCCATCGCCTGCCCCAAAGCACCTGAACCGATTAAAGCCAGCGTGCTGCCTGCTAAATCGTGAATCGGCGCAGAAAAATGACAAAAGCTTTGTGCCTGCTGCCATTGACCGGCCTCAACATCCGCACGGTAAGCCAATAGCTGCCGCCGTAAAGCCAACATCAACATCAGCGCATGCTCAGGCACACCGGCTAAAGCATAATCACGAATATTACAAACGCGAATCCCCCGCGCTTTGCAGGCCACCAAATCAATCTGGTTATAACCGGTTGCGGCAACTGCAATCATTTTTAAATCTGGGCAAGCCGCAATCGTTGCTGCCGTAATTGGTACTTTATTGCTGATGGCAATATCAGCGTACATAAGGCGATCTGCCACCTCGCTCAAAGCGGTATAGGCATATTCCTGCCATTGATGCGGAGCTTTTAAGGGGAGTAAAGTAAGCGGTAAAGAGTCTCTATCTAAAAACACAATCCGTGGCAGAATCCCTTGCAACATATATCGCTCTCAATAAATTTAAAAGGTAGCAAAATGAATCAAGTCGATCTCTTTCTGGCATCCGGTTTTGAAGAAATAGAATTGATCACGGTGGCCGATATTTTACGCCGTGCGGATATGAGTACCCGTCTTATTTCAATTAATAGCCAGCTGGCTGTAACAGGTGCGCATCAAATCACGATCCAAGCGGATGTGACTATGGATGCCGCCGATCACAACGCCCATATATTAGTTCTGCCCGGTGGCGGGCCAGGCACGCAAGCCATGCTGGGCAGTACGGCGCTACATACCCGCTTGCAACAGCACCTTTCAGAGGGCAAACCCATAGCCGCCATTTGCGCCGCACCCATGGTGCTAGCCAAAGCGAATCTACTCAAGGGAATCAATGCAATCTGCTATCCCGGCTGCGAAGCCGCCTTACTTGAGGCGGGCGCAAATATTGTGATGGAAAACGTGGTGGTAGACGGCCTGATCACTACCTCACGCGGCCCCGGCACAGCAGCCGCATTTGCTTTTGAGCTGGTGCGCCAAATCAAAGGCGAGGCTCTATCGCAAAAGCTCAGTAAAGAAATGCTATTTTCCTAAATCATCCATCAAAAAAGCCCGCATTCAGCATGCGGGCCTTCCTTTTAATACGTCGACTCAAACTAATTCATACACCGTTTTACCGCGCAATTTAAATAATTGTGCGGCGTGATAAAGATTTTCAGAATGGCCAACGACCAATAAACCCGATGATTTCATTTGCGGCGCAAAGCGCTCAAGAATTTTAAGCTGCGTGGGTTTATCAAAATAAATCATCACATTGCGGCAAAAAACCACATCAAACGGGCCGCGGATTGTCCAAGTCGCCTCAACCAGATTAAGCCGCTTAAATGTGATCATATCGCGCAGCTCTTGCTTGGCCTGATAGCGCCCATCGGGCAACTTATCAAAGAAACGCTTCACCCTTTGCGGCCCCATGCGCTCGACTTCTTCCCCTGCATAAATACCAATGCGGCCTGTTTCCAATACATTAGTGTCTAAATCAGTAGCCGTAACTTTAACAGGCGGGCGCATGCTATCGAATGCTTCGCAGGCCGTCATAGCAATACTATAAGGCTCTTCCCCGGTGCTTGAGGCCGATGACCAAACATGCAGTGCACCCGCACTGCGATGGGCCAATAAATGCTCAGCCAGAATCGGAAAATGATGTGCCTCACGAAAAAATGAGGTGAGATTCGTCGTAAGCGAATTGGTAAACAATTCAAACTCTTTGCTATTGCCTTTTTCGAGCAGCTGTAAATAATCATTAAATGACTGCAAGCCCAAAGCGCGTAAACGCTTAGCTAGGCGGCCATAAACCATATCTTGCTTAGCAGGAGAGAGCGCAATACCCGCGTAGTTGTAAATTAACTTACGCACTTTTTCAAAGTCTTGCTCTGTAAATTGAAATTCGCGAGAAGGCGTTGGCAGCATGGTGATCCTTTAATCAATTTCTTAGAAACTAAACGGGGCGTACAAAAATATGTTTTATCTAAACGTGTTATAGCCCCAAATCAGACCAAATAGCATCCACGCGTGCTTTTACCACATCGTCCATCTTGATGGTTCTGCCCCACTCTCGGCTGGTTTCACCCGGCCATTTATTAGTGGCATCCAGCCCCATCTTGCCGCCTAAGCCGCTAATCGGTGAGGCAAAGTCCAGATAATCAATCGGCGTGCTTTCTACTAGGGTGGTGTCCCTTACCGGATCCATACGGGTGGTAATGGCCCAGATGACTTCTTTCCAATCGCGAATATCAATATCGTCGTCCACCACCACAATAAATTTGGTGTACATGAACTGACGCAAAAAAGACCACACACCAAACATCACCCGCTTGGCATGACCCGGATAGGATTTTTTAATTGAAACAATCGCCATCCGATAGCTGCAGCCTTCTGGCGGCAAATAGAAATCAGTAATTTCGCTAAATTGCTTTTGCAAAATAGGCACAAACACTTCGTTTAAAGCCACGCCCAGCACCGCAGGCTCGTCTGGCGGCTTGCCAGTATAGGTGCTGTGGTAAATCGGATCTTTACGCGTGGTGATGCGCTCTAAGGTAAAGACTGGGAACCAGTCTTTTTCATTGTAATAGCCGGTATGGTCGCCATATGGGCCTTCCAGCGCATACAAATAACCGCCCACTTCTTTAAGGGGAACCCCCGCCTCACTCACGCCGCTAAAGCCTTTCTCGGCAGGTTGAATATGCCCTTCGAGGATAATCTCGGCCCGGGCAGGCACTTGTAGATCAGAGCCGATGCACTTGACCAGCTCGGTTTTTGAGCCACGCAGCAAGCCTGCAAACTGATATTCAGAAAGCGTATCGGGAACAGGCGTCACCGCACCCAAGATGGTGGCAGGGTCACACCCCAAAACCACAGCAATCGGGAAAGGCTGGCCCAGGTTTTGCAGCGCGTGCTCTCTAAAATCTAAAGCGCCACCGCGATGCGCCAACCAACGCATAATCACCTGATTGCGGCTGATCACTTGCTGGCGATAAATGCCTAAGTTCTGACGCTTTTTATTTGGCCCACGCGTCACCACCAAGCCCCAAGTAATCAGCGGGGCGGCGTCTTCTGGCCAGCAGTGTTGAATCGGAATACGTGCTAGATCAACCGCCTCGCCTTCCCAAACGACTTCTTGGCAGGGGCCATTTTTGACTTCTTTGGGCGCCATGTTCAATATTTGCTTG
This sequence comes from Janthinobacterium sp. B9-8, assembly GCF_000969645.2. NCBI lineage: Bacteria > Pseudomonadati > Pseudomonadota > Betaproteobacteria > Burkholderiales > Oxalobacteraceae > Janthinobacterium > Janthinobacterium sp. B9-8. The sequence continues at coordinate 1,944,339 of NZ_CP014222.1, forward strand.
AGCAGCGGCAATTTATCCCAAGCATCCCGCAAGCCTTTAGGCGGCTCTGGCTCTTTTAAATAAGCCAGTGTCTTGCCGATTTCACGCAGTGCACTAATCTCAGCCGCACCCATGCCATTGGCAACCCTTGTTGGCGTGCCAAATAGATTAGCCAACACAGGCATGCTATGGCCGGGCACATTCTCAAACAAAATCGCCGGCCCTTCTGCTCGCAAAGTGCGGTCACAAATTTCGGTCATTTCAAGGTAGGGCGAGACAGGCACTTTCACCCGCTTTAACTCGCCCCGTTTTTCTAGTTGCTCAATAAAATCACGTAAATCACGATATTGCATAGATAGGCTCTATTGACGATTACTCGGACAAACTCATGGTGGCGCGGTACACGCCGCCTGCAGCAATCGAAACCGCATGATCCAGCACATCGCCGCGCTCGACACAAACAAAGCCTGTGTGATTGCCCTGGCCCACATCAGCCATCTTTGCCGCGTCTTCCCATGGGTTCCAGACAATCGCGCAGTGCGTATCGCTGCTCACATTAATTTGCCCCTCACTATGCCTAATCACTTGCTCGGCAGGCACATCTAAATAAACGCGGTCTGTGAGTGCTTGCATCTGTAAATCGCCCGCTTGCAAACAGCGTGGGCTGCCCTCTAACAGGGCGTCCACATAGGTGCAGCCATCTAAACCACGAATCAACACCTCATTCACATCAGGCACGGCCAGATAGCTATGGAAAGCCTGCGAAAATACTGCCGCGGTATCGCTGCAATTTTCCACCACCAGCTGCAAGGTTAATTCGCGCCCTACCGTCACTTCCAAGCGAAACACAAAAGCATGCGGCCACAATGCAAGGCTTGCTGCTGAATCGCTGAGCTCAAGCACCACTTTAATCTCGGCATCACTCAGTATTTCTACTTCGCAGACATCCCAATTTGAAGTACGGGCAAAGCCATGCGCAGGTAAACCATCTGGATGGCGACCAAACCAAGGCATGCAGAGCGGGATACCCCCGCGAATCGCCTTGCCCGCAGCAAATACGGCTTTAGGCGATCGCCACAACAGCTCACGCCCACCCGCAGGAATAAAAGACAATAAATGCGCACCCTGCAATGCAATCGTCGCCGAGCCTAATTCACTTTGAATTTGCAGCAAAGGCAAACCCGGCTCTTCGCCACCATATAAATCAACAGACGAGCAAAGGCTCATTTCAGGGATAGTCGCCAGCAAGGTGGCCAAATTTGCTTGCATAGATAAACTCCTTAGACATATCAACGATTGATCTGCCTCTATTTATACCGGACGACGAGGCACCCACACCAAGGCATCACCATCAATCACTTTTTCGCCCTTTACCCAACATTCTGTGAGCAAACGAACGCGTTGTTTTTCCTGATTTACTTCAATCACCGTCACTAAAGCCGTCACGGTATCGCCAATTTTAACCGGCTTTAAAAACTTTAAATTTTGCCCCATATAAATGGCACCAGGGCCGGGCAGTCGGGTACCGATAACAGTAGAAATAAGGCTGGCGCTCAGCATGCCGTGTGCAATACGGCCACCAAAGCGGGTGGTCGCCGCAAATTCTTCGTCAATATGCATGGGGTTATTATCGCCAGAGAGCCCAGCGAACAAGACAATATCTGCCTCTGTCAGCGTTTTGCGATATTCAGCGCTTAAATCCGGCTGCAAATCTTCAATGTAATAGCTCATTTAAAACCCTCATCATTGATTGTGTATTTAGTGATTTAATTCTGAGCGTCATGCCATTTGTTTATTTTTTAATAAACAATGTAATGGCACTACCCAAGGAAGAGATCGACAACAACAAATTAGAAATAAACAAGAAAAATGCACCTTACCACTCTGGCAACAAAAGGTAATCATTGTTTTACACGAACTCATGAATCACTTTCTAGTTCATGACATATTAAACACTAGACTTCAATCACTAGGGGCCGGGAGTTTTACTCTGCACTACGCCACCATGACGAGTAGCAGGTGGCACAACAGGCATGCGATTTAAATCAAGCCAAGGCGAAAGCCATTTAAAAGTACGCCGGTATGCATCAGAGCTTGCCTCGGGATTAAACGCAATTGCCACGCTGGAAGCCCCCATCGCCACTCGTTTTACATCGTCCGTTTTTAAACCGAAATTATCAAAATCATGAAACGCATCTGGGTAAGTAATTAAGCGGAAAGTAGGCTGGTCGGCCCGGGCAACTAAAGCACGGCAAGGCTCCGCAGGCGTCCACTCATCTTCCTCCCCTACCAAAAGCAGGAGCGGTGCGGTGACTTGATACTTATCCCGCAATAAATAAGAGCTGCAAGATGGGAAAAAACCAACCGCCGCTCGCACAGAAGGCTGCTTTTGGCCAAGCAAGGCCAATACAGCGCTAGCGCCATGCGACCAGCCGATCACGCCTAGGCGATCACCATCTATTTCTTTACGCGTTTTTAGCCATTCCAGCGCATGGCGAGCGTCTTCTGCCCGCATTCTTGGGCTTATTGTGCGTTTACTCAGCGGCACGCTGCAAATTTCCTGCAAATCCCGGGCTGCAAAGCTATCGAGCATCAGTACGCCATAGCCTTTTTCCTGCAAAAGGCTCGCCATACGATCCGGGCGTGGGTTAATACCCGTCGCTTGTAAACCATTACAGCCATGCAGCAATAAAACAGCAGCAGCGGGGCCAGCCTCAGGAAAAGGAGGAGGCAAGTACTTTGCAGACAAAATGATCTCTGCACCGGGAATCAGGACACGCTCAGCCCTCACAGGCAAAGCAAGCACACTGAGCAGGCAAAACCAGAAAGTAATTCGCATCGCATCTAATAAATCAAACGGAAAACCATTAACAATACATTTTATTTTTGCCCGGCATCAGCACAAGCAAACACAAAACCCCCTGCAACACTGGCTGACTTAAGCATCAGCTTTCAATTCACAGCCAAAATTACTTTATCCAACAACAGCACAGCACAATATTACAAGAAACTTTCCTAATACAAAGCAAAGATGAAGTCAATAATTTCCCTGCCACCCGTCAGTCCAGAGTGGCGCGCACTCTAACACAAGGCACTGTGCTTTACTAAACTGACTCGCCGATCTAATCGTACGCTCTTGTTGTAATACAGCACCTCGTTTTTATTTACCCAAGCCTCCCAGACCAACGCAAGCCTCATTAAGGTGCAAGTATGAGCGATACAATCGACGTCAACTTTAGCCATGGTATCGCCACAATTACACTCAGCAGGCCCGAGATTTGCAATGCCTTTGATGACATGCTGATTGCAGAGCTCACCGCAACCCTCACTGCATTTGGCCAAAACCCGACTCTACGCGTTGTTGTACTCAGCGCCGAGGGCAGCACATTCAGTGCAGGCGCAGATTTAAGCTGGATGCATCACGCCACCCAATTTGATCAACACCGTAATTTTGAGGATGCCTTGAAACTCGCGAGGCTAATGCAAACCTTGGAACGCCTTCCCGTACCAACGATTGCTCGGATTCAAGGACCCGCATTAGGCGGAGGAGTAGGATTGATTGCCTGCTGTGATTTAGCTGTAGCCAGCCATGATGCATGGTTTCGGATTAATGAAGTGCGCCTTGGCTTAATCCCTGCCGTCATCGGGCCTTACATCATTAGCAAAATTGGCATCAGCGCAGCAAGACGCTATATGCTGACTGCAGAACGATTTGATTGCCATACTGCACTTCAACTGGGGCTATTGCATGAGGTAAAAACAGACGAGTTTGCGATGGATCAGCAAGTACAAATATGGATAAACGAGTTACTACAAAATAGTCCGCATGCTCTGACGGCAGCAAAAAGACTCATTACCTCGGTGGTACATCGCCCTATCGACGATGCCATGATCTCTGATACTGCCCACCGCATCGCCCATATCAGAACACACGAAGAAGCGCGTGAAGGAGTCGCCGCCTACTTAGGCAAGCGCTCCCCTTCATGGCACATCAACCGGGCGGTAAAACTAAATGGTGACGAGGTTGGCGGCTAACACTTTCAGACTCTGCAACCGTGAGTAGTTGCAAGCTAGGCAAAGGATGAAAAAATTCGTCCTTGATCGCGAGGATATCCACGTTTTCCAGCTCTACGCTTCCGTCTTCCATATTGAATACGGTCATCATGGCAATATCTCCTCGGGGCTAAAACAAGAATCTAACGCTCTTGCTTATTCTTAATATCGGCATATCAGTAAGAAAATTCAATCCGTATGTAAAAAAAATGGCAAGGCACAAGACCCTGCCATTTTACTACGGCCTGAAAGCATTACTCTAAATTGCTTGCCTTCAGCTTGTAATCCACTTTAATTTGCGATTTCAATGCTTGCAAATAGCTAGCCAGTTCAACCTGACCATACATCTGCACCATACTTTCACTCATCTGGCGGCGCAAACCTGCATCCATCGCAGGCGCTGGCGTTGCCTGAACCACTTTAAACAGTGCAAACCCCTGGCCTTTCACTTCTGCGCCCGCATAAGCAGGGAATTTATCCGCAGATACACGGAAGATATCCTTTACCTGAGCTTCTGGCACAGCAGATTGCCCCATCCGCAACATCGCTTGCGGAGCAGGCCAAGTCAGCGTATCTGCCCCACCCTTTTTCAGCTCAGCCAGTTTTTTAGTGCCTTCATCAACGGCCAGTTTAAGCGCCTTTTCTTGCTTTAACTTTGCAATAATCCCGGCACTCACTGCCTCCAGCTTTTGCGCTTGCGCAGGCTTTGCTTCAAGCACGCGCACCGACACCAGCGTACCTGGGGCCACTTCAATGGCTTCTGAATTATGTTTCTTTTTTAGCACATCATCGCTAAAGGCGGCTTCCCGCAGCTTCTCGTTATTGAGCAGCTCATCCTTAGCTGCGGCGCGGGTAATCCAGTCGCTTTGCTTTACAAGCAGCTTAAATGCCTCTGCAGCAGGTTTTAAACTATTTGCCTCCTGATAAACCAGATCATTAAACTTTTCAACTTGTGACTGGAAGCTCTGGCTTACTTTCTCAAGCTTTAATTTTTGCTCAACATCAGGCTGTACTTCTGCAAATGTTTTGCTGCGAACATCATCAAGACGAATAATATGCAGGCCAAAATCACTGGCAACCACAGCGCTAATTTCGCCTTTTTTAAGCTTAAAAGCCGCTTCATCAAAAGGCTTCACCATCGCACCGCGCGCAAAGAAGCCTAAATCCCCCCCATTGGTCGCAGAGCCGGGGTCTTGCGACTCTTTCTTGGCTAGCTCAGCAAAGCGGGCAGGATTGGCTTTAAGCTCCAGCAAAATAGCATCGGCTTTTGCTTGTGCCGCTTTTTTCGCCTCAGGCTTAGCGTCTTTTGCCAGGGTAATCAAAATGTGGCTGGCTTTACGCTCTTCGCCTGTTAGCTCCACTTTGTGCGCGTCAAAATACTTTTGCACATCGTCCGGGCTCACAGAAACAGTCTTTGCTAATTCCTGTTGCGAAAAAACAAGATATTCTAAGCGAGCCATTTCTGGCGACTTAAATTCTGCCTGATGGCTATCGTAGTATTTTTTGACTTCTGCATCAGATACGGTCACTTGGGACATAAAAGCAGCAGGCGAAATTTGTAACATCGCCACTTCTCTTTTTTCGCCTAATAACTTGGCCATATATTCGGTGACCGCGGTGGATTGAATCCCGCTCGAAAATCCCGCCAATAAATGGCTGCTGGATAAATCATCGCGCACGCGCTGCTGAAAAGTCAGCGGCGTCATTTGCTGTGCAGCAAGCAAATCCTGATAACGCTTTGGGCTAAATTTACCATTTTCCTGGAAATCGGGAATGGCCGCGATCGCATCACGAATCTGATCATCAGACACTTTAAGATGCAATAGACCGGCTTGCTCTAACAACAGCCGCTTTTTAACCAGCTGCTCAAGCACCATCGGTTTCATTTCGTTAGGGATGGCTCGATTACCAATGGCTTCAGCGAGCTCGCGAGGCGTAATCCGTGTTTGGCCTACTTTTGCCAAATACGATTCACCATCCTCCATCGCACTGTAGCCAGTAAGGCCAACGCCAACAACAAGCCCCAGAGACACCAGGCCAAGTACCACCTGAACGGCGGTTTTGTTCTTTTCAACAAAGGAAAACATGAGACAGTCAACTCCGCAAGTGATTCGCGGCATATGATGCCAGATTGACGCCTGCCTGTCTTGCTAAGCAGGGCATAGATAAATAAAAAGCCAAACATTTCTGTTTGGCTTTTTATTTTAATCTTTATTGGCGGAGCGGACGGGACTCGAACCCGCGACCCCCGGCGTGACAGGCCGGTATTCTAACCAACTGAACTACCACTCCACAATGCGACCACATCTTCGTACAGAGAGTGGTGGGTGATGACGGGGTCGAACCGCCGACATTCTGCGTGTAAGGCAGACGCTCTACCAACTGAGCTAATCACCCATTTCCATTCACATCAAAACAAAGCAATCATATGGATGAGCTGCACATGCTTTTATGCGTTAGGCTAAAGCCCTTTTGTTAAAGGGCTTATTTCCTAAGGAACACTTTACTGCACTAAAAAACATTCAGTCAGCAAAGTAAGTCGATTATTGTACTGCATCTTTCAGTGATTTACCAGCCCTAAATTTAGGCTGTTTCGCTGCGGCAATCGCAATAGTCTCACCAGTACGTGGATTACGGCCACTGCGCTCAGCACGCTCAGACACATAGAAAGAGCCAAAGCCGACCAGCGTTACTTCGTCGCCGCCCTTCAGTGCATTGGTAACGGCTTCTACTGTTGCATCCAGAGCTTTACCTGCATCAGCCTTGGAGAGACCAGCGGATTCTGCGATGGCGTTGATGAGTTCCGATTTATTCACTTACGTCCCCTTACAATTCTGATTGGATTGATACGATTAACTATTGACTACAGCTTTATAGCAAGCCACAAAATCTTGTGTCAACTAATGTTTTGTAAGCTGTCCGGTCACTTCCACCCCTGCTTGCGGCAGAACGGGTTCCACACTCACAACTTCTTCCGGCAAAATCTCCGGCAAACGCTCTAAGGCAAACCCCAACACCTGGTCGATCCACTTAACTGGGTGAATGGTAAGTCCGCGCTTCACATTGTCAGGGATCTCGGCAAGATCCTTAACATTGCCCTCAGGAATTAACACCTGCTTAATGCCACCACGGTGAGCAGCAAGCAGTTTCTCCTTTAAACCACCAATTGGCAATACTTCGCCACGTAGCGTGATCTCTCCGGTCATTGCAACATCACAGCGAACCGGAATACCCGACAATACCGACACCATTGCCGTGGCAATACCAATCCCTGCGGATGGACCATCTTTTGGCGTAGCCCCTTCAGGAAAGTGAATGTGCATATCAATTTTCTGATAGAAATCCGGGTCAATCCCCAGCGCTTTAGCGCGGCTACGCACTACCGATAAAGCGGCTTGGATGGATTCTTGCATCACATCTCCCAACTTACCGGTTTGAATCATTTTGCCCTTACCTGGGAATTTTACCGCTTCGATGGTGAGCAATTCGCCCCCCACTTCGGTCCAAGCAAGGCCTGTTACCTGCCCAACTTGATTCGTTTGCTCGGCCACACCGTAGTCAAAACGATGTACACCAAGATACTTTTCCAAGTTTTTCGGGGTAACAGTAATCTTTTTATCGCTTGGTTTCATCAAAAGACTCTTCACTACCTTACGGCAGATGCGAGCAATTTCCCGATCCAAGCTACGCACACCGGCTTCACGTGTGTAGTAACGCACCACATCACGCACAGCTGTGTCGGAGATCACTAATTCACCTTCTTGTACGCCATTCGCCTTAACTTGCTTTGGCACTAAGTACTTTAGGGCAATATTTACTTTTTCGTCTTCGGTATAGCCCGACAAACGAATAACTTCCATCCGATCCAGCAAAGCAGGAGGAATATTTAATGAATTTGCGGTGGCAACAAACATCACATCCGACAAATCAAAATCAACTTCCAGATAATGGTCGCTAAACGCGTGGTTTTGTTCCGGATCCAATACTTCCAGCAAGGCAGAAGAAGGGTCGCCACGGAAATCTGCACCCATCTTATCGACTTCATCAAGTAAAAATAGCGGATTTTTCACGCCAATTTTAGTCATCGACTGCAAAATCTTGCCCGGCATTGAGCCTATATAGGTGCGGCGATGCCCACGAATCTCGGATTCATCACGCACGCCCCCTAAGGCCATGCGTACAAACTTGCGATTAGTTGCGCGTGCAATCGACTCGCCCAAGGAAGTCTTACCCACGCCTGGCGGCCCTACAAGGCACAGAATCGGCGCTTTAAGCTTTTCAACACGGCTCTGTACCGCGAGATACTCAACAATGCGCTCTTTCACCTTCTCTAGGCCGTAATGATCGGTATCGAGCACCAATTCAGCAGCAGGCAATTCCTTGCTGATTTTGGTTTTCTTTTTCCACGGCAAATCGAGCAATGTATCGATGTAATTACGCACCACGGTCGCTTCTGCTGACATAGGCGACATCATGCGTAATTTTTTCAGCTCGGATTCTGCTTTATCGCGCGCTTCTTTACTCATACCAGCGTTCTTGATTTTTTTATCAAGCTCGTCGATATCGGCGTTTTCGTCTAATTCGCCCAGCTCTTTCTGAATCGCCTTAACCTGCTCGTTCAGATAGTACTCACGCTGGCTTTTTTCCATCTGGCGCTTCACGCGACCACGAATACGCTTTTCAACCTGCAAAATATCCAGCTCGGATTCCAGCTGTTTTAATAGCTGTTCCATGCGGCGACGCAGATCAAACATCTCAAGAATAGATTGCTTTTGCTCAAGTTTTAAAGGCAGGTGCGCAGCGATCGTATCAGCCAGACGGTGAGCATCTTCAATCCCGGCGAGAGAAGTCAGAATTTCTGGCGGAATTTTTTTATTGAGCTTAACGAACTGATCAAATTGAGTCAGTAAGGCGCGGCGCATGGCCTCTACTTCATGCCCCTGCTCAGCACTGGCATCAACCGGATGAGCGATGGCGCTATAAAAGCCAGCCTCTTCATCAATATCAGTCACCTCGGCACGCTGACCACCTTCAACCAGCACTTTTACAGTGCCATCGGGCAGTTTCAGCATCTGCAAGATACTGGCAATCGTTCCTACAGGATAAATATCGGCCAAGCCTGGCTCATCTTTCTGGGCGTTTTTTTGCGCAACCAGCAGGATATGGCGGCCATCTTCCATCGCGGCTTCCAGCGCACGAATCGACTTTGGGCGACCCACAAATAGCGGGATAACCATATGCGGAAACACCACCACATCTCGTAGCGGTAGCAGCGGCAAATGGACATCGTCAGCAAACGCAACAGTTTGGGACATCAACAAGGGTCCTCAATAATGGATTTATCCCCCAGATCATGGGGGTGCGGGCAAGGAAATACAATGCCCCAGAACAAAAACTGACCTGAATATTTCAAATACCACAGGGGCATATAAAATATTCAAAATTAAACAGGCACTTGCACACGGCAAGTGCCTTCGCCCTTTAAACTGCAGCCGCTGGATCTGCGTACACAATCGTTGGCGCTGTTGCGTTCTTAATCACCGCCTCATCCACCACTACGCGCTCCACCCCCTTCAAGGAAGGAAGCTCATACATGATATCCAGGAGTGATGATTCAACAATCGAGCGCAAACCACGCGCACCGATCTTACGCTCCATCGCCTTATGCGCAATCGAAGCCAGAGCTTCTTTACCCACTTCCAGCTCAACCCCTTCCAGCGAGAACAATTTCTGATATTGCTTGATCAGCGCATTCTTTGGCTCGGTCAAGATAGACACCAGCGCCGCTTCATCCAGCTCTTCCAGAGTTGCCGTCACCGGCAAGCGACCAACAAACTCGGGAATCAGACCAAAACGAATCAGATCATCAGGCTCAACCGTATGCAGCATTTTGCCAACACTGGTGTTTTCGTCTTTGCTCATCACTTCGGCACCAAAGCCAATGCCACTTTTCACCGAGCGATTACGAATAATCTTGTCTAAGCCTTCAAATGCACCACCACAAATAAATAAGATATTGGTGGTATCAACCTGCGGCATATCTTGATTTGGGTGCTTGCGCCCGCCTTGAGGTGGCACCGAGGCAACCGTGCCCTCTACCAGCTTCAAGAGTGCCTGTTGCACACCTTCACCGGATACATCACGGGTAATCGAAGGATTTTCAGATTTGCGGGCAATTTTATCGATTTCATCGATATAGATAATACCGCGCTGGGCTTTTTCTACATCGTAATCGCACTGGGCTAATAACTTGGCAATGATGTGCTCAACGTCTTCACCCACATAGCCTGCTTCGGTCAGCGTTGTAGCATCCGCAATCACAAACGGCACATCGAGAAGCTTAGCCATCGTTTGCGCAAGCAAGGTCTTGCCTGAGCCTGTTGGCCCAATCAAGAGGATATTAGACTTGGCTAATTCCACATCATTATCGCTCGACTTGTTGCTAGTCAGGCGCTTGTAATGATTGTAAACCGCAACCGCTAAAATCTTTTTAGCGCGCTCTTGCCCGATCACATAGGAATCCAGCGTGGTCCGGATTTCCATCGGCGTAGGCACACGCTTACCATCTGTAACTTGTTCGGCCTCACCGATCACCGCTGCCGCTTCGTCTTTCAGCACATCACGGCAAAGCTCAATGCATTCGTTGCAGATAAAAACTTGTGGCCCAGCAATCAGCTTAACCACTTCGTGCTGGCTTTTACCGCAAAAAGAACAATAAAGGAGTTTTTCTGACATCGCCTAACCTACACCCCAAAAAAACGGGCCATTGCAGCCTGTCTTATTTAAAACCGCCAACCCGACAGGCCACTAGAATAAAAAACCGCCAGGCACGCTGGCGGCATTGTCACGATTCAGTACAAGCTTACTTGCCTGCTACCGTGCTACGAGATTGCAATACTTCATCAATCAGACCGTAATCTTTTGATTCTGCAGCACTCATAAAGTTATCACGATCAGTATCATGCTCAACCGTTTCGATGCTTTGGCCAGTATGCTTGGCCAACATTTCATTCAGGGAGCGTTTAGTTTTGATCAATTCACGGGCATGAATCTCAACATCAGACGCTTGCCCCGATAAACCACCAATCAATGGCTGGTGAATCATAATGCGTGAATTAGGCAAGGCAAAGCGCTTACCCTTAGCACCGCTGGACAATAAGAATGCGCCCATACTGGCAGCCATCCCTACGCACATTGTCGATACATCAGGCTTGATAAAATTCATTGTGTCGTAAATCGCCAGACCAGCCGTTACCGAGCCGCCTGGGGAATTGATATACAGATGAATATCTTTATCTGGATTTTCGGATTCCAAAAACAACATCTGCGCAACAATCAGATTTGCGCTTTGATCGTTTACTGGGCCGACCAAGAAAATAACACGCTCTTTTAAGAGGCGCGAGTAGATATCATAAGAACGCTCGCCACGACCGCTTTGCTCAACGACCATTGGGATATACCCAAGGTTTTGCGGATCAAATTCTTGTCTCGACATCTTTTTCTCTCAGAAATTTAGGGTCATTCAAACGATAAAGTGCCACCTTAATGACACTTTATCGTAGCACCTAACTGAGAATGATTAGCCTTGTTGGCCCATCAGTTCTTCAAAGGACATGCCTTTTTCAGTTACTTGTGCCTTAGCTAATACAAACTCAACCACATTGTCTTCCAATGCCATTGATTCTGGACCCGCCAAACGCTCACGATCTTCAAAGTACCAAGCTACAACTTCGCTTGGATCTTCGTAATTCTGCGCCAAGTCTTCAACGACAGCTTTCACTTGTTCTAGCTTAGCTTCTAAAGCATTGCCTTTCACCAGTTCAGCTAAAGCCAAACCAAGGTGAACACGGCGCTGAGCTTGCGCTTCGAACATTTCTGGCGAGAACGGAACATACTTTGGGTCGATACCGCGAGCTTTCAAGTCTGCTAATGCACCTTCAGCCAAACGACCGATTTCTAATTGCACTAAAGCCTTAGGCAAATCAACTGGCGCAGCAGCAATCAGCGCCGTCATTACGTTTTCTTTAGCACGTGCTTTCAGACGGAAGCGTACTTCGCGCTCCAGATTGCCACGTACTTCAGCACGCATTTTCTCTACATCGCCATCGACAATACCGAGGCTTTTTGCGAACTCTGCATCGACTTCCGGCAAAATTGCAGCAGCAACGTTTTTAACTGTGATTTCGAATACTGCAGTTTTGCCTGCAACATCGGCACCATGGTAATCAGCAGGGAATTCAACGCTCACCGATTTGGTTTCGTCTTCTTTCATGCCAATCACACCGGCTTCGAAACCTGGCAACATCTGACCCTTGCCCAGCAAGAAAGCGTGGTTTTCAGCAGAGCCGCCGTCAAACAATACGCCGTCGATCGAGCCTTTGAAATCAACAATCACGCGATCGCCATCAGCTGCTTCGCGCTCTACGCGCTCAAAGCGAGTACGCTGGCGGCGCAGGATATCAACCGTTTTTTCTACTTCAGCATCAGATAAATCCAATACTGGTTTTTCAATTTGAGCGGCAGCTAAATCGCCGATCACCACTTCTGGGTACACTTCAAAAGTAGCCGAGAACTGGAAATCGCCTGTTTCGGTCGCCGCATCTTTTGGCTCGAAACGTGGATAGCCCGCTACGCGCAGCTTTTGCTCTTGCACAGCCTGACCAAAACTTACTTCAACCGTTTCACCCAACACTTCTTCTTGGATACGGAAGCCGTAGTTTTGCGCAACGATCTTCATCGGTGCTTTACCTGGGCGGAAACCAGCAATTTTTGCCGTTTTTGCAACATGCTTTAAGCGTGCGTTAACTTGTTCGGTAATTTCTTCCCGAGGCACGGAAATAGACAGGCGACGCTCGAGTTGATTCAGGGTTTCTAGTTGTACTTGCATTTCAAACCATTCCTATGGGGGATCAACGCGCGTACACGCATCTTAATAAATAGGGGATAAAGCCAGCTCATCAGCAGCAATACGCAAGATCTGTGGGATCTTCAAGTGCCAACCCGCCCAAAAAGAGCAAGCAGACGCCTAGCGCCCAGTGCGACTTACCAACAAAGTCGGTAAGTTTAGCGCACAACAGGGCGCAAATCCAAACAGAATTATTAACCAGCAGCAAGACGGCCCCAAACACAGCCCCAATCAGGCTTTAAGCCAGCAAAAAACTGAGCATGATTGATCACGGGCAGATTGGAATTGGGCTAAAGACGAGACCTGGTTTTTTAGAGCTGAAAGGCATTATTAAAAACAAGGACAGGAAATATTTCTTACTGCAGATTATTTTTAGCCGCTCGCCAGCAACCCAAAACACACAAAGATTACACGCATGAAAAAAGCCGCAAGAGCATCGCTCTTGCGGCTTTTTCAGAATATTTGGTGGGGGATAAGAGACTCGAACTCTTACACCTTACGGCGCTGGAACCTAAATCCAGTGCGTCTACCAATTCCGCCAACCCCCCACTTCTCTTCGCTGCGTTTGCTTGTGCACCGAAGGAAGACCCGCATTCTAGGTGAAGAACTCAACCTTGCCAAGTGTTTTTTCAAAAATATTTCAAAAAACTTTTTCAAATACCATCAAGAACACGATTATGTTTAATATATCAGTAAGATAATCGCAATCTACCACAGCCCATAAAAAGTTTATGTCATACTCCGCACAGCTTTTCACCCCTTACACTCTAACGTCACTCTGCCCGTGAACGATCATATACATACACTCCTACGCATTCTTCCTGCTTGTGATCTTGCAACGACAGAAGTCCGCTGGTTTACCGAGCAGGCATCCGGCTCGGCAACACTTAGCGCACTCCCTCCTGCACAGCGCATCGAGCTTATTGTCCCTGCGGCACTTTCCAATATCTATATCGCCGAGCTGCCTAAGCAATCTTTAGCACGGCGGTACAAGCTATTGCCCCATCTTTTAGAGGATCGCCTACTTAGCCCAGCAGCCACTCTGCACTTCGGCCTTAAAGATCAGAGTAATAAAATTATAGCTGTAGAAAGAAAATGGCTAGAGCGCTGCCTTAGCCTGCTCGCCGAACACCAGATCACCCCAAGTGCAGCATGGAGTCTTTACGACTTTTTGCCCGAAGGTACCAACTGGTGCATCGCTCTTGATCAGCAAGCCTGCCTTGTACGCACCCCCGAAGGGCAATACAGCCAGTTTGAAGATACAAGTGTTTTAGATGGGCTAATTGGCGACGCGCCGCGTGAAGATTTAATTCTGCCGGATTTAATTCAGCACACAGAGCCCGGCACTAATTTGCTGCAAGGTGATTTTGCGCAACGCAGCCAATGGCAATTTGACTGGAAAACGCTGCAAACACCCGCACTATTATTAAGTGCAATTTTTGCAGTGGTTTTACTCGGGCAAATTGGCGACTGGTGGCAATTACGCAGCACCAAGCTGGCTTTGCAGCGTGAAATGCGCCAAACCTATGCCGCAGCCTTTCCGGGCGAGCCGGTGTTCGATCCCATCTTACAATTGCAAAGCAAGCTGCGCGAAGGGGGCGGGCTCAGCAGTAATGGCGCAGGCGACAGTCTGGATCTCCTCCTGCAAGTTGCCAATATTGCAGGAAGCGGCCTGCAATTAGAACAGCTGGAATACGCCAATGGCTCGCTCAGCCTAGAATTACCCGACTCTCAAGCCAGTAGCCTGCAAACCCAGCTAAAAGGAGCTGGCCTGTCTGCAGAAACACAAGCCGCCACAACAGGACGAATGAAAGTACTCGTCCGCGCCCAAGCCGTAAAATGAGCCACACAAGCATGAATAAATTAAAAGAATTCTGGCAACAAAGAAACCCGCGCGAGCACCTCTATTTAAGCGTATGCGGCAGTTTTGTGGCTTTTGCCATCCTCTATGCAGGCATTTGGCAGCCCATCAGCACATCACGCGCCCAATTGGGCAAGCAAGTGCCGCAAATGCAGTTGCAGCTAACCGAGCTACAAAGACAATTGGCGCAGCTTAAATCCAGCCCCGCAGGCCCAAGCCGCAACGGTGATTTACGCGCGGCAGTGCAAGCCAGCTTAGATGCTAAAAATGCCACTGCGGATATCCAGGTACTTTCTGCCGATAAACTACAAATTAAAATTGCCCAAATCCGCTTTGCCGATGCCCTACCCCTGCTTGCCGCCCTGCGCAGTGAAACCGGCTCGCGCATCAGCAGCTTGCAAGTCAGCGGCCCGGCACACAACGGCTTAGTGCAATTAAGCGCAATCGTGGAGCGCCAATGAAGCAATATCTTTATCGCCGCAGCAAATTCCTTATCCCCCTTTTGCTTCTGTTTTTAATTTTGCAATTTCCCGCTTCATTTGCTTTGAAGTTTGTCCCCCCTCCTATCCAACTTGGTGGCGTGAGCGGCACCATCTGGTCAGGGCGGCTTACCCCGCTGGGTATCAATGGCCAGCAGTTGCTGGATGAAGTCCGATGGCAGTGGCAACCGGTCAAATTATTCAAGGGACAATTAGTCTGGCAACTTGATACCCGCTACGGCAGCCAGGCAGGCAACGCACGCTTAGCACTTGGCTTAGGTGGCTCCCGGTTTGAAGCGATTAAGCTCACCCTGCCCGCCGCGCCTTTATTTGCCTTAGACAAGAAGCTCGCTCCTTTTCAGCTAGGTGGCCAGCTTGAGCTTGAGGCAGACAAAATTGCGGCTCAGCAATCAAGCGAAATCAAGCTAGCCTGGCAAAATGCCAGCTCACTGGTAACGCCCCAAGCCAACCCTTTTGGCAGCTACTTAATCAAATTGCAGCCCAATTTAGACTGGGCTATCGTTCCGCAAGGCGGTGGCGCTTTAGCAATTAACGGTCAAGGCAAGATTGACCCCAAGCACGGCCCGCAAGGCGCTTTACTACTCAAGCCAGCCAGCGGCAAAGAAAACCTGTTTGCCCCTTTACTGGATCGCATGCCGTTAAACGGCGATCAGCGTGAACTCAAGCTTGGCAGCTAAGCCGCCCGCTCTATACTCCAGCAAATCGCCTGCAGCGATTTACTTATTGGCAAGGAAAAATAATGAAAAAAATCGAAGCAATCATCAAACCTTTCAAGCTCGACGAAGTGCGTGAAGCTCTATCAGAACTCGGTATTTCCGGCCTGACAGTCACAGAAGTCAAAGGATTTGGCCGCCAGAAAGGCCATACCGAGCTATACCGTGGCGCAGAATATGTGGTCGATTTTCTGCCCAAAGCCAAGATCGAAGTGGTGCTTGAAGACAGCAAAGTAGAAACAGCTATCGAAGCCATTATTAAAGCCGCCAATACCGGCAAGATTGGCGACGGCAAAATCTTTGTCACCCCTGTTGAATATGTAGTGCGGATTCGCACGGGTGAGATTAACGAGCAAGCGATTTAATAATCCCAGCATGAAACGAGGCCTCCCTCGCCAATTAATTATTCAGAAACAACACAACAGTTGTTTTGTTAAATATAAAAATGCGACTCGAAAGGTCGCATTTTTATTGGGTAAAAATAGCGTATCAAAATAACCTTTGGCTCAAAACCACACAAAAAGACCAACACAACAGAAAAACCAGCAAAGATAAGGCAGACACCTTATGAAATCTGATTTTGTTTATAATTACCCACTGCCTTTTATAAAGACTGCATCTGCAAGAATAAAGCCTCGTGCAATATAGAGACCTTCCTGCAAGCCCTTGGTTTCTCATGGCCCTTGATCTGCTCGCCTCTTTCGCCGCGGCTTATTAATCAGGATCAGCGCATTATCTCTACGAAAGAAGCTCATTCATATAAAGATGATTTTTCTATTTCTAGCTTGGATTATGAATTTGTCCATGAAATGCGAGTTAGACATATTAATGTCACTCAAAAAAATGGAATCATTGCAACATCAAAAGCAATAAAAATTTCAATACTTAAAACAGAAATGAACTTTTAAATTAAGCATATTTATATAAATAAAAATGGTGAAAAGGATTATTTTTAAGCTAGTTGTATATCATCCTGCCCAATGACTGCTGACTTGGTGGTTGATAAAGAGATACATGGCTTTACTACAAAAGGTTTTTTAAGTGATGAAATAAAAGAAGAGGGGGTATTTAATGTAGATATTATCTTCGATGTGGGGGCCATGCGCTCAGAAGGGTCAATGGCTAGAAAAAACAGGGTTACGGTAGGGCCTTGTATTTTACACAAACATACACAACCCATTATTGCTACACCCTCTAATAGCTTTAAAAAAAGCTATTTTTTCCCTTTTGACTAAATAACCAGGGTCAGAATAAAGTTAAATATGCTTGCTTCGGTTATGAAGCTATGAAATATAGCAAGATTTAAGTTTGCTCTGACCCCAATTACGTCACAAGAAACCGCAACGCAATGTCTTTGGACTTACAATAACGAGTGCCCACACATAGAACTGGGCGGCATCACCCCAAGACAAAAACTGGCATTACACGCCTAACCTCTACTTTTAAGTGAACTTAAAAACAGGGCGATTACCGTTTTTTGAAAGGAACATGGCATTTTTCATGGCACGATCTGATATTTTTGAGGTCAATCTATGCTTGATGCTATCAACAACAGCGCAAATAAATTCGGATGTATCGAAGTTAATTACAAACAATCTGAGATAACCAAGAGCGTTTACGATATCTATGGAGTGAGAACAGATGTCACTGACAGTGGCGTCTGCATGGCCATGTCCGCGAAATACCTTCTTAAAAGCATAGAGGGAAAAGACTTCTTTTCTTGGCTTGCTGATTCATCCTCAAAGTGGGAGGTGGTGTCTCAGTATCTGGATCACGATTACTCTGCACTTGCTCCGGTAGAAATGCAGGAACGCATGCAGAAAGAGTTAAAACTCCATCTTAATCATGTTGGAACGCTAAACCTGACGCCTGACAATTTTTGCCCACAGGGACTGTCGGATGCAATGAGCATGACGCTCAACGACGACAAAGGCAGCGTTAACATGTGTTATCTGCATAACCCCACTAAACCGGGACATGCCGTCGCTTGCACTAAGGATAATGAAGGCTATATAAAGTTTATGGACCCTAACTTTGGTGAAGTGTCATTCAACTCCTCTACCGAATTCGAAAACTGGATGAGTAATGTTTTTAATAAGCACTACTCTTCTTTCTCCCATTTGAGTGTCAATATATATGAGCCCTATTCCAGTATTGATAGTCAAGCTAATAGCTTAGCAGAAACTGCCAAGCCTAATCAGTTGAGTTGAAAGCCTCAGAAAGCCCGCAGGTAATCCTCCCTCAAAATAATCATAGGTAGAAGTAGAATTACGCAATCCCCTTTGATAGTGAGGATTGTGCACTCTGTAACAATCAGCAAAAAATCCGCAAATTATGCAAGATTTTAAAAACTATAGGGTCTGCCCTTACATTTGACATGAATTACTCAATTTAAGCTGCTTTACAAATCACTGTAAATTTTATCTTATGTAAAATGTAAGACCTGACCCCGTTACTCCTAACGTTACTCCTAAAATCGCCATAATCTGGCAGTCGAAATAACGTACTGCTTTCATGTAGAACTCATCAAAGACTGCGAGAAAATTCCACTTAAAAATGAACTGTTTTTGTCGGGGGGGGATTACCAATGGAGCTCCGAGTTTAGTTTAGGGAGCGACTGATTTACAGTGGATCATCGTTTTTTGAAAGAGCACAGTTCTGTTTGGGGTTAATATATAAACTTTATATGGCTAATGAAATTCAGGGTGAGTAAAAAATTATGAAGGGCTTTCTATCCTTTGTAAATATTTATGGGAATTTCAATCTGAAGATTGGGTAACTTAAGGCACTTGCCTTTAATTAAATAGGAATTTATTTAAATGAAAATATTTTCAGCGTGCTTTCCATCCATTAATAACCGCAAAGAAAATGAAAAAGAAATTTCCGTTGATGGGCTGGACAAAAAAATACACTCTGCCATTATTAAAAACCACTGCATTTCAAAATCCGCATGTCATCATACAGCAATAGAGATTGCCATGTTTGATGGTAAAATAGGGAAAGAAACAAAGTCTGAATTATATAAATCGCTGGAAAATAACTATTCACAACGATATAGAGATATTATGGAAATTGGAGAGAACAACATAAATAGCAGTTTAGTTGTGGATCAAAAACAGAGTGGGTTTCTTAATTTTATCAAGCAAGACGGAGTCTTGTGTCATACGGCATATTTAAAGGCCAGTGATAATGGTAGTGTTGAATATTATCACACAAATTCTATGACAATTGACAAGGAAATCCTTGATGAATGTGGGTCTAATTCTATGTCACTAGTATCGGGATCAGGTATTACACATTATGAAATGAACCCCAGTTCAATTGCTGCAATAAATAGAGTAATTGCATCAAATAACTGGAGCGTTTCTTTTACTCCGGCATCTTCACTGACCGATCTGAATTAAATTTGGAAACTGTAATCAGTTCAGGACGCCTTTCCTGACAGGGGGCGTACCAATGAAATGCTTGATTTTTTAACACACTTTTAATTGCATTTTTTAATATGTTAAATTAATTATATGTATTTACTTGTATTGTTGAAAATATATTTAAGATGTCTTTTTGGAGTTTAAATTAGGGGAATAAAAAAAATTAGTTCTCATCAGCTTATCATTCCAGTGCGGGATAAAGTTGATCGATAAAAATCACCCCACCAAGGGTTTTCATATCAAAGGAAAAAGTTCAACGTGGGGACGGCAATCCTCCCTCAAAATAATCATAGGAAGAAGTAAAATTACGCAATCCCCCTTGATAGAGAGGCTATTACGGCCCCTGCAAGGGTAGGCAAGCAATACGCAAATGATGCAAACTTTTATACGGACATTTTTTACCGTTTTGGGCAATATTTGCCGGGGCTTGAGCCATGCTCATACAGGTGCATAAAATAGTGTGTTAAGTGGACAGGCGTGGCGGGGTCACGAGGGCGCGCGCTGGGTGCTGAGGGCAGATATCACCCAAAATGCATGCAAAAAAGCCCTAGGTTGCGGGTTTGCTGCTTGCTTGTATTTTTTTACGACGGCACGTAAGGATTGAAACGTATCACCTCCACCCCCAGCCAATCATTCAGCTCCTTCATCCGTTCCTGTAATGGCTCAATCTCGTTCTTCTCTACGTCACCCAAGCCGCCAGTGTTGTTGGGGATGATACGCATCAGCTGTGCCGGTACGCGATGGGCGCTGAGTTGATCGTCGCGGGTTACGTTCTTTATATTCCAGAAGTCATCCTTGGCCGCCACTTCAAAGATATGCAAGATCTGCATACCGTCTTTCTTACCGCCAGGCGCGTACACCATTAAGTTTTTAAAATCCCCTGGGCCTTTGCTGCCTTGTAATGCGGTGCGCAGATCATCGATATAACTTTGCGCGGCGTCGGTCATGTACAGAATAAAACCAGCGTGGCTACCGTTGGCAAAGTAGCGGCGGCGAAATAGCGTGGCCAATTCATTCAGCCATGTTGAATTAAGCACCGACAGGTATTCGGGCAGACCGTAAATCTCCTGATTAATATCTGGCTCTAATAACTGGAATACAGAGCCTTTCTTGAACTCGTACTCATTGGAGTAATCAAGGATCTGAAAATATTGCTCTTCTTTCTAATCTCCTAATCTCTAGGGTCAGGTTTTGCATTTGACAAATTAACCTGCTTTGCAAACCACTATAAATTTTATCTGATGCAAAATGTAAGACCTAACCCCATTACTTTTTCCTTTTTCAAACAAGCACCGCTGCAGCTTTTTCTACATTGCCAATGCCATCGATATTGCTAGGCTTAACACCTACCAGCTACACCTGTACACCATAAACACTTAGCTGCTCGCCTTCGGCTTACATACTTAATCTTTCCTATACCACCACACCACTTCTAATACAAAATCCAGACAAAAAAATAAAGCCGTGCAAGCTGCACGGCTTTATTGCAAGGATGACTAGGGCTATTGCGGCCGGTACGTTACTTTCAAGGTGTAATCTGCTGCGGAATAGCCGTTAAGCAGCAGGTAAGCATCGCCATTTGCTGCTAGGCTTAGCTCACACTTTTCTGTGCTATTCGGGCCGTCTGATTTGCAATCAAAAGTGCTGGTCGTTGGGGCGCTGCCTTTTCTAAGGTATAGATCTGCATCGCCTGTGCCACTCAACGCAGCGCTAATCTTGCCACCTGCCCCTACTTTAAACGGGCCAAAGCTTTGTTTTTGCCCTAAAGCCAGTTTGCCGGAAAAGTTTTCTACTTTATCCGCAGGGCCAGGGGTAACTGGGCCATCGCTTCCCAATTCCACCATAAAGGCCAGCGCCATTTTAGAAAACTTCAGGGCATGCTGAGCCTGATTGCCGCTATTGGCGTAGGTATCATTCGCGGTATGGATATACGGATTGTCTTGGCTAAACGAAGATTCAAACGGCATAGAGGCAAAATAACCCTGCCCGCTCCACGATGCATGATCCGAGCAGGCATAGCCGCATTTATCGTAACCAATTTTAATCGCCGGCAAATAGGATGTAAGCAGATTAGCTACAAACTGGTTTTGCGCGTTATCGGTATAATCGGTGTAAAGGTAGATATCTTTATCCGAGCCTTTGTAGTTGGTCATATCCAGCTGCATCACACCCACTACATTGGTATTAGCCGCTTTAAAGCTTTTGGCAATTTCTTGCGAGCCGCGCAGGCCCACTTCTTCTGCCGCATAGCCCATTAATTTAAGCGTACGGCGAGGCTTGTAGCCGCCTGCCACCATCACCCGCAATACCTCGGTCATGCTTGCGATACCGGACGCATCATCATCGGCCCCCGGTGCGCGCATGCCCTCGCCCGTACCTTGATTGCTGATTGAATCAAGATGGCCGCCCAATACCACGACCTCCCCTGAATTATCTGTGCCTTTAATCGTTAAGATCACCGATTTTTGCGCCCAGGCGGCATGGGTAAATTGTTCAACGGTAATATCGCTTCGCCCTGCTGCCATTTGTTGCCAGCGCGTTTTGATCCAGTTAGAGGCGTTCACACCGGATGTGGAAGTGTAATAGCGATTAGTAAAGGCAGATAAATCAACAATCGTTTGCGCAATGTTGCTGTCTTGCATTTGTGGCAGCAAGGCATTCACCACGCTTTGATTATCCAGCGTATACGAAGGCCTTATCGCGGCCAACAGCGAGGCAGTCGGCTGCAGCGCCTGACGCCCGGCCGCTTCGCTGGCGTGGAACATAAAGCCACCGCAGCGCTTTAGCTCGTGGTGCACAGCCTCTGACAAACCAAGCAATTGGTGCTCGTCCACCTCAACCAAATGTACGCGCTCCATGGCCAGCAGACCCTCTTGTGGCAGGATGCTTTTGCTCTCTTTTGCAATGGTTTTAGGCGCTAATTTTTGCAGCTGTAAATAAGCGGCATCCCCTAAAGTAATCCAGACTTTTTTAGGTGCCGCTTCAACAGCAGACGTGGCAATCATGCTGCTGCATAGCAATGCAGCCAGAATTTTGTAATTCATGTGTAAAATCCTTGGTAATTAGATTATAAATCCCAAAAAAAAAGCCCCACTCACATTCGGAGCGGGGCTAGGAACAACTTAATTACTGATGATTTGCAACCAGCGTTGCACCGCTAAATGCGGCATAAGCTTTTAGCAGCAGATGGTAAGTACCAGCTTTGGGTGCTGCGATGGTGATGGTTTCGGTATTAGTGGTGCCATCAGATTTAGCGTCATAGACCGAAGTGGTTGGCGCTACGCCAAATTTAGCGTAGATATCAGCATCCCCTGTGCCACCCGATGTTTTAAAGGTGAGGTTTTTAGCACCGGTAGGGATCACAATGGTGTAAGCCACTGTTGCATTTTTTGCCAAGCTCAAGCCTGTAACTGGCACGCCTTTAACCAGCACTTTACCTGGAAGTGGTGGCTTAACAGCGCAGCTTACGCCCACAGCTTCAAAAGCAGAGGTCACATCAGCAACCACATAACCACGGCTCAATGCTGCTTTTTCCACACCGCAAGCGCCTTGATCGAAGGTGCTATTGGCTGTCCAATGTAAGCGGTTCGCATCCACCATCACTTCAAAAGCTTTACGTGTATTCCAGCCTGCCTTGGTAGACAGCAAGTAGAAGGCTTTGTTGTATACACCGCTAGTCAAGTGAACATCGATGCTATCGTTATATTGGCTGGCATGTGCAATAGAGCGACCATCTTTCGTTGGATCGTCCATATAGCGTAAAGCCCCGTTGGCTTTAAAGATTTCCGCCCCTACCTGGAAGTCATTATTAGACTTCATATAGTATTCAGCGGCTTCACCTGCCATATCAGAGAACGCTTCGTTCATCCCGCCCGACATCTTGGAATAAACCAGGCCTGAGTTTTGCTCGGTAAAGCCGTGGCTTACTTCGTGAGCGGATACATCCAAGGATACCAGCGGATAGAAAGTATTTGCACCATCACCAAAATGCATGGCCGAGCCATCCCAGAATGCATTTTCATACTTGTTGCCATAGTGCACTTTCATGTAAAGCGTTTGAGTAATCGGACGCAGAGCAAACCAGTCTTTATACATATTGAAAACCACATTACCGAAGTAATGCGCGTCATTCAGCGGCGAGAATGCGCCATTAGCTGCCTTATAAGTATTGCGTGGGCAAGTAAACTGATAAGGTGCTGTGCCTGACGTGCCGTTTTTCAAATCAACCGTAATCACATTGCCGCTATTCATTTTGCAATCGTCGGTCACGACCAGCGGACCATATTTAGTACCGTATTCATACTGCCCTGTTTTTGTATTGCCACCAGGGCCAGTTGCGTCTTTATGTGCCATCCCTTCCCAACGATCCAGCACCACACCGGTATTGGCATCAAGAATAAAATGCGGGCGGCTTGGCTTTTTGCTATTGCTTGCCACAAAAGACACCACATAAATCAGCTGTGCCACATTATTTGCGCCCAGCGTAACGTAGAGTTTGGCCTGATCATTCTCGGTTTTAAACGCACGAGCCTGTGTTTTTGCCAACTCTAAAATCTGTGCTTGCGAATAAGTAGGCTTAGCGCTTGGCAAATCATTAGTTAAATCACGCAGCATGGCACCAGATAACTGAGCCTGACCTGCATTACGGCTTTCAACGATGCCTTCACCCCATACCGGTACACCTTGGTGAAACTGTTGATAGCGAGTCACCACCTTGCCATCTGCGTAGGTTTGGCTACGCGCAGTTTGCAACTCATCGGCCTTTAAACCCAACAAGCCATGCACACCATCGTTAGCGAGCGAACTTGTTGTCAGCCCGGCTGATGGTACATAGTTTTCTAAATCCACGCGTTCAGCAGCCATGGCATTGAAAGCTCCACCCAATAAAACGACCATCAGCAGAGGACGTGCTACATGATTTAATGCTTGCTTCATTATTTGCGACCCTTTTTAAGTTTAGCGGGGTATACCCCAATGAACGCCGGTATCTGCCGAGGATAAATGACAGGCACAGACAAGCTAATTAGCAGTGCTTAACTGCGTAATAGCAATTCGGATTAAGTCAACGCTGGATAAATGCGCCCCATAGATTTATAAATTACTAGCCGCTTATTTAAGCTGCGACTTTGTTATTAAACATTAGAAAAAAGTTTGACCAACATCAAGAATTTTTTTTAATTTGATGTTTTTTTTTAAAACCCTTATTAATTTCGTATAGATGACGCAATAAAATGCCAGACCTTTCAAAAAAAACATGATTCAATCCGGCTTAAATATTAGGGAATACACCAATAAAGCACGACTTATAAAAACCAGCTATCGCTATTCAATCCTGTTTAAAACAACTCGCAAATTGTGCTAATAAATTATTTAAATATCACACTCGGTTATTAGCAACAAAGTTGCAAATAGAGCCACAAAAAAACAATCTAGAACAGCGATGCGCGGAAATAAAAAAGGCCACTAGAAAGTGGCCTTTTTTATTTCCCATTACATATTACATTAGCGATTGGTTAATCACTCGGGGTAACTCACTATCCATATCATGGCCATACTCCCAAACCATAATACCGCCAAGCTGCTTGCTCTTAATATACTGCGCTTTGTATTTCAGGCTTTCCTGATCTTCGTAAGTCACCATCAAGTCACCATCAAATAGCCAGGGCGCTTTGGCAACTGGATCCCAATAACGCGTCGCACCCTTGGCCTTTAAAGCCTTGATATCTTGCCAGGTAATGCCGTCATCATAAGCGGCTTTTTTATAAGCATTAAATAAGCCATTATTGGTGCTGGCTACCCCTTGCCATGCGCGCCCATAGAAAGCACTACCCATTAGCAGTTTCTCTGGTTTAACACCTGCATTCAAATATAAACTCATAGCCTGATCAGCGCTCCAGCCACCGCCTTCAGGATCTGCTTTATTTTGATATAGATTAGTATGGTGGCTAGTTTTTTTACTCCAGGACCCGGCAAAGTCATAAGCCATGACTTTCATATAATCGACCGATTTAGCCACACGAATCACATCAATATTTTGTAAAAACCAAGCAGCAGCAGGCACGGCTACCGATAATTGATATTGCTTACCCGTTTTTGCACCATATTGATTTAAAGCGGCTTTGGTTTCTTCTAAAAGCTTGGGATAGTTTTCTTTATCGCTTGGGTCTTTTGCAATCGGCAACCAATCCGGGCCAACGGGGTATTCCCAATCGTAATCAATCCCTGCTAGTTTATGCTCATCAATTAACTTAATAACGTTCGCAATAAACTGCTTGCGAGTTTCTGGCGTTCTAGCCATTTGTGAGAAGCCATCAGCGCCCCAGCCTCCAATCGACACATTCACTTTTAAATGTGGATATTGGCTTTGCAATTTAGCCACCTCATCCCACATATTTGCAAATGGGGCGATGGTGGCGGTTTTATCCGAATTAGGCTGCGGCTCTAAATCTTTAATATAAACCTCGGTGCCATTACGAATTAAACCAAAGCTTAAATTCAAAGTGGTGAGCTGATTGCCTTGAATATCACTGGCTCGCCAACGGCGACCCATATCCATATCTTTAGGTGTAGAGCCAATCGGCCAGGTGCGGATATAAGCCACAACCTGTTTATCATGTGATTTAACAGTTGGAATAGCAGGCTCTACAGAAACAACCGTATTTTTTGAAGGTGTTGAAGCACATGCGCCAAGTAGTGAAGCTGCGGCGAAGGCGATTAGTATTTTTTTCATCCCCACATCCCGATCAAGAGTGAGGGGCCAGTTTACGACTTTATTTACTTCAGTGTAAATATTTCACAAATTAGTGAAATTTATACGACAGTTTTCTTCCTGTCTTTTTCGGCCTGCCGCCTTTCACGGAAAAAAGCTTTCAATAAATTGGACGATTCCTCACTCATTACGCCTTGCACCAGCTGCGTTTGATGATTCAAACGGCAATCAGCAAAGGGGTTAATGACGCTGCCCGCAGCTCCCGTTTTAGGATCTGTCGCGGCATAAACCACTCGGGCAATCCGTGCATGCATAATCGCCCCGGCACACATAATGCAAGGCTCTAGCGTGACATACAGCTCGCACTCGGGCAGGCGATAGTTACCCAAATGACGCGCCGCCTGCCTGATCGCCATCATTTCAGCGTGGGCACTCGGATCGTGACGCAAAATAGGCTGATTGCAACCACGGCCAATAATCTCGCCCCGATACACCACAATCGCCCCAACCGGCACCTCGCCCAGCTCTTTAGCCCGTTCAGCCTCAATCAAGGCCTGCTGCATAAAATCTAAATCATTCATCAACATACAACTTAATCAAAAAAAGTTCTGTAGACACAGAGGTAACAAGCAGCACACAAAGAAAAACCTTGAGAAATCACACGGCTAACAGCCCTGATTATGTCTCTTGCTCAATTTTTCCGCCCAGCATCATGGTCTCGCGTGCGTCCCACTGTAATAAAGGAGGTATTGTTTTCTCGGTGTGCTCTGTGTTCTCCCTGCGCTCTGTGTCTACAGATTCTTTGTGATTTTTTAAGCCACACCCAGCATTTCTGCCGCGTGTTGGCGTGTGGTACCAGTGATTTCCACGCCGCCCAGCATACGGGCGATTTCTTCAATGCGCTCTTCCACACTCAGCATGCGGATGGTGCTTAACACGCCGGATTTCGATTGTGTTTTGCTTACTTGCAGCTGTTGAAAACCACAGGCGGCGACTTGGGGTAAGTGGGTAATACACAACACCTGCCGCGCCGCGCCTAGGTCCGCCAGCATGCGGCCGACAATCTCGGCCACTCGGCCACCGATACCCACATCCACCTCGTCAAAAATCAGCGTAGGCACATTGGCAACCTGGCTGGTAATCACTTGCAGGGCAAGGCTGATACGGGATAGCTCACCACCCGACGCCACCTTGGCCATCGCTCTGGCCGGAGTCGTCGGGTGATTAGCCACCATAAACTCTACTGTTTCCAAACCAAAGCTGGCGGGGGCTTCATGTGCGTGCAGGGCAATTTCAAAACGGCTGCCCACCAAGGCCAGCAATTGCAATTCTTTAGTCACCATTTTAGAGAGCTTATCTGCGGCGGCCTTGCGACTGGCGGATAGTTGCTTGGCCGCTTTGCGATAATCTGCTTCTAATTTTTGAGCGCGGCGGCGCACAGCATCCAAGCCTGCACTGCCGCCTAATTCGGCTAGGCGATTTTGCCAAGTTGCTAGTTTTTCTGGCAGCTCAGCAGGCTCTACCCGATATTTACGCGCCATGCGAAAGATGGCATCTAAGCGGCTTTCTACATCAGCGAGGCGCGCAGGATCTAGCTCTAGGTGATCGCTATAACGGCGCAGCGCGTACACGGCCTCGCTCATTTGCGCTTCGGCACTGGCCAATAGCTCCAGCGTTTCTGAGATACCTGCGTCAAAATCGGCCAAGACAGATAAGCGTCCCGCCACCGATCCCAGCCATGACTGGCAGTTTTCATCGCCATCGGCCAACATCAACAAGCCACTTTGCACGCCTTCGATTAGGCTGGCGGCGTGGTGCAGGCGCTTATGCTCGGCTTGCAGCTCCGGCCATTCTGCTGCGGTAAATTGCAAGGCAGACACTTCATCCACCTGCCATTGCAGGCGTTCACGCTCAGCATCAAAAGCTTCGGCGTTATTTTCGGCAATCGCCAGCTCATCAACGACGTTTTTCCAATCTTTAAATAAACCAGCCACATCTTTTGCGAGGCCCGTGCTTTCTGCATAGCCATCGACTAATTCGCGCTGCACTTCAGAACGCAGCAAGGATTGCGGCGCATGCTGTCCATGGATATCCACCAACTGCTCGCCCAGCGTTTTAAGCTGCGTCAGCGTTGCTGCAATGCCATTAATCCACGCACGGGATTTGCCATTGCTGTCGATGCTGCGGCGAATCAGTAATTCTTCAGGCTCGTCCCCCAGCAAAGCTTCTTCTTCCAGCCAGGCCCGCGCATTTTTGGGCGGAGCAAACCGTGCTTGCAAATCGGCCTTTTCGGCACCGTGGCGCACCACCGCGCTTTCTGCCCGCCCACCCAGTAGCAAACCTAGCGCGTCAATCACGATTGATTTACCAGCCCCTGTTTCACCCGTTAAGGTGGTGAGGCCCGAGCGAAAGTCGAGAGACAGCTCTTGCACGATGACAAAGGATTTAAGCGAGATAGAAAGCAGCATGGCGCTTTTTTACACCTTGGTTACGGTTGCCACAGAGATTTTAAAAATCAGTGAAATGATTAAAAGCTAAAGTTCTGTAGACACGGAGATGAATGAGAGCACGAAGAACACAGAGTTATGAAGTTGCTTCAGTTAGCTTTGATAGTGAGCTACACCTTGAACCACAGAGTAAAACGAGGACACAGAGAACACGGAGAAAACCATCAAATTTATCGTTTCCTCTGTGAAACTCTGTGCACTCTGTGTTCTCTGTGGTTCGAGATTTTGCTCCCTCAATTTTAGGCTGAAATATCTTTAAGTATGGCTATTCACCCTGCACTACCACACTGAACATCATCACAATATTCGCGACAGACTCATCTTGTTTTTCTCAGTGTGCTCTCTTTATCTCTGTATCTACAGAACTAAGCCTTGTTATGCCACTACAATTACAAACGCTCACCCCAGCGTAGTTTTTCGCGCAGGGTGTCGTAGTAGTGGTAACTATTCGGGTGCAATACTCTTAAGGTATTGCGGTAGCGGCTAATCAATACACGATCTTTTTCTTGTAAATCACAGTGCGACTGATTGTCGTAATACACCCGTGCATCTTGAGCGCGGGTCAGCAAAAATTCCACCGCACAGGTATCGTTCACCACAATCGGGCGATTCGATAGCGATTGCGGGCAAATTGGTACCAGTGCAATCGCAGGCAGGCTAGGATGCAAAATCGGCCCACCGGATGCTAGCGCGTAAGCTGTGGAACCGGTTGGGGTTGAAATAATCAAGCCATCCGAACGCTGACTATATACAAAGCGGCCATCAATGAAGATTTCAAATTCGATCATGGCACCGGTATTACCCCGGCTAAACACCACATCATTAAACGCTAAGGCGTTGTCAATTTCATGACCATCACGCACCACGGTGGTTTCAAGCAGGATGCGCTCTTCGGGGATAAATTCACCGTGCAGCATGGCAATCACTAGCTCATCCATTTCATCGACCGAGATATCAGTCATAAAGCCCAGACGGCCCTGATTAATCCCTACCAGTGGAATGCGATAGGGGGCAAGCAAACGCGCCACGCCCAGCATGGTGCCATCCCCCCCCAGTACAATGACTAAATCCGCCACTTTGCCGATATTATCGCGGCTTACATCCTGATGCTCGGTAATGCCGTGTTCTTCCGCAGTGGCTTGATCAAGTAAAACTTTAACGCCAGCAGTGGTTAACAGCGAGGCAAGGCGGCGTATAGGCTCGTCCAGATTAGGCGTGCCAGCACGCCCTACAACAGCGACGGTTTTGAACAGTAGACTATGCATAAGCTCATTAGACCCGATTTTTTAATAAATAACACCCGTAGTCAGTTATGTTATTGCATTCTTGGGGCCTGCGCCTAGCCGGAAGATTCCCTTCTGGCTCCAAACGCTCCCCGCACTGGCCAAGCCTGACTTAAACAGAGGCAATGCACGGTGTGCTACACAGATATATTGCGGGGGGTAAATAAGGCGGCTCCAAGCAAGCAGCAGTGAAATAACCGGCAGTGCTGATCTACTTTAAAACCTAAGAAACTGCCCGGCATTTTTGAAAGCAGGGGCTTGCTCACAAGCGAAACTCCTTGTAAAACGAAGTAAGATTCGCAACTTGGTCCACCACCACCGCCCTATATGCTGAACGATCGTTCTCAAATTCTACTTAAAACCCTCGTCGAGCGCTACATTGCTGACGGCCAGCCCGTTGGCTCGAAAGCCTTACAGCATTTTTCCGGGCTGGATATTAGCTCTGCAACGATCAGAAATACCATGGTTGATTTGGAAGCCCTAGGCTTTGTCGCCAGCCCGCATACCTCGGCGGGCCGCATCCCCACCGCCTTGGGCTACCGTCTATTTGTTGACTCTTTGCTTACCGTACAAACTTTAGATCAACTCACTATGACAGGGCTGGCAGAACAATTACCGGTAGACAGCCCGCAACGCAGCGTAGCCGCCGCTTCGCAAATTTTATCGCAACTCACCCAGTTTGCCGGTGTAGTGCAAAGCCCGCGGCGGCATGAGCTTTTGCTTAAGCAAATCGAATTTATGCAATTATCCGAGCGCCGTGTGCTGCTGATTCTGGTGACCAGCGATGGCGATGTGCAAAACCGTATTTTGCAAACCGAACGACTATTTAGCAGCAAAGAGCTTAGCGAAGCCGCTCACTTTTTAAATGAATATTGCTCAGGCAAAACACTGGCGGCATTAAGCCATATTGTGCAAAACGAATTAGTCAGATTAAAGAGCGATATTGTCAGCCTGATGAATGCCGCTGTCGTGCTAGGGGCTGAATTAACAAGCCATAACGATTCGATGGTGATTGCGGGCGAGCACCAGCTGCTTGGCTTTGGTGATTTATCATCCAATGTGGCCAGAATGCGGCAATTGTTTGCCTTATTTGAGCAGAAAACCGCCCTGCTGCAATTGCTGGATTTAGGTAATCACGCAGATGGTGTAAAGATTTATATCGGCGGCGAATCCGGCCTAGCACCGCTGGACGACTGTTCAGTAATCACAGCGCCTTATCGCGTAAATGGCGAAATTGTTGGCACACTGGGGGTGATTGGGCCTACCCGAATGGATTATGAAAGAGTGATTCCTATTGTTGACATCACCGCCCAGCTATTGTCTTCGGCACTTTCTCAATAAACTCCTATTTAAATGACAAGGGCTCACTTCCTTAGCTCTGTCAGCGATACAAAGACACAATCGGCTCAAGGGATATGCTTTTTATGAGCCACAAGCCATATTCACTCTGAAATTGCTCAACACGATCTACCCAGCACAACATCTTCTCTCATGATTGCATAACCTTTCATGGATAATACAAACCACCATTAGAAAAGCGAAGACCATGCGTAAACTTCTCCCCCTATTATTAGTCAGCCTGATGGGCATGGCGCACGCCGACGAAGCCTTAGTTGCCCGCGAAGATGTACAGGCTTATATCAAGGCCACCGCTGCGACACATCAGTTTAGCGAAGAAGAGCTGGTGCAAACGCTCAGCCGCGCCACGCATAAAAGCAATGTACTGGATATCTTGGACCGCCCTTCCACCGCGCGCCCCTGGTATACATTCCGCGTTAATTTTGTAAACCCGGCCCGCAGTTTGGCAGGGGCCAAATTCTGGCGTGAGCACGCCATTGCCATCAAAGAAATCAGCGAGCGCTATGGGGTAGAGCCGGAAGTGATCGTAGCTATTTTGGGGGCAGAAACCAATTACGGCAAAAACACTGGCAGCTTTTATATTCTGGATGTGCTGAGCACCATCGCCTTTGATTACCCGCGCCGCGCCGAATTTTTTCAAAAAGAACTAACCGAATTCTTATTACTGGCCCGCGAAGAGAACGAAGACCCGATGAGCTTTAAAGGCTCTTACGCAGGTGCAATGGGCTGGCCGCAGTTTATGCCCTCATCGTTTCGCCAATATGCCGTGGATTACGATCAAAACGGCCATCGTGATATCTGGGCCCACCCTAACGACGCCATTGCCAGCGTGGCTAATTACTTAAAAGCACACGGCTGGGAAAAAGGCCAGGCAGCCTACGCTGCCGTCAATATCAACGCCGATATGAGCGATGTATTTGCCGATAAATTTAATCTGCATTACACGGTAGGCGAATTAATGCAAAAAGGCGTAGCTCCCCTTAATGAGCTGGATACCCAGCAAAAAGCGGTTTTATTTGCACTAGAAACCGAGCCTGGCTTTACCAGCCACTATCTAGGCTTTAATAATTTTTATGTCATCACCCGTTACAACAAAAGCACGCTCTATGCGACAGCGGTATTGCAGCTTTCTGAAAGTATTTTAAAAAGCTATCAGGAAGGTGAGGATTTAAAACCAGCTAAAGCCCCTGCCAACAAGCCTGCTAAGCCCGTCAAAAAACCGGGCGCTTGGCGTTAAATTTTAGGGTGGGCACGTTTATGCCCACGCGTTCTCTGTACTCATCGCCCCCTCAAAGGCCAATATGAAAGCAAGTATCATTATTTTGATCGCAATGATTTGGGGAGGGCTACAATTTGGCGTAGGCGGGGCATTGGGCGCTGGCCTGATCGCATTTATTGGCTATCTCTATCTCAGCAAAAAATCAGCCCCATCCGAACAAAATTCTAATGCGGCAATGAATGGTAGAGATTTACAAGCATCCCACCTCACACCGCCCTTGGAGCAAAGAGTCGCGCAGCTAGAGCAATCGCTCGCCGCCTTGCAAGCCGAAGTGCAGCAGCTCAAAGAGCAAGGCAAGGACAGCATCGCCGCCAGCAGCCCGGCTTTTGAAGCGGTAAGCCCAAGCATCACGCCGGCCGCATTACACGAAGTTGAACACAGCACCGTAGAAATCAGCATACCTGCTACGCCTTATCTGGCCGATCTTCAAGCCGAAAACATCCCAGCGACCAGCGCTCAATCGATTACCACTGAAACAAACGACTCCTCAGCGATCACGCCTTCTGAGACCAGCGCGATTGATAGGGTCGCGGCGCTCAGCCAGCAAGCCGCAATAAGTAGCCCAGCCATCGCAGCTGAAACAAGCGATGAATCAACGCTCCCTTCCTCGGAGACCAATGCTGTTGACCTAGCCGCTGCAGTCACCCCCCGCAGCCAGCAAGCAGTACCAAGCCGCCCTGCACCCCCACTCCCCCTGCTGCCAGCAGAGCCAGACTGGCTTAGCGAGCAATTATCCAAAGCCTTTAAAATGGGCAAAGACTGGCTACTGGGTGGCAATACCGTGGTGCGGGTCGGGATACTGATTCTCTTTTTTGGCGTGGCGTTTTTACTTAAATTTGCCGCCGACAACAGCATGCTGCCAGTGGAGTTTCGCTTTGCAGGCACGGCCATTGGTGCCATTGCACTCTTGGTGATTGGCTGGCGATTGCGTGACAAGCGCCGCGAATATGCCTTGATTATGCAAGGCGGCGGCGTGGGCGTGTTGTATCTCACCGCCTTTACCGCGCTGAAATTTGCCGTGATTCCTGCCGGATTTGCGCTGGTATTTTTGGTCTTGGTCGGCGTATTTTCGGCCATTTTAGCCATCAAACAAGACGCCAGATCGCTGGCGGTGATGGGCATTACCGGTGGTTTTTTAGCGCCGATTCTGACATCCACCGGCCACGGCAGCCATATCGCCCTGTTTAGCTATTTTGCCCTGCTTAATGCCGGTATTTTTGCGATGGCTTGGTATAAAACATGGCGGCCGCTTAATTTACTGGGCTTTGTGTTTACCTTTGGGATTGCCACAAGCTGGGGCGCGCTTAAATATAAGCCTGAGCTACTCGCCAGCACCGAGCCGTTTTTAATCTTATTTTTCCTGTTTTATGTGGGCATTGCCCTGCTCTACGCCCTACGCCAGCAAGTTGCACTCAAAAGCTATGTAGACGGCACGCTGATCTTTGGCACGCCGCTGGCCGCGTTTGGCCTGCAAGCCGCGCTGGTCCACGGCATTGAATTTGCACTGGCCGGTAGTGCCGTCGTGCTCTCTGCTTTCTATCTTTTAATTGCCCAGTTTTTAAGGGCAAAAAAACGCGACGAGCTGCGTTTACTGTTTGAAGCGCTGCTTGCGCTGGGCGTGCTGTTTGCCACGCTGGCCATCCCACTGGCCTTTGATGCCCGCACCACCTCCGCCAGTTGGGCGGTTGAAGCCGCAGCGATTATCTGGGTGAGCCTGCGCCAGCAACGTTTACGCTCGCTCTGCTGCGCTTTAGCTTTGCAAGTGATTGCAGGCATTGCCTTCTTTAATCATGCTGGCCCCCTACCTGATGATGCCCTAGCCATTCTGAACAGCGGCTATATCGGCGGCCTGATGCTAGCCCTGTCAGGCTTTTTCAGCGCCTATTTAATGCAAAAAGAAGCGGCTCTGGCGTGGTTTAAGCCTGGAAAAATTATTTCACCCCTTCTCGCTGCCTGGGGGTTGCTGTGGTGGACGGGCGCAGGCCTGAATGAAATCTGGCAATTTATTCTCCACACAGAGCAATCCTCAGCCATCGCCCTGTTTGCAGCTTTCAGTGCGCTGCTCGCCAGCCTTGCTTGCAAAAAATGGCAATGGCCACTGCTGCGCCTACCTGCTCTGGCGCTGTTTCCTGTGTTGGCGCTGATCAGCATGCAGGTATTAGCAACGCATCTTCATCCACTGGCGGGCTGGGGCTTGCTTGCATGGCCGCTTACCCTGCCGCTAGCGCTTTATTTATTGTGGCGGCATAAAGACGAAGATCAACAAGCGTTGCCCATCCTGCACACCGTCGGCATTTGGCTGACAAGCATTTTAGTTGCCGCCGAATTAGCATGGTTGATTAGCCAAGCCGTACCAGAAGGCGTATGGCGTACCACCGCATGGCCGATCATTTGCGCCGCCGTGCTCTGGCTGCTAGCCAGCTACGGCAACAAAATACGCTGGCCGATTGCCCGCTATCCACAAACCTATTTTATTGCGGGCGCGGCACCGCTGGCGGCAGGTTTGCTGCTGTGGGCGCTGTTTGCGCTGGGCAGCAATGGCAATCCTGATCCGCTGCCGTATTTACCGCTGCTTAACCCGCTCGATATTGCCCTTGGCTTAGGCGTGGTGGCGCTCTTAGCTTGGAAGCGTCGCTTAATCAACTTACAGTTGCTTGATTTATCCAAGCTGACCGCCCCCATCCTGCTCGCCATTGGCTTTCTCTGGCTTAACGCCATACTGCTCAGGGTGTTTCACCATTGGGGTGGTGAGGTTTACAGCCTGATGACCTTGATTGATTCACTCAGAATACAAGCGATATTTGCGCTGTTCTGGAGCGGCGTATCCACAATCGCCATACTCATGCTAAAACGCTTTGCCAAAGAAGAATCCTACGGCTCGATAGCCGCACGCCACGCATTGCGCGGCATATTGCTGGTGCTTTGGGCATGGCTATTGGCTGCCAACTTTAGCGATGGCAGCTTGCTCAATGTTCGCTATCTGCCGCTGCTTAATTTACTAGAGCTGGCGCAACTGGCGGTTCTTGGCGCGCTGTATCTGGCCTGGCGTGATTTCAAATCGACATCCGCCGATGCCGAGCTACCCAACTGGCTGGCGTATGCCACCCTTGCTACCTTATTTATCTGGTTTAACGGTGCCTTGCTGCGCAGCCTGCATCACCTGCTGGCCTTCCCGTTCTCTTTATTAGAAGCGCTGCATTCCAGCAACTTGCAACAAATACTCATGCTGGCTTGGGGGCTGTTTTCATTGGCCGCGCTCCAATTTGCCAAACGGGACAGCATGTTGCGCCTGCTGGCCATTGCCTGCGCGCCCGTGATGTTGGTGATGTGGCTATGGACTTTCTACGCCAACCTCAGCGAGGCTGGCAGCCGCTGGCCGCTGATCAATCCGCTCGATTTAATCCAGATCGGCATCTTTGCCCTACTCGGCCTATGGCTCTACCGCGTGGACAAGCTGCGCGGTGGCCTGCCGATGCAATGGCTTAAAATCGGCACCGGTGCCACGCTATTTGTCTGGCTGAACGGCGTTTTGCTGCGCACCTTGCATCATTGGGGCGATGTGCCCTATCTGCTCGGGCCGCTCTTGCAATCAACGCTAGTGCAAGCTTCGCTGTCGATATTCTGGACCGTGCTGGCCTTTGGCTTAATGCTGTTTGCCACGCGCAAAACCGACAGATCACTCTGGTTTAGCGGCGCAGCGCTATTGGTTGTCGTGGTTGCTAAGCTGTTTATGCTCGATCTATCCAGAATCAGCGGGATCGAGCGCATCATCAGCTTTATTGGCGTAGGCGTCTTACTGCTTATCATTGGCTATTTATCGCCGCTGCCACCCAAGAAGGAAGAGCCATGAGATTAATCTGCATACTGATCTTATGTATCAGCCCCTTGGCTTGGGCAAAAAACCCCACGCCAGTACCGCTGCCATCGCCGCTGACACCGGCTGTTTTTAGCCATCAGCAAATATTGCTACTCAGCGAGTCGTCGCCCTTCTACCGGCTGGATGTGCCTATCACGGTGTACCAATTTAGCCAGCGGGCCGATTTGGGCGATCTGCGGGTCTTTAACGCCGCAGGTGAACTGGTGCCCTATGCACTGGAAACAAGAGCAGCCCCGCAGCAAAATCAGCTTAGCCAGACCTCCCTGCGTTTTTTTCCTTATGACAGCAAGGCCAGCATTGAACAGCGTGATATTTCTATTCAGATCCGCAGCGACGGGCAGTTGAGCGCGCAGAGTCATACGTTCAGCAAGCAGCAAGAGAGCAGCTATATTGTTGACGCCTCACAAATCAAAGGGCAACTTGAGTCGCTGATTCTGGGCTGGCAAGAAGCCAACTATCAGGGCCAGATCAGGCTGGCGGCCAGCGACGATTTGCAACAATGGCAAGCGCTAGGCAGCACAGAAATCATCCAGCTCGATTACCAAGGGCAAACGCTCAGCCAGCCGAAAGTGGAATTGGGCGGCATCCGCGCCAAATATCTGCGCATCAGCAGCGACACCCCGCTCACGCTTAAAGAAGTGCGCTTGCAATCATCAATTGAGCAATCTGCTCCGGCAAAAAGAGCATGGCTAGCACCCGTCACGGCCCAGCTCAGCCAAGACGAGTATCTGTTTGATCTTGGCGTGCATGCACCGATCGACAGGCTGGAGATAGCCTTGCCACAGCTCAACACGGTAGTGCAAGCATCACTAGCAAGCCGTGCCACCCCTGCCGAGCCATGGCAGAACGCGCAAAGCGGCGTGCTTTATCGTCTACAAGGAAAAACAGCTGAGGCCCACAGCCCCGCGCTATCCATCTCCCCCAATAACCATCGCTACTGGCGCTTAAGCGTCAATCAAAATAGCGGCGGGCTAGGCCAGGGCCTACCTCAATTGAAAGCAGGCTGGACACCCCAGCAAATCGCCTTCGTCGCCCGCGGGCAAGCGCCATTTACGCTGTCTTTTGGCAATATGCGGGTGAATAGTGCGGCGATCAACTCGGCGGATTTAATCATCGGCAACGCGGTGGCATCGGCTGTAGCGGGCGCTTTGCAGAATAAAACCACTCCCCTCGCACCGGCCATCGCCAGCGAGCCCTCATCCGCCCGCAGCTATGGACTATGGGCGGCGCTGGTTTTGGCGGTGGGAGTATTAGGGGGAATGGCCTGGAAACTCATACGACCAGCACAGGGCTAAACCATGTCGGATCACTTTTCTAAGGTTGCAACACACTATTTCGCAAGCAGGCCGCATTACCCCGCAGCCCTTTTTGAGTGGCTAGCCAGCCAATGCCCCGAGCGACAACGGGCATGGGATTGCGGTGCGGGAAGTGGTCAGGCCTCAACCGCGCTTGCCTTGCACTTTGATTCGGTATTAGCCACCGACATCAGCCAGGCGCAGCTTGATTTACTCCCTGGTAATCCAAAGATTCTCACTCTTTGCACTACTGCAGCAGACAGCCAGTTGCCCCCCAATAGCGTGGATCTTATTTGCATCGCCCAAGCACTGCACTGGTTTGATTTAGATGCTTTTTATTTAGAAGCTAAGCGAGTTTTAAAAAAGGAGGGGCTGATTGCTGCCTGGTGCTACGGCACACCCGTCATAGACCATCCGCAAATTAATCATTTATTCCAAACGTTTTACCAAAGCGGCGTTGGCGCATATTGGCCGCCAGAAAGAAAACACGTTGAAAATGGCTACACCGATCTCCCCTTCCCCTTTACCCGACTGGCCTGCCCAAGCTTTGAACTCAAGGAAAAATGGCAGCTTGAGCAATTAATTGCCTATGTGCAAAGCTGGTCAGCCACCGCTCGCTTTATTGAAGAAAAAGGCTTCAACCCCGTTGAGGCACTCAAGAACGCGCTGGCAGAGCACTGGCAAACCGAGCACACCATCAGCTGGCCCATTACCTTACTGATAGGGGCGAACTGCCCTGAGTAGCTTTAAGGCTGCGGATCAATCGGATCAGCGCTGTGGATGGAGGCAGCTCGGGTGCTGTAGCTTGCCTATCCTGGCTCAGCACATGCGGTAATGATACAAGCCGTCTGAATAAGAAACTTGCACCGCTATTGCCAGTGCCTTGCCGGGCAAACGGCAAATTAAGATTAGCCCAATCATTATAATCACTTAATACAGAGAGGCTTGAATCCTGATTAATATCCCGCGAATAAGCCACTGTATTCTGACTGCCATTTGTATTCCAATCGGCATAAAACCCGGCATTATTCCCTCTGCCTATCAAGGCAGATTCAATTAAGGCATTTTCATTTAAATTTACACTGCTGCCATCCGAGAAATCCATACGATAATCTGTGCTGCAAGGGCTGGCATCTAAGCTGCAGATACCGCCCCAGCTAAAGCCCAGCGCATTGTTGTTAAGGTAATAACGTTGCACCGCACCCGCCGCCTTGGGATCTGTACCAAGGCCCGGCAATTGGTAGAGATAATTCATCACGCTATAGTAATTAGGCTTGTAGTTATTCGCTTGATTACCCCCATGCTCTAAACCAAAATTATGGCCTAATTCATGCATGATGGTGCTGGCCTGATAATTCAGTAATAAGTTTGTATTACTTCCCGAGCCGCTTGATAAGCCCCAATTACCTAATGTCACCAGTAAATCATTGCCATTGATTTCAGCCAAGCCTGAAGAGCCTGCCGAGCCATCCAGCTCTTGCGAGTTTGCCATTAATAGATAATGAAATATCGTTTTGCGCCGAATATCCAAACTCGCCGATTTATAGCTATATAAAGAGGCGCAGCCTGTTTTACTATCTAAGCTAATACATTTCGCATAAGTCACGGTATTGGCCCCTCCTGCCAAACCACCGCCTAAATGAAATAAGGCCGGATTAAACGTAGCGGCGTAAAGGCTGCCGGTATCAAAATGAATGCTAAAGCCTCTGGCTGTGAAAACGTCCACCACTTTTTGCAGCGCCTCTTTACGCGGAGTAATACCGGCATCGCTGGAAGCCATATGATCGACTTGCACAAAGATATCGCGCTGGCTCGTTCTGGCCCCCATCGCGAATAAATCTAAACCCGCAAACGTGCCACTCTCTACTTCTGCGCTATCAGGAATCCCATCATTATCACTATCCACCGCTGTGGCGGGCACATCGTTAGGCCCGCCGGGCGTAGCAAAGGGAATCTGTACCCAATCTACGGTGCTCTTGCTATTGGCCTGTAGCGGAAAAGGCCGCGCTAAAGACTTACCATAATCTTGCGATGTAGCAGGCAAGGCAGCCACATTTGCCCCTGCCCATGCCGCACTTGTTAAAGGCACATGGCTGCTATTGCCAAAGCGAACAAAATCCAAAGTAGCCCCCGCAAAAGTCAGCTCCACAGCGCCATTGGCATCCCAAAAAGGCACAGCCTCGCCGTTTTTGATATAAGCCGCTTGGCTGTTATCGCTTACGCTATCGTCTATTTTTGCAATCACCACAAAATAGCCGCCCGCTGCCAGCGTGATTGCAGGCAGGCTAAAGCTAACGGGCGAGACAGATAGGGTAAAAGGGGAAGAGCGTAAGCCGGAACGCGTGCGCAAGCTAACCCCACTGAGCGACACCGCGCTGCTCCCTGGGTTATGAATTTCTACCCACGCACCCGCGTTAGTTGAATCATTGGTGGAAACTTCGCTGATTAATAAACCTGCATTGGCGGCAGTAACAGGTGTTGGTGTAGGAACAGGGCTAGGCTGAGGGCTGGGAGCAGGGCTAGGCGCTAAAGTAGGAGTAAGCGTAGGGCTAGGGCTGGAGCTTGGTAAAAAAGTAGGGACGGCACTGGGCTGAGGCGCGGCGGTAGGCGTTGCCGTAGGTGGGGTAGTTGGCGTTGCCGTCGGTAAAGGCGTCGTCGTCACGATCGAGGTAGCAGGTGTCGGCGCAACGCTATCCCCCGAGCCGCCTCCCCCGCCCCCGCCGCAGGCTGTTAAGCTGATCGATGCCAACAATAGATAATACGGCGCAGTTGGTTTCATTCAGCCAGCCCCTTGTTCCGACCTAAACGCATCCCGGCGCAAACCTACGCCCCCTCATTACCATAGCAAACAGACGATTGCTCGGCAGGGAATCATTGGCGGATCAGAATGGGGATATGGGTATAAAGACTTGCCACCTTACAACCAGTAAGCAGAAATACCTCCCTAACATAAAACCCAAATCTTAAACCACGGAGAAAAGGGAGAACACGGAGGGCCACGGAGAAAAACGTATATACAAGGTTTTCTCCGTGAAACTCCGTGTTCTCGGTGTTTCAAGATTTGGGTTTTGGTGTGGGGCATAAGCTCTCAGGGAGCACTCAACACCAAACCTCTACTCGCTCACATGTTCAATTTGCAGCTGCACCACGCGGTTGCCGCGGAACTCGTTTACGCCTATGCGGTACACCGCAATGATTTTGGGCGGCAGCGGGTCGGCATGGCCAAAGCGCATGGCGTCCAGCACTAGGCCATGCGGATTGGCGAGTTTGAGCTTTAAGTGCCGCTCACCCACCAGCCGCTGCTCAACCACGCTGAATTCGCCCTGGAACACCGGCGCAGGGAAGCCCTGCCCCCAGACTTGTTTGTCTAACGTTTCAGCCACGTCCAGCGCAAAAAGCTCGGTGGACAGCTCGCCATCGGTTTCAATTTTTCGCTCTAGCGTGTCGGCATTCATCAGCTCATGGCATACCAACTCAAACGCGGCTTTAAAACGTGCAAAGTCAGCCTGGCGCAGGCTTAAACCCGCAGCCATGGCGTGGCCACCAAATTTCAGGATTAAATCGGGGTGGCGCTTGGATACCAAATCCAGCGCATCACGCAGATGCAGGCCCGGGATGGAGCGGCCCGAGCCTTTGATTTCATCGTCATTGCCATCGGCAAACACGATGGTTGGGCGGTGAAAGCGATCTTTCATTCTGGAGGCAATAATCCCCACCACGCCCTGATGCCAATCGCCTTGATAAAGGCTGATACTGTAAGCGTCTTCTACATCGATGCCTGCCAAAATGGCTTCCGCCTCGGCGCGCATGCCCACTTCAATCTCGCGCCGTTCGCGGTTCATGCCATCCAGCTCTTTAGCCAGCGGCGTGGCTGCGGCTTCTGAATCGGCCAAGAGACAAGCGATTCCTAGGCTCATATCGTCCAGACGCCCTGCCGCATTCAGCCTTGGCCCCAACGTAAAGCCCAGATCAAAACAAGATGCTTTGTAAGGCAAACGCCCCGCTGCAGTAAACAAGGCCAAGACACCAGCACTGGCCCGCCCTGCCCGCATGCGTTTCAGGCCCTGCTCCACCAGAATGCGATTATTGCCATCCAGCCTCACCA
Source organism: Janthinobacterium sp. B9-8 (assembly GCF_000969645.2). NCBI lineage: Bacteria > Pseudomonadati > Pseudomonadota > Betaproteobacteria > Burkholderiales > Oxalobacteraceae > Janthinobacterium > Janthinobacterium sp. B9-8. Next base: position 1,986,192 of record NZ_CP014222.1, read on the forward strand.
CATCAGCCACCGTGCCCAAGGCAACCAAATCCAGCAGCGTCGCTAGATTTGGCTCTTTGATGCCTGCAAAAACCTGCCGCTCGCGCAGCTCGGCTCGCAGCGCCATCAGCACATAAAACATCACGCCTACACCTGCCAGATTTTTACTGGCAAAAGTACAACCCGGCTGATTCGGGTTCACAATCAGCGTGGCGGGCAATTCATCACCTGGTAAGTGGTGATCGGTAATCAGCACATCAATGCCCCGCGCCTGGGCTGCAGCCACACCGGCCACGCTGGCTATGCCGTTATCCACCGTTAAGATTAAATCCGGCGATTTTTGCGCCGCCAGCTCGACGATTTCTGGCGTAAGGCCATAGCCATATTCAAAGCGATTGGGCACCACAAAATCGACCACCGCGCCCAGCATCGCCAAACCACGCATCCCCACCGCACAAGCCGTTGCGCCATCGGCATCATAATCAGCCACGATCAGAATGTGCTCTTTCGCAGCTATCGCATCCGCAAGGCGCTTGCCCGCTTCAATAATATTTTTTAAGCCATGAAAAGGCAGCAAATGCACCAACTCGTGCTCCAGCTCGGAGCGGCTGGCAATACCGCGAGCCGCATACAAACGGGCTTCTAGCGGGGACAAGCCTTGCTCACAAAGCAGAGATTCGGCGGCGGAAGGGACAATACGGGGGGAAATGGTGGTCATGGCTGACTCGAAGTGACGGATATAAAAACTTCTAAAACTAACTTCTGTGGACACAAAAAACACAGCGTTTAAAGGCAGAACACGGAGAAAAAACTAAGGCTAGACCACGGTACGCCTAAAACTAAACGACGACTTTATCATTTTTGAGAGCCAGACTAAGGCGTAAAAAGTGATGAAAAACCTTTACGATTCTCTCTGTGTGCTCTGTGTTCTTCATGGGCTCTGTGTCTACAGACCTTTTTAGCCCGAGGCAAACGCCCAAGGTAACTTCGGCTTTTGCCAGATCTTCCAGCGTAAGGATCGGTCTGTTTGCAGGGCGAGGCCCAGCTCCGGGAAGGTGATCGCTAGCGATTTACGCTTACCAGATTTTAAATCAGCCAAGAGCGGTGCAAACCAGTCTTTTTCTAATGCCAGCCAGCCCTCACGCCAATCGTGAGCATTGCCGTAGCAGGCCCCTAGTCGTAGATGATCAAGCATCACCAAGGCGTCACCGCTTGGCAGTGCGGCAGCGTTGGCAGGAAGGGGCTGCACCTCTGAGCCACCGATATGCATCAGACCACGCAGCAGTAAATCATCTGCATAAACAGGCAGCTCGAGCACAACGGGGGTATCGGCAACGGGATAATGGGAGCCGCCCCACAGCCATAGACTATTGATGGTTTGTGCGTCGCTACGCTTATCATTCACGGCATGGGTGTAGAGATACATCTGAATTTCATTGAGCAGACGATGCCACTGTAGCGCGTCCGTGCCCTTAGGCAAGAGCGTGTTGATATCTCGGCCAATGGCGGCATCGAGTGATGTCCACATGAGCTGTGGATCTGCAGGTAAGCGTACATACCAGCGCGTTGGCGTGGCAGCCACAAACAGCATGCCGTCTTCACTAAATACGCTATTCAAACCTGCCACCAGCGCATCTGCCTCGGCTTGGCTCATTTGAAAATGATGCGCATCAAACAACAGCAGACCATCTCGCTCAATTTTAAGATGTACCGGATCGGCCCTTAGCCAAAAGCCCCCTTGGGCCGCGGGCTGATCCAAACCCAGTGTTAAAGCTGCCGCAGGTAAACTCTCCATGCCAAACAGCCCTGCCAGCCATGACTCTACCGTTTGCCTGTGCGCAGGCAGGCGCTCGCCACGGCCGCACAGCAGCGCCGTTGCGGGCAAATCTAAGCCGGTAGTAATAAAGCGACACTGATCCAAATCGGGCCAGTCGGCATAAGAAATAACAAGATGAAGTGACATAGGGGAGTTTTACAGGTGGGTTTGCTTAGGCGTAAAAACGAGGTGTTAGTTCAATTGCTAAGTAAGGTAGGGTGGGCACGATAAGACGTGTACCCACCCTACCTTTGTTTATATGAAGTAACGCAAGCTAGCTAATCAGTCTTCTTCCAGCTGAAAGCGGCGGCGATTGAGCTCTTCTTCTTTCACGCTATCGATTTCACGCATCAGGCCACGTACATCCGCTTTTTTCTCGCTGCGGCGGGCACGGCCAGTCAGCACAACGTCGGGATGCAACTCACCTTTCTCGTAATGGCTCCAAATCTCGAAGGCGTAATCGGTATTCAGTAACTCTGGGGCAAACTGACCAAAGTAAGTTGCCAAATTACCCACATCGCGCTCCAGCATACTAAACGCGCTGTTGTTGCCTGCCGCATCCACAGCCTGTGGCAAGTCGATAATCACAGGGCCATCTGCATCGACCAGAATATTGTATTCGGATAAGTCGCCATGAATCACGCCGGCGCAAAGCATTAATACCACTTGCTTGATTAGCATGGCGTGATAAGCCAAAGCCACTGTATGGCTCAGCACAACATCATTTAAACGTGGAGCAGCGTGGCCTGCGGCGTCGGTAACCAGCTCCATCAAGAGCACGCCTTCAAAGCAGTTGTATGGGGTAGGAACGCGCACGCCTGCCGCGGCTAAACGGTGTAAAGCGTCTACTTCGGCGGTTTGCCAGACTTCTTCAGCCATTTTGCGGCCATAACGGCTGCCTTTTTCCATAGCACGGGCATCACGCGAGCCTCTAACCTTACGCCCTTCTTGGTAGGCCGCGTTTTGTTTAAAGCTACGCTGATTCGCTTCTTTGTAAACCTTGGCGCAGCGAACGTCGTCGCCACAGCGCACTACGTAAACCACGGCTTCTTTGCCACTCATCAGCTGGCGGAGTACTTCATCAACAAGTCCATTCTGAACAAGCGGTTCTAATCTTTTCGGGGTTTTCATTTTCCAAAGTCCGGTATAAGCAAACAGCAGTGTGCCTTATGCCATAAATTCGCTTTTAGCGCAAAGATCGGAGCTAAAAAGGTTTTCCTTTGCGGCAGATATCCAACACATTTCTGACACCAAGCATGCAAAACAAAAAAGCTTTCACTCTTCACCCCCAAGCAGCAGAACGCCAATTGAGCCTACCCAAACAGATATACTGTAAACAATCACCCGTTCAGAGATTCACTATGTATTTAGGCCATTTGCATCACCACAACCTGCCACTGCCCGCCGCCATAGAAACCGCGCTGGATTATCTGCGCAGCACCGATTTCTCTAAAATGGAAATCGGTCGTTACCCCATTGATGGCGAACAGATGTTTGCCCTAGTGCAAACGCCCATCACCCAGACATGGGAAAGCGGCAAGCCAGAGTTTCACGCCCGCTATATTGATATTCAGTATTTATTAGAAGGCGAAGAATTGATTGGCTACGCGATTGCCAATGACACGCTCACCAAAACACATGATCAGCTGGCGGAAAGAGATATCGCCTTTGTTGCTCCGATCAGCGACGAATCTAGACTGTATTTAAAACCGGGCATGTTCGCTATTTTTTACCCCGGCGAGCTGCATAAGCCATGCCGTGCAGTGAATGAGCCGATGCGGATCAAAAAAGTGGTCATTAAGATTGCTAAAAATCAACTCAACTCATTAACAGCGACTTAGGCCGTTTTGAGGGCTGGCATGTCTGCTCAAAAATACGTAATTAAAAGGGCATAAAGGCGTTTTGTGCGTAAGCATCAAAAACAACAGTTTTGCCGCGCAAACCGCCTGAGTACTGTGAGACGCATCACTGGACTAAAACCACTAACACTTATGCCAGTGAAAGCGCGCAACTTAGCAAAGCGCGGCAAAATTGACCGGAAAGCTTACTTAGCTTATCAACATTTTGCACAAGAAACCCAGCAACTACGCCCTTAGGCCGCCATATAAACAACTCAAATCAGGCACTAAAAAACAAGGATATGCCTCAATCACGGCATAGCGCTTGCATAAAACATCACGAACAATCCAAAAACAAAAAACTTACTGTACTTCAGTACAGTATAAGAATTTACTAAACCTAGATACCCTGAAAATATCTTATCAATTTCTGGTTAATACCTCATGGCCGAACAGATCAATACCACCAAGCCGCACGCTACAATCGTTCAAATCGATGGCAAAGCTTATTTACGCGACGCCAGTGGGAACATTATTCCGCTCAAAGAGGGCCAGAAACTTGATGAGCAGCAGATTTTAGTCACCACAGCAGACGGCCACGTTCAACTGCAGCTCCCCAATGGTGAGCTCGTCGATATTGGCCCGGCCCGCACAGTACAAATAGACGCAGAGCTACTCGGCGTATCGCCGGTAGATACTACCAGCGCCGCAATCAAAGCACTGGAAGCCTCTGCCGCAAACATTGCAAGCGCACTTGCAGATGGACGGGATCTTTCTACAGAACTGGAAGCCACCGCAGCCGGCCTCAGTGGCGCAGCCGCGGGTGAAGGACACTCCTTTGTACAATTACTGCGTATTGCCGAAGGCGTTAATCCACTGGCATTCAACTTTGCTGCGGGCCAGCAAACCACAACCGATCTGCCGCTAAACCAAGGTGCGGCACAAGAAACGCCTGCTCAGGAAAGTATTCAGGCAATCAATGATGCAGTCACCCTTGATGAAGACGGCGAAAGCCGCATTAATGTACTAGGTAATGATGTAGGGAGCGGCCTAACCGTCAGCACTGCTACGGCCACGAACGGCAGCATTGTCATTAACCCGGATGGCACACTCACCTACAAGCCTAACGCCAATTTTAACGGCACAGATCAAATCACCTACACCATTATCAACACCAACGGTAGCAGCAGCACCGCCACTGTTGCGGTAACGGTTAACCCGGTTAATGATCTGCCTAATCCGGTAGACAGCAACGGCAACCCTCTAACGGTTCCCGTGCAAATCACGACCAAAGAAGATACCCCCATTGCAGGAAAAGTCACCGCCACAGACCCCGACGGAGACCCGCTGACCTTTACGCCTAAAGATCAGCCAACACATGGCACAGTGACCGTAAACCCAGACGGCAGCTACGTTTACACTCCTGCCCCGGATTACAACGGCAAAGACAGCTTTACCGTAACGGTAAGCGATGGCAAAGGCGGCACCGCCATTATCACCGTTGATGTAACCGTTGACCCGGTCAATGACGCCCCCGTTGGCGCAAATCAAACCATTACAACGCCTGAAGACACCCCGATTACTGGCAAGCTTGTTGCAACAGATAAAGACGGCGACCCGCTCACCTTTGTTGCCAAAGATCAGCCTACACACGGCACCGTGACCGTTAAGCCAGACGGCAGCTATGAATACACCCCTGCGCCTGATTACAACGGCAAAGACAGCTTTACCGTAACGGTAAGCGATGGCAAAGGCGGCACCGCCATTATCACCGTAGATGTGGGCATCACCCCTGCTGACGACCCTGCAAATATCAGTGGTAACGACCAAGGCACAGTGCAGGAAGACGGCGTACTTATTGCTAACGGCAAACTGACCGTCTCGGACAAAGATGCCGGCCAGTCAGAAATAAAACCACAAACGGTTACCAACGAATACGGCACTTTCAGCATCGCAAAAGATGGCACATGGTCGTTTACGCTAGATAACGCAGCAAATGCAGTTCAGAGCCTGAGCGACAAAGACAGCCTTAATAAGACATATCTTGTTGAATCACTCGATGGCACCAAGCACAACGTAGTCATCACTATTAATGGTAAAGATGATGCCGCTGAAATCACCCCAAGCAAGCCGGGTGATGATGCTGGTCAAGTTAAGGAAGACAGCGTTCTTACCACTGGCGGCACTTTGTTGGTGAATGATAAGGATGCAGGTCAATCCAGCTTCCAGGCCCAAACTGATGCAGCAGGCACTTATGGTAAGTTCAGTATCGGCACAGATGGCAAGTGGACTTATGCGCTGAACAACGCCGCAGCCAACGTTCAAGCTCTGGCTGAAGGCGAAACCAAGACTGAAACCTTCGTGGTCAAGTCTGCCGACGGCACGACTTCAAGTGTTGTTGTGACCATCGTTGGTACGAACGATGCAGCGATCATCACCCCAAGCAAACAGGGTGACGATGAGGGCCTCGTTAAGGAAGATACGCTTCTAACCGCTACAGGCACTTTATTAGTAAGCGATAAGGATGCAGGTCAATCCAGCTTCCAGGCGCAAACTGACACAAGCGGTACTTACGGCAAATTCAGCATCGGTACCGATGGCAAGTGGACTTACACGCTGAACAATAACGATCCTATCGTTCAAGCCCTGAAAGACGGTGATGTAAAAACTGAAACCTTCACCGTTAAATCGGCAGATGGCACAACAAGCACGGTTACCGTAACCGTCAACGGTACCAACGAATCCGCCACTGTCGGCCACGGCGCAGTGCAGGAAGATACCGTACAAAGCAGCACTGGCACACTGACTGCCACCGGCGGCGCGACCTTTGTACCGCAAACTGATGCCACTGGTACTTACGGTAAGTTGACTCTGGGCAGCGATGGTAAGTGGACTTACACGCTCAATAATAGCGCTGACAATGTTCAGGCTCTAAAAACGGGTGAATTCAAAACCGAATCATTCAATGTCACGCTGAGCGATGGTACTCAAACCACCATCACCATCGATGTGCAAGGTCTGGACGACAAGGCCGTCATCACCCCAAGCAAGCCGGGCGATGATGCAGGCTCCGTCAAGGAAGATACAACGCTGACTACCAGCGGAACCTTGCTAGTGAATGATAAGGATGCAGGTCAATCCAGCTTCCAGGCGCAAACTGACACAAGTGGCACTTACGGTAAGTTCAGCATCGGCACAGATGGCAAGTGGACTTATGCACTGAACAACGCCGCAGCCAATGTTCAAGCTCTGGCCGAAGGCGAAACCAAGACTGAAACCTTCACCGTTAAATCTGCTGATGGCACAACCTCAAGCGTTGTTGTGACCGTTGTTGGTACGGATGATGCAGCGGTCATTACCCCAAGCAAGCCGGGTGACGATGCTGGTTCCGTCAAAGAAGATACCAAGCTGACTACCAGCGGAGTCTTGCTCGTCAACGACAAAGACGCGGGTCAATCCAGCTTCCAAGCCCAAACTGATGCAACAGGCACTTACGGCAAATTCAGCATTGGTACCGATGGCAAGTGGACTTATGCGCTGAACAACGCCGCAGCCAATGTTCAAGCTCTGGCCGAAGGCGAAACTAAGACTGAGACCTTCACCGTTAAATCTGCCGATGGCACGACTTCAAGTGTTGTTGTGACCATCGTTGGTACGAACGATGCCGCCGTGATCACCCCTAGCAAGCCGGGTAATGATGCAGGCCAAGTTAAGGAAGACAGCGTTCTTACCACTGGCGGCACTTTGTTAGTGAATGATAAGGATGCAGGTCAATCCAGCTTCCAGGCACAAACTGACACAAGCGGCGCTTACGGTAAGTTCAGCATTGGTACCGATGGCAAGTGGACTTACACGCTGAACAATAACGATCCTATCGTTCAAGCCCTGAAAGACGGTGATGTAAAAACTGAAACCTTCACCGTTAAATCGGCAGATGGCACAACAAGCACGGTTACCGTAACCGTTAACGGCACCAACGAATCCGCCACTGTCGGCCACGGCGCAGTGCAGGAAGATACCGTTCAAAACAGCAGCGGCACGCTAACTGCCACCGGCGGCGCGACCTTTGTACCGCAAACTGATGCCGCTGGTACTTACGGTAAGTTGACTCTGGGCAGCGATGGTAAGTGGACTTACACGCTCAATAATAGCGCTGACAATGTTCAGGCTCTAAAAACCGGTGAATTCAAAACCGAATCATTCAATGTCACGCTGAGCGATGGTACTCAAACCACCATCACCATCGATGTGCAAGGTCTGGACGACAAGGCCGTCATCACCCCAAGCAAGCCGGGTGACGATGCAGGCTCCGTTAAAGAAGATACAACGCTGACTACCAGCGGAGTCTTGCTGGTCAACGACAAGGATGCAGGTCAATCCAGCTTCCAGGCGCAAACAGATACGAACGGCACTTACGGCAAGTTCAGTATCGGCACAGACGGCAAGTGGACTTATGCGCTGAACAACGCCGCAGCCAACGTTCAAGCTCTGGCCGAAGGCGAAACCAAAACTGAAACCTTCACCGTTAAATCTGCTGATGGCTCCACCTCAAGCGTTATTGTGACCGTTGTCGGTACGAACGATGCAGCGGTTATTACCCCAAGCAAGCAAGGTGACGATGAGGGACTGGTTAAGGAAGATACAAAGCTGACCGCTACAGGCACTTTGTTGGTGAATGATAAGGATGCAGGTCAATCCAGCTTCCAGGCGCAAACTGACACAAGCGGCACTTACGGTAAGTTCAGCATCGGTACCGATGGCAAGTGGACTTACACGCTGAACAATAACGATCCTATCGTTCAAGCTCTGAAAGACGGTGATGTAAAAACGGAAACCTTCACCGTTAAATCGGCAGATGGCACAACAAGCACGGTTACTGTGACCATCAACGGCACCAACGAATCCGCCACTGTCGGCCACGGCGCAGTGCAGGAAGATACCGTTCAAAGCAGCACTGGCACACTGACTGCCACCGGAGGCGCGACCTTTGTACCGCAAACTGATGCCGCTGGTACTTACGGTAAGTTGACTCTGGGCAGCGATGGTAAGTGGACTTACACGCTCAATAATAGCGCTGACAATGTTCAGGCTCTAAAAACCAGTGAATTCAAAACCGAATCATTCAATGTCACGCTGAGCGATGGCACAAAAACCACCATCACCATCGATGTGCAAGGCTTGGACGACAAGGCCATCATCACCCCAAGCAAGCCGGGTGATGATGCTGGCCAAGTTAAGGAAGACAGCGTTCTTACCACTGGCGGCACTTTGTTAGTGAATGATAAGGACGCAGGTCAATCCAGCTTCCAGGCCCAAACTGATGCGGCAGGTACTTACGGTAAGTTCAGCATTGGCACAGATGGCAAGTGGACTTATGCGCTGAACAACGCAGCTGCCAATGTTCAGGCTCTGGCCGAAGGCGAAACCAAGACTGAGACCTTCGTGGTCAAGTCTGCCGATGGTACGACTTCAAACATTGTTGTGACGGTTGTCGGTACGAACGATGCTGCCGTGATCACCCCTAGCAAGCAAGGTGACGACGAGGGACTGGTTAAGGAAGATACAAAGCTGACCGCTACAGGCACTTTATTAGTAAGCGATAAGGATGCCGGGCAAGCCAGCTTCCAGGCGCAAACTGACACAAGCGGTACTTACGGTAAGTTCAGCATTGGCACAGACGGCAAGTGGACTTATGCACTGAACAACGCCGCAGCCAATGTTCAAGCTCTGGCTGAAGGCGAAACCAAGACTGAAACCTTTGCCGTTAAATCTGCCGACGGCACGACTTCAAGTGTTGTTGTAACGGTTGTCGGTACGAACGATGCTGCAATCATCACCCCAAGCAAGCCGGGTGATGATGCTGGTCAAGTTAAGGAAGACAGCGTTCTTACCACTGGCGGCACTTTGTTGGTGAATGATAAGGATGCAGGTCAATCCAGCTTCCAGGCCCAAACTGATGCAGCAGGCACTTATGGTAAGTTCAGTATCGGCACAGATGGCAAGTGGACTTATGCGCTGAACAACGCCGCAGCCAACGTTCAAGCTCTGGCTGAAGGCGAAACCAAGACTGAAACCTTCGTGGTCAAGTCTGCCGACGGCACGACTTCAAGTGTTGTTGTGACCATCGTTGGTACGAACGATGCAGCGATCATCACCCCAAGCAAACAGGGTGACGATGAGGGCCTCGTTAAGGAAGATACGCTTCTAACCGCTACAGGCACTTTATTAGTAAGCGATAAGGATGCAGGTCAATCCAGCTTCCAGGCGCAAACTGACACAAGCGGTACTTACGGCAAATTCAGCATCGGTACCGATGGCAAGTGGACTTACACGCTGAACAATAACGATCCTATCGTTCAAGCCCTGAAAGACGGTGATGTAAAAACTGAAACCTTCACCGTTAAATCGGCAGATGGCACAACAAGCACGGTTACCGTAACCGTCAACGGTACCAACGAATCCGCCACTGTCGGCCACGGTGCAGTGCAGGAAGATACCGTTCAAAGTAGCAGCGGTACGCTGACTGCCACCGGCGGCGCAACCTTTGTGCCGCAAACTGATGCCGCTGGTACTTACGGTAAGTTGACTCTGGGCAGCGATGGTAAGTGGACTTACACGCTCAATAATAGCGCTGACAATGTTCAGGCTCTAAAAACCGGTGAATTCAAAACCGAATCATTCAATGTCACGCTGAGCGATGGCACAAAAACCACCATCACCATCGATGTGCAAGGCTTGGACGACAAGGCCATCATCACCCCAAGCAAGCCGGGTGATAATGCTGGCCAAGTTAAGGAAGACAGCGTTCTTACCACTGGCGGCACTTTGTTGGTGAATGATAAGGATGCAGGTCAATCCAGCTTCCAAGCGCAAACTGATGCGGCAGGTACTTACGGTAAGTTCAGCATTGGCACAGACGGCAAGTGGACTTATGCACTGAACAACGCCGCAGCCAATGTTCAAGCTCTGGCCGAAGGCGAAACCAAGACTGAAACCTTCACCGTTAAATCCGCTGACGGCACAACCTCAAGCGTTGTTGTGACCGTTGTTGGTACGAACGATGTTGCCATCATTACCCCAAGCAAGCCGGGTGACGATGCTGGTTCCGTCAAAGAAGATACCAAGCTGACTACCAGCGGTATTTTACTGGTGAATGACAAGGATGCAGGTCAATCCAACTTCCAAGCCCAAACTGATGCAGCAGGCACTTACGGTAAATTCAGTATCGGCACAGATGGCAAGTGGACTTATGCGCTGAACAACGCCGCAGCCAATGTTCAAGCTCTGGCCGAAGGCGAAACTAAGACTGAGACCTTCGCCGTTAAATCTGCCGATGGCACGACTTCAAGTGTTGTTGTGACCGTTGTGGGTACAAACGATGCAGCGATCATCACCCCAAGCAAGCAAGGTGACGACGAGGGACTGGTTAAGGAAGATACGCTTCTGACCACTAAAGGCATTTTATTGGTAAGTGATAAGGATGCAGGTCAAGCCAGCTTCCAGGCGCAAACAGACACCACTGGCGTTTACGGCAAGTTCAGCATTGGTGCGGATGGTAAATGGGCTTATGTTCTGAACAATACGGCCGCCAACGTTCAAGCACTAAACGAAGGTGAAACCAAGACTGAAACCTTTGTGGTGATGTCGGCTGATGGCACAACGTCTAATGTCGTAATCACGGTTAAAGGGACAAACGATACGCCAAGCAGCACAGGCGGCTCGGTTTCTGGCTCAGAAGATACGGCTTACGCCTTTACATGGAATGACTTTAACGCGGATTCTGTGGCAAACAGCCTGTCTATCAAGTTAAGCTCTCTGCCTGCGGATGGTGTGCTGCAATACAACGGGGTAACCATTACCAACCCTAGCCAATTCACCATCAGCAAAGCCGACATTGATGCTGGCAAGCTCACCTTTGTGCCTGATGCCAATGAATCGGGTAGCAATAGCTTTAGCACTGCGGGTGTGGGCGATCAGAAATCTGACTATGCCAAATTTGATTACCAGGTCAGTGATGGCGGCCTTAATAGCGCCAAAGTCAGCATGGTTGTCGATATCAAGCCTGTTGCCGATATACCAGTTATTTCGATTGGCGGGATCAGCTTGGTGAATGGTTCTACATCGACCGTTACGCCACCAAAAGGTGACGGGCTGACGCAGCAATACTATGCGCCTGATGCTAACGACAATCTGAACACCACAACAGCCAGAACACCCACACACATCGAAGCAGAGCTGGAAGGCAAAGTGCCAACCAGCACGACAATCGTGTCCACAGCGGATGTTTATGTTCCTGCAGGTGCATCTGCACCAACAGGTATCGCAACGGATTCTGCCTACCGGGTCAGTGGCTTGGTCTATATGGAAGAAGGCAAAACCTACACCTTCAGCGGCTATGTAGATGACACGTCTCTGCTTAAAATCGGCGGCAAAGAGCTGATGAACCGCCCTTACGATGGTTATGGCAATTTCACAGCCACCCCTTTTGTTGCGGGCAAATCAGGTTACTACACCGTTGAGTTTATCGTTTACAACGCGTCTAACGTGGGCGCAATGGATCTGAATGTCAGTGTAAATGGCGCAGCGGCCATCGACTTTAACGCCACTAATTTCTCGATCTACAGCAGCTTGGCTCAGCTTGAAAGCAAGGGTGGATTGCACAGCAATCTGGTTGCAACCGGCGATGGCGGTTACTACCCGCAAGGTATCAGCGGGCAAGAAGACAGCTTTATCAAGCTCTTTGGCTTAGCGGCCAAGCTAAGTGATACCGATGGCTCTGAAAGCTTACAAAGCCTTTCGCTCACCGAGCTTAAAGCAGGCAGCACCGTCTATGATGGCGTACGTACCTTTAACGTTGTCAGTGATGGCGGCGCATTAAACCTGACAGGCTGGGATTTAAACAATCTGCAAATCAAACCACCACTTAACTTCTTTGGTGAGTACAAAGTAGGCCTGCAAGCGGTTAGCATAGAAAACAGTACAGGGCAAACGGCAACAAATAACGCCTATGTATCGATTCAGGTCGCCAATACCAATGACGTGCCAACCACCAGCGACGATAGCGCAACCATCCGCGAAGACAGCACACCGAATCCTATTACCGGCAATGTGCTCAGCAACGATGTCGACGTTGATGGAGACAAGCTTGTTGTTCAGGCCATCAACAACAATGCCACAAATGTTGGCAAAGCGATTAGTGGTCAGTTTGGCCTGCTCACCATCAATGCAGATGGCAGCTATAGCTACACGCTGGACAATAGCAACCCGCGCGTGAATGCGCTCAACGATAGAGATACTTTAAGCGAGAAATTCAGCTACACCGTATCCGATGGCAAAGGGGGCACATCAACCGCCACGCTCACGATCAATATTCAGGGCAATACCGATCCGGTGGTAATTATGGGATCGAGCTTTAATGATCAGATTGGCGATATGTACGGGGAGTCCAATAGCCTGTGGACTAACGAAAAAACAGAAGGCACAGTGATTGATCTGCAATTGGGTGGTGGAGCCGTAGCGGGCGCACCGAATCCAAACCCTGGCCAGCGCTTCCAGTACACCCAATCTGTAAATCAAGTGATTGATGCAGGCGGCGGCAACGATTACGTTGAATCGGGCCGTGGCGATGATGTCATTTATGCAGGTGATAGCGATTCTGCCGGCTACAAGTTTGCAGATATCCTCGGCCACAAACTAATGACACTGGATCTGGGCTCTTTAGTTGACTCAAGCACCCAGCTATTTAGCGCAGCAGTTGGCGTAAGCAATCCTAAGGCCGATGTGGTCAACGGCGGCAGCGGCAACGACGCCATCTTTGGTCAGGCGGGCGTGGATCTGCTCTATGGCCATACCGGCAACGACTATCTGGATGGGGGTAACGATAACGACGCCTTACGCGGCGGCTTGGGCAATGATGTACTGCGCGGCGGTTCGGGTAATGATGTGCTTAAGGGTGACGCAGGAGATGATACTTTCCTCTGGATGCCGGGCGATCAAGCGGTTACACGAGGCGCTACAGCAGCAGGCTCTGGCAATGAGTTCGGCATTGGTGCCAATGTAAACGTGGTAAAAACAGCCACGGATGTGGTGATGGATTTCAATCAGAACACCACAGCAGGCAACAACGATAAGCTGGATATGCGTGATCTGCTGATTGGCGAAACCCATGGCAGCAACGATATTGGCAACTTGCTGAACTACCTGCATGTTGAAAAATCAGGCAGCAGCACCGTAATTCACGTCAGTACCGCAGGTGAATTTAACGGCGGCTATAACGCAGCAAAAGAAGATCAAACCATTATTCTGCAAGGGGTTGATCTGACTGGTGCGACTGATGCCGACATTCTGAAAAATCTATTGCAAAACAATAAGCTAATTGTTGATTAAGCTTTAAACAGTGCATAGCAAACGGCTCCTGATGGAGCCGTTTTTTTTATGGTCATTAACAATAAAATCCGCACAAAAAATCAATCACACAATCGCTGACAAAACTAAATAACAAATGTAAGAAATATGAAGCTTTTATTTCATTTAAGCAGGTTAAGATCTCTCCCCTGATCTGCAAACACCTGAAATGCAATGCCAATATCAAGCTGCACAAGCTGACTCAACACCCGATATAACGCCATTAAACCGACCCCGAAGTCTGCTAAACACGAGATCGCAATGACCCAACCAGCATTTAACCGCGTTTTTAATGTGTTATTTCTTTGCACCGCCAATTCAGCACGCAGCATCATGTCGGAAGGCCTGCTCAATGTACTGGGGCATGGGCGTTTTAATGCCTATAGCGCAGGTACACATCCCAGCGGGCAAGTCAGCCCATACGCCATTGAGCTACTTCAGTCACTGGGCTATGACACCCGCGATTTACACTCTAAATCATGGAGAGAATTTGAAGGTCACCTCGCCCCACAGATGGATATCGTGATTACCGTCTGTGATAAAGCCCATGGAGAAATATGCCCTAGCTGGCCAGGCCACCCCATCAGCGCACATTGGGGCTATGAAGACCCGCATGGTGAAACCGAAGCTGAAAAACACGCCTCATTTTGCAAAATATTTGCCCAAATCAAACGCCGGATTGATTTACTCGTTAGCCTGCCCTCAGAAAAACTAGAGCATTTAACGCTAAATAGCACGGTACAGGAAATCGGCAAAATTTCAGTCTACCAATAAACAGATCAATCCCGCCCACGCATGGCCGCCTCTTGAGACAAAGCCAGCAAAGTGCGCTGTGTAGCCAAAATAGCAGGCATTAACAGCAAGAGCTCATCACACAAACGGGTGGTGGTTTGGCTAAGCTCGGCACTCAGCCAATCGCACGCTCCCGGCGTTTGAGCTTTAAGCAAAGGCGCAGGCAGCACATTCAGCAGTAAATCCGGATGTAAAAAACGAATACCGTGCGCAGCGCGAAACAAAGCCTTCACGATCGCCTGCCGCTGCTGTCCGCCATCTGCCAATACTGCCGTTGTATCAGCAATATCATCCATTCGATCAAATAAGCTATACAGGGTGCGCTGGCAACGCTGAATCGATTCAAAACTCACTCCACTTTGCTCGCACTCGCTCGCTGCTGCCGAAATCAATCCCCGCATCGTTACCAGCCGTGCATTAAAGCGCCCGAGCGCCACTCCCATATCCAGCGGTACACGCCGCGCAATATGGCTATAAATCAGTGCCGATTCACGCAAATTATCCGACAATAAAAAGCGCCAATGATCCAGCGCCCGCTGCGGGAATAAAGACGCCGCCATCATCGCAATCAAGGAGCCCAAAGCCACATTGGCCGTGCGCCAAAGCGACTCATCCACCGTGCCATCCCCTACCCCCGCCACAATTACCAGCGTAATCCCCACAGTCAGCGCGGTATAACCCGCCTTATCAATAGCATGGTAGGCGCTTAATAAAATCACCAAAGACATCCAGCTGAAAGCAAGCAAGGGCGAAACGCTATAGAGAGCCAAAGCCAACAAACCCGCCAGCGCGCCCACCGTGGTCCCCACCGTCCTCTGCCTCGTCTTTTGCGCCACCGCCCCCAAATGCGGCACATTGCCCAGCATCACCACAATCGTCACCAGCATCCAGCTGCCGTGCTGAATAGGGAAACTCAAATTAATCACCAGCCCAAAAATAAAAGCCAAAGTCACCCGCAAAGCATGAATCTGGCGATGATGCTGGTAAAGAAATAAAGGATTTTTTACCGCGCGCCACGGCGCAGTCAGGAATCGAGCTAGTTTCATAAGCCTTACTATAACAAAGCAGGCTATGAGTAGAGAAGATGGCGTGATTTATCGCTCTGGTGCACGGCATAAATTACACCATTCACAAACGAAGCTTTTCAAATGATCGGGCATTCCTGATATTAAGCAGCCCCACCAATAAACAACACCCCTGCAAACGATAGCGAGTATAAAAAACGCGAGTGGCAGAATGCCACATCGCGTTTATTCAAAAGCCATACACTTAGATAATTAAAATACTTTGCTTGCTTTAATGTCGTAAGGATAGTTACCTTCACACATGCTAGGCTTGCTGCGCTTTTCAGTGCGGGTATACGTCCCTGATAAGGTTTTGGTATTCAAATCCAGATTAAGATCTTGTGACCATGTCATTAGACCAACACCACTGGCATTATCAAATGCTTCGAATTTAAAATTATTAAGTGCCATTTTTCCAGGATAATTAACTGCAATATCTGCAACCTTACTACCATCCCAAACCCGGTAAATACCTTGGCCATTAGCCTCTGGCTTAAACAGCCACGTAAAACCTACAGTTGAACCTGCTAAATTATAATCACACGCAGTTTGAGTAGGTACGGATTTACTTTGCTGACCAATTAATAACCCGGTCCACATATCGTAGCTACCATAGCGCTTACCATTTTTACGGGCGCCAACGATATCAAAAGTGCGCTTTTGTTCCAGCACCAACTTACCTGCATCATTAAAATCCTGATCTAACGTTTCTCGTTTTACATAACCCAGCTTAGGAATATGCCAACGTTTTTCAGTCCAAACAGTGCGCCCAGTTCCCCCTTTATTTTTATAACTGGCATTTGTTTTTTCCTCAGACACACACGCAACTAAAGTGCCCAATTTAGTCGCAACAGATTCACGGCCTAAGAATCGATATTCAGATTTAAGGCTTTCTGCCCCGATCGCACCGCCCAACCAATCAGCGCTTACTGTGCGATTGTGTTCAAAGCTTTTAGGCTGATCTTTTACCAAATCATCGATCAGCATTTCGCTGGTCGCACTCGCAGCAACACGTTTTTTCAACCAATAATTCTCTTTGCCATTTTGATCTATTGCTACTTCAGACCAGCCCAACATCTTTTTACGATCTGGCGAAGAATAATCCATAGCCAAAATAGTTAATGGATATTTAGTAGCCTCAGCATGATTCGTTGAATCTTCGTTAATAATATATTCACTGGGAGTTTGTAATACCGATTCACCATCCACAGTCACAGCCTTGGTGTTGGCATCAAAATAATGTTTATAAATTCCACCAGTCCAACCTTCAACAAACTTCTCTGTGCCTGACCAGTCAATTTTCTTACGGCCATCCCAAGTAAAAACAGCCAAATCGCCTTCAGCGCTATCGGTCACTTTTAAATCAGCAGGCAAAGACAATGAAGCAATACATTGGCCTAATGTTTCTTTAGCTGGATCGACCGTCACATCAGATGTTGTTGCTGCGCCAGGTGCATCATCACCACTGCCGCCACAAGCGGCTAAGACAAACGCCGCAGAAATAGCAAGGGCCATTGCACTATAAGAAATATTTTTCATATTAACCGCTTATCGAGAAAATTTTGAGTAAGGCTTGAATTATCTCAAATAATGTTTTGTAAGTATATGACGTTATGCTTTACTACTGCTTTTTGTCAAAATCTCTGAAAATTTGCATAAAATGCCACTCAGCGCGCCCATTTTCGGCGACTCGGCAATATAGTAAGCGGCTTCACCACTCAGGCTTGCGCCAACTCATCAACCTTAACCAAATACAAAAGTGTAAAAGCAATAATCATCACCACTCTAAAAGCTGATTGTTGCCCATTCCAGATCGCAGATTGCCACATTAAAAACCACTCCCCACCTATTGCAATAAACCCAAGGAACCACAAAATAATTCCAAGGGTCAGCCCTGCAATAGCAGGCCCCTTCGCCTTATTAAAAGCAGCAATATCTTTAATTGCCATCAGCAAACGAAAGCCCCCTGCCCAACATAAAATAGCCACTGCCCATTCAATAAAAATCAAAAAATGATATGCAGTACGATGTACAACAGGCGATTCAATAGATCGCCACATCACGCTATTATCAGGAAACGTTGTATCCATTTTTAAAACATGATTTACAAATCGATAATTAGACTGATAATCCATTAAATTATTAAGCGCCACTAAAGAAACAAAAAAAGCAACGGCCCAAACAAGGGCAACTTTTGAGAGTCTGGTATACATTGAATCCTCGGGAATCAGGCTGGAAAAAGTGTTTCAAACAAGTACCTTCAGTCTACATTTTGCAAAGATAAAAACATAGACTGCAGAAATATTTTGTAATAAATCAGAAAGAAAAAGAATACGATAACGAGCCTGAGAGGCTCCGTTAAAGTAAACACCCCCATCGATCGCGCCCATAAAAAAGCCAGCCGAAGATGGCTGGTTTTGTGTGTGGGGACTATCGACAGCAAGGCCAGCCTATTCACGTAAGGCCAAAACCTCAAAACACAGAAAAAACTTTAGCCTTATCTCGCAAAATATTTCATCGAAATGTCGAGAATAATTTAACACTTGTAATTATATTGATAGTCACTAGGCTTGTTATGTACACCTAGGAGCGCTTAAGCGATGTTGGTATTAGAAAATGTGGGGGATACTTCAACAGTTGCTTTATATGGCCTTCATCATGGTAACTGCTTTAACTGGGCAACCGGCTTGGCTCTCCCTCCAGGCAATCCACTTTGTAACGATTTAGCAGCACTCGCGGCAGCAAATCCAGCGGCCCCCTGTGCTGCTGTATTTACAAGGCTTCAGCACGTTCTCCCCGCTATAGTTTTCGATCACACCTTTCAGCCCATGGCTCAAAGTATGGATACTGGGGCATGGTATATGTGCGTATTCATGATTGGGAATAATTTTATGGGGGGAGAAGAAGGACGAGAAGTCCATTTTGCCCGCTTATGCCAAGATGGCTTTTTTGGGCGACCAGCTGCAAATGTAGATTACCTAACTCGATGCCAATACAACCCAGTTCAAGATCGTTGGTATAGCCACAACCCCAATTCAGAACTGCTAACAGAATATGTTCACGGTTACTATATGTTCTTCGTTAAGCGACCAATCATGGCAAAAAAAGCCACTGTTGCTGCTAAAAAAGGCGTCTCGACGTTTGACCGATCAAAAATAAACCCCGCCTTTTTTAAGAAAACTTCAGCTGAATAACTCCCCTTTATTGATCTGTTATTAATTCCACCCCACATTTACTTACCACAAAATTTCTTATTGATTTTAAACCAAACAAGAAAAGTGTGATAATTGTGAATTAATCACCTGTTTAGCATTCGGAAGGCTCCATGAGCCACTTACGCCTATTATTTTTGCTCGCTACCAGCCTCTTAGTAAGCAATGTTGCAGCAAAGCAACCGACTCATCATCAAGCCACCATTCAACAGCCAGCAGAAGAGCCGCTTGTTAGATTGCTTGGCGTGAAACATGCCAATTTAATTACGGATCGTGTATTCAAGCAGATAAATATCTTTCAGATTCTTTGGTTTTGTTTTAATTAGAAAATGATTGCTAATTGTTTGATATTAATCATAAATATCCATTTTTATTAAGTAAACTCGCGCGCATTAGTAGAAAACCTGTAAAGAAAATGAAAAATAATCGCAAAAAGGGCTTGCGCACCTCAGCTAACTTGATTATTATTCGGCCTCTTCTCGCGGAGAGATGGATGAGTGGCTTAAGTCGCACGCCTGGAAAGCGTGTATAGGTTAATAGCCTATCGGGGGTTCGAATCCCCCTCTCTCCGCCACCAATACAAAGCCTTGATTTATCAAGGCTTCTTAAAAAAAGACCGACCTCAAATGAGGCGGTCTTTTTTTTCGGGGATAACTCAGGGATAACTTTGAGATCTCACCCTTCATTTCTTTCCAGCACTTTCCACACTTCTGGGCCAACGCATCGCAACTTAATTGAGTCGCCACAACGCGGCCAGCCTCCTAAGCTCTTTTCATTTAGGAAGCGTCTATGCTCTACTTCTCGAACCCCGCCAATGGACACACCTTCGCTGTAACGCTGGGCCGTGATCCGTTCGACCAATCCCCGATTCTATTGATTTACCGTTCTGGCGATTGCCTAGGCCATGCGCCAGTCACCGAGCGCCCTACTTCATTTCTTAAACGTCTGCGTGAAATTCGCAAGATGCGGCGGCGTCATGGCTACGAGCTTAAATTTATTTCTTGCCGTGGTTGCGCTGCGCGTCCTCTTAAACAATATGCGGAGCGAAAGAAAGACCGCCCCGCCTAATTGGCGTCTAATTGATTGTCTTGGCGTTTTTCGCATTCCCAAAGTTAAACGCCAGAAAATCCAACACAGCACGGGCCTTGCTTAATGCGCCCCGCACTTTCGGGCTAGGCACTAGCGCGGCAATCACCGAGGCGACACCCACAACAGACGACGCGGCTTGAAGCAAATCAGGTAGTTGAGTAAGTAAGTTCATTTGATGCTCCTTGAGTAAAAAATGAGCACTCGACGAGCGCCCTTGTGGCTATTGAATTGCTTGGATGGAATACCCTGCATATCCACCGATTGTGTGGATAAGCCCCGATAGCTATGCATCACCAGCTGGACCAAGGCCCAAAGCTAGCCGAGCGCGGCGGTAAAACTTGGATCGCTCGCCCAGCCCAGTCAGCCCGCCATTAATCGCACGGGTGCAGCTGGCTAGATCACAGAGCAAGGCCCACTGCACGGCAGTTCGCCCGTGATACGTCGCCATATTGGCGAAAAACGCCGCCGCGCTACGGGTGGCCACTTCTGCCGTCTGCAATAGCTCCGGCTTTTGCACCAAGGGCAGGTTCAGCCAGCGCTCCATTGCGGCGTAATTGTCTTTGCCAGTGAGCTGAATCAAACCCGCCCCGCGATACATCCAGCCATCATTTGGGCCCGTATTCCCCATGCGCTTGCCGTAAACGTAATTGGCAATCTCTTGCGGTTTACGGGCGTAGCGCTCTGCCAGCTCTGGCGTGTTAAAGCGCTTTTCCCATGTGTTGCGCAAACCTTCCGCGCTGTAGTTCAAATTTTCAACCAAACTGGCGAGTTGATTGGATTCATGCGCCACCTGTGCCAAAAACATGGCCAGCACTTCAGGCTGCTTCAGCCTGAATTCAACGCAAGCCTTGGAAAGTAATGGCGAAAAAATAGCCGCTTTGGCGCGGCTTAGGTTTGGCATGATGGCGCAGAGCTGCGCGGCAGTAATCAGATCAGGCATTGTCTTCATCCTTGCTTTTGCCAGGAATCAAGGCGGCAAGCTGGCGCTGAATCCAAGGCACATCCCCCAAAATAGCCACTGCCGTTTCTGAAACAGTGAGCGCCACATTCCCCGCCAACCAAGAAATAGCCCCCGAAAAGGCAGGGCTCAAACTCCAAAACTCAGCGGCGGCCCAGCCAGTAAAGGTTGCCCCCACAAAGGCGGATAGCAGCAGGATAAATTTCTGCCACGGCGGACGAGCACCTAGACGGGAGTAAAGCATCACAACCCCGAAGGCTGCGCCGGTGGCTGGTGCGGCAATATCTGTAACCAATATACGGTCTGGCATAAGCCCTCCTATGGGCGTAAAAAAACCGCCCTAGGCGGTTGTGGGTGATTACTGCGTCTGGTAATACTCGTTTAACTCTTGCTCTCTTTGGTCATCCAGCGCCTCCCGTTTGGTGGAGGGTAGATTTTCATCATCCCTGATTTGGTGCTGGCGGCTCTTTGTGGCCCCTCTTATCTGCTGCCCCGTAATCGCCTCGTCGGGATTCCTCTCGTTGAATGCAGCAATATTCTCAATGGCTTTTTCATATCGAAGCTGTGCAGTCTCTTGCTGATCGCCATCGGCAGCATTAGCCGCTTCCAGCGTCTCAATGGCCGCGCTTTTTAGTTCGCTTTTTCTGGCGCCCAACTGCTTAACACGCTCTCGTTGTGCCGACTCTCTGGCTCGGTACTCTCTAACCACGGAAGGATTCAGCCCTAGCAACTGCGCCGCGTCTTCGCCCCAATTGGTTTCAACCACCGTTACGCCGGTTTTAGGATTAACCACGCCACCATTAACGACCATGCGCGTGGCCTTCATTACATTGGCCAAAGCCGTCGGCAGTGCGGACTGAGCGCCATCAACGACATTACCCTCTGCCATTTTCCCCGTACCCTGCACGACCCGCCTTGCCGAGCCATACACCGGCCCAAGTAAAGATAAGGCCTGTGCATCAGCCCAATTTTCAGGCGCATCGTTAAAGCCCATGGTCTTGGCTTCCCGGAAGACCAAGTCATTCATACTAATCCGGTCGGCAATATCAACTCCTAGCAAAGACAGTACGCCCCGATCCAGCGCTTTGCCCACGTCCTGCCCTGCGTGGTCAACCAGCCATTTACGCCACTCTACTTTCCAGTCCCATGGCTCGTCTTCATCACGACCAAAGCCTGACAAGAAGGCCTGCATCGCGGTTGCGGCAAACCCAGCACCTAGCGCCATGCCTAGTGTTTTATTACCACCGGCAAACTGAACCGCACTTTTACCGACAGCTGCACCTACTCCGGCAGCCAGCGGCAGCATCGGCAAGCTCGTCAATCCTGCCGCCAAGGTCTGCGCGACAACCATCGTTCCCATGATGCGTTTGGCGCGTTCGCGATCACCTAGCTTCTTTGGATCAACCAAGGCAGAAAGGTTGTGCCCTAAGAAGCTCAGCATATTTACGGCGTAGCTCTTATACATCAACACCACCCGAGCCTTGTCGTTCTGCAGCATCGGCGGCATATTGGAGATATTTAGATTGAACTGCGTATTATCCAGCGACTCCGCCGCGTAACGGGTTGCCGCCTTAATATCGCCCGTTTTCTCCAACTTCAAGCGGAATGCCGCCAAGGCCGTGGCCTGCCTATTCACCACTTCCGTGGTATGCATAAACACGCCCATATTATTGCTCACAAATTCCAACCCTCTGGCCGTTGCTGTGTTGCCACGAATGGTCGCAGTATGGGCTGCGCGATAAGCATCCATTGCGCTAGAGATATCAATTTTGCCCATGGCTTCTAGCGTGGTAAGCAGCGTTTTTTCATTACTACTTAATGTACCGCCCGCCTTATTCAAGTCAAATAAATGATTGCCGCCATCACGCATTACAGAAGCCATAATTTCTTTATTGGCTCGAATCAGCTGGGCAGAGGCTTTACCCGCGCTAAATTCCCCGCTCAGCTCCGAAAGCGTCAAGGATTGCTGCATGATATTCACTAAACCAGAAGAGACATTAAACGCCAGCGTCATGGCAAAGCCTCCGGTTTGCAGCATGCCGGCTATTTTTGAGGTTTTATATTGAACCGCTCGCTCGTAACGGGCACGCACTTCATCGACCACAGGGCTTAGCCAGCCCGCCGTTTTACCTGCACGATCCAAAGCATCCGTGATCTGGTCGCTGTATTCCAAATTACTGATTTGCGTCGCCAGACTCACAGCGGACTTGGCGAGTGCGCGAGTCATATCCAAGCTATAGCCAGGTGTACCCTTGCGGTGCATAAAGTGCTTCCGCGCCGAAGCACTCGGCAGGGCATCAATAAAGGTCTGATTTAGCGTGTCAAGCAAAGCATCGCGCTGCTCTTTGTTGCTCACGCCCAGCTCAATCGCCTCGGCTAGCTTGCCCACCACAGAGCCAGAGATTTGTGCTTCTGATGCTTTGGCCGGTGCATTGCTAATATCCCGCTGCGCCGTCGTAAAGCCACGTGACTGTAAGTGCTTAAGCGCCTCATCTGCTTGCTCACGGCGTTCATACTGCAAGCGCACCGTTTCCAGCTTGCCGTCTACCGTTCTGCGCCCTGTTACGACGTAATTGCCATCACGGTTCAAAGGGAAGTAAGGCCCGTCCCCTAGCTCTTGGTCAAAGCGCTGCTGCAAATCCTTCAATAGAATTGCTCGCTTATCTTCATCCATATCCAAGCGTTTAATCCGCTCGATCAAACCATTGCGGATATCCTCACTCCGGCGCGCGTAATACTCCTGCGTGGCGGTGTAAATGTCTTTTGCTTCTTGCGGTAGAGCATTAAAGGCATTGGATAGCTCGGCATGTTTGGCCTTCCACTCCGGCTTCCAACGCCCGTTCACCTCGCTTTCAGGATGAATCTGCCAAAGCGTCGCCTGCGTCATAATGTCCGATAAGCGATCTGCCGCCCTGCTGTCGTTCGTGGCTAAGTCACGAAAAGCTTTAATGTGATTGTTCGCCGCCTCAGTAGCCAAGGCAGTACGGCGGCCATCGGCCCAGCCCATAAAGTCATAAGCACCACGTATTTCAGGCAAGCGGTCTTGGTAAGATTTAACCAATCCCCACATGGTATCGAACTTGTTTTTAATCGCCTCAATCTTGTCGCCTGCTGTATTGGTCCAGCCCCTGGCTTCTTGAGCATGGCGATCTACATCACGGGCAATCTGGTCGGCCAGCTCATTCTGAGCGGCAGTATCACGGCGATTAGCCGCGCGACTATAGAGTGTCTTTGTTGACTGGCCCTGCCCTTCGCGCTCAGCCAATACCCCCGCCTCTTGCTTAGCCAGCTGAACCAGCAAATCAGGTGTGACCAGATTAGGCGACAAAGGTAATTTAAACTTCACCGCCAGCTTAGCCAGCTGCGTTTTAACCGCATTCACCACCGACTGCAGCCACTCCCGCACGGTACGCGGCGCTTGCGTCCCGAGGCTAGCGGCTTCTTCTACGGCATAAGCCAAACGCTCTTTTAAAGCATCATTACCCGTAGTTTCGCTATTTAGAACACGCTCATCCACTGCGGCCATAAAGTCACCCATGGGCGTGCCCAGCTTGGCCTTGGCCCAAATACTCAGCGTCTTTTGCATCGCTTCGTAATACTGCCCAAATACGCCACCATTCGCGTCGGAAGCGTGGGAAACCTCATGCAGCAATACGGCCAGCGCGTTGTCTTTGCCAACTTTAGAAGAGTCTAGGGTGATAGTCTCGCCGTCATATTTGGCTTGAGCGCCATCCTCTACCTCGCCAAATTGCAGGCGGCCAGAGTCGATCAGCTTGTTTGTGGTGTCGGTACCAAGGGCAGTATTTAGCGCGGAGGTCAGCGCTTCGGGGCTAGACCGGCTCAACCGCTCGCTCTTGGAGTAGCGAATATCAGGGTTAAATTGGCTAAATGTGCCATTGTTACCAATTGCAGATTTGACTTGGTTCGGACTAAAGACGACGAATACTTTGTTTTTATTTCTTCCGTCATTTCCCATAAATGAAATGCCGTCATATCCCATATCGCTTAAATTTTCAATTACAACGCTTACGCCTTCTTCTTTTAATAAATAATTTTCAGACAAACTCTTTTCTGCGGATTTAAACCAGCTTTCGTTTGTAACACCGCCTTCGTGATGCTTTGAAATTCCTTCGAATTGTGATTCCCATTTTACAGGGTCGGCCTTGGCATCCATATCCAATGGATTTTTAATGTCTAGGAATACGGGATATACGGATGGAGAATTCCCCTTTCCTTTGTTCGAATAGTAATCCGCCTCTAATGGGGACGATGTAAAATACCCTCCCCCACCAAACTTTCCATATGATGACTTTGCCATATCAAAAACGCTAAATGCCTTCCCTTTTTCACTAGCATTGGCGCCATGAAAAACCACAAGTGGCTCGCCGTGCTCATTAACAACCTTTGACGCGTCTTTGGGTGATGTCTGCCAATCACCAAACCAAGACTTAAACTCTGAGCTCTGGCTCTGTTGCCGTTGCTGTGAATTCAACGCGGAGAGATGCAGCGGCATTTCAATATTTGTACTTACCTCCTCATCCTGCTTAGCCGCGCGCATCATCCTATCTTTCCCAGAGCCTTGCGCCTCCTCGCTCATTGAGTAATGGGTGGATGGCCCGTTGTTGAATTGAATTGATTCCCCCGTAATTTTTTTTACCGCCAACTGAGCAGCATATAACCCATTGTCAGTATTTTGGCGCTGCCATGCGCCTATACTTGGCGCCCATTTAAAGCCGTGCGACTTGAGCATTTCGCGGGTAGTTACTTCTGGCTTACCATCAAAGAACAACTGAACCCTCTGAGCTTGTTCGTCGTTCACAATACGAATATCACCAGCGACCTGCTCTTGCGTGCCGTTTTCGGACTGTACTTGCGCAGCCTCTGACTTTGCGCTCAGCTCTGCTACGCGGCTTTTTAATCGCTTAATCTGAGCGTTATTATTCGTTAATTCATAAGACTCGTAGGGGGATTCACGACCTTCCTTTCGAGCAAGCGCATTTTGCTCTTTCATCTTTGTTTGCAGACGCTCGCGCTGTTCAAGATTCGTCTGGGCCTGAGCTAATGCGCTTGATGGCGAATGATCAATTGGCCCCTGTGCAGCTTTCAGTAGGCGCTTTAACCCCTTACTCAAAAACTCCCGCGCCTCATCAACACGTCGTTGCTCAGTTTCTAGTCGTTTATTATTGCGAGGCACATTAAAGTTAGATCCTCCTGTAATCATTGTGCTTGCAGTGTTGCCACGCGCATGGAGGCGAGCGTTGTATTTGGCGGTATAGCCGTTCACTAAATCAGCGTATTCATCAGCGATTCTTGTGCGCGCCTCTTCATTAACCTTGCGATAAATGGGCTCAACCTTGTCCCATACTCCCTGCAAATCCTGAACGTAACCATCCATTTCTTGCTGCGCTCGGCGCTCTGGGGTGTGCGAAGTATGCCGGTGCGAGTCTTTAGCGGCTGCCGCCACCGCATTACGATCTAACAGGACGGGCGGAGGAATTCGCTCAGAGGTGATCTCGTTACCTACCCCTTCACGGCTATCGTTACCGACTTGCTCTCCATTTGTGAGGGCGACATTACCCTCTCCGCCCCGTTCAACAAGTCCGCCGTCCAGCGCGACACTGTCGATTCCCGCTCCGGCTGGGGTTGAGATTTCGGCAGGGGCTTGGGCCTCTTCGAGCGTTCGCCGATAACTGGACTGATCGGGTTGTCTTCCATCTAAAATCTCCGTAAATGCAGCCGCTTCATCGGCCTGATGAATGTAGGGGTCACGTAAAATCTGCTGTACCAATTCTGGATTAACGCGGCTCGCCTTGGCGGCCAGATCAACGTGAGCGGCTTCGGCAGGGGTAATGTCCATTTCTTGCACTGCTTGTGCAACATGATCCATGCCGCCAAATGGCTGGGCAGATTCAGGGGGTAACGTAGGCTGCAAGGCCTCTGGCGCTGCTGTTGGCTGCAACTCCTCAGGAGAAGGCGTGGCGATTGGGCCTTGCTCAGGCGATTGTGTTGGCGCAACAGGCGCGGCTTGTTGCTCTGCCTTTCTTTGTTTGATTGCGGCAATCTCTTCCAGTGTGCCACTTGACTCCATCCATGCGTTTTTAGCGCGCTGATAAGTCGCGTTGCTTTCTGCGTTGCCGCCCAACTTCTCGGAGATTTTCCCCATGACAGCCAAAGCACCGTCTCGCCGCTGGGTATGAGCAGCCTCAGCACGTAAGAGCGAGGCCCACTTATCAAGGGCCTGCGGATTGTCTGCTACATTGCCCGCTTCATCGGCGTAAAGGGTTTGGCTTTTATCTTCAATCGCACCTGCTGATTGCTCGTTGCCGGTATACACGCGCCCATCGGCGCTTGCTTCCCATACGGGCATCGGTGAAATTGGTTCACGTCCACGCTCATTGATCGGCGCGTCAGCGGGAATATATTCAGGACCGAGCCCCTGCAACCCTGCTTGCAAAGTAGCGGGTACGTTTTGAGTGAGCGCTTGCTCGTCACTATATGGTGACGTATCAGGCGGCATTTCCAGCGACTGCATCGCCGCGCCACTTTCTGTAGCTACACGAATCTGCTCAGCGCTCAATGGCTGGGTAATGCCGGTTTGTGGATCTATCGTTTCGGTTAATGCCGCGTCACGGCGAGCCTTGTGTTGTGCGTGCAGATTAATCGCCGCCCCAGCGCCACCAAATGACGCAGCGCCAACCAAGCCGCCAATCGCAGCGCTTTGCAAATCAGCAGGCAATCTATCAGCGTACTCATTCCAATCACCAGCAACACGGCCATTTGTGCCGTAATGCTGATCCATGGCTGATTGCCCTGTCTGCGTAATCATTTCTTGGGTCGGCTCAATTGCAACGGCACGGCCTAATTTACTAAGTATTTTTCCGCCACTGGCTTTAAACACTTGAGAAACCGCGCCTGCACCAATCGTGTCG
This sequence comes from Janthinobacterium sp. B9-8, assembly GCF_000969645.2. Taxonomy (NCBI): domain Bacteria; kingdom Pseudomonadati; phylum Pseudomonadota; class Betaproteobacteria; order Burkholderiales; family Oxalobacteraceae; genus Janthinobacterium; species Janthinobacterium sp. B9-8. The sequence continues at coordinate 2,014,273 of NZ_CP014222.1, forward strand.
CCGATCCCTTCTAACCCGCCCTGCACAATACCGTTTGCCAGCGCATCCCCTTTGCCTAGCCCAGCGTCCCGCGCTTCGTTGTACGCACTACCGCCCTGAGAAAGTCCGCCAGAAACCCCCATTACTGCGGGATTAAATCCCGACCCCATCGCAGGCAACACCTGTTCGGCCGTCGATTGAACGCCGCGGTAAATATCACGCCCTACAGAATTACTTATAAATTGCGACTGATCCGACACCGCGTTAAGCGACTCCATGGCTTCGGCATTACCCTTAAAGTAATCTGCGACCTTATCCGCCCCAAGCTGGTCAGCAATGGCATAACCCACATTGTTAATCATCTTATTGGGGCCAGTCGCAATGCGAGAGACGAAATCTAAGCCCGCCATCACAGGATCAATAGGCTGCGCTTCCAATGCGGCCTTCTTCTTAGCCGCAATCAGCTTCATGCCTTCTTGCTGGATAAACTTAACCGGGTCTTGCCCATCAATAGCCGCAAGCTTGGCCTTCGCCCGAAGTCCAACAAGGTCGTATTCGGTCAATCCTGTTTTAAGTAGAAGGCTTTTATCTGCATTTTTTTGCTGAACAATTCGCTCTTGTGTATCCGTTGCACCAGCCAAACCGCTACTGCGCTCTAAGGCGCGAGGAGAAGGCGGAGCCGCTCTAGTGAGTTTCGAGCCATCCACATCAATGCTGCCGCCCGACAGCAATATCTGATCAGCCCCTTTGCCAAATATCTTGTTTACATAGTTCAGCGTTTCCGGCTGCCACTGGCCGTCTTGCACATGCTTACCGCTGCCGTTATAGGTCGCTACGGTCTTAAGCCAGTCGCCTTTATGGGTACGCAAGCGCTCAGTTAATAGATACGCCGCCCCTTGGATGTTTTGGGCAGGATCTTTGGGGTTGGTAATCCCAATGGCGGAGAAATTGCCAGGCATAATCTGGCCCGCGCCCGTCGCCCCGCTCTTCTTGTTCACAATGCCGGGGTCAAAATTGCTTTCAACAGAAACAATACGTTTAAGCATATGGCTCATGACCGCAGGCTCCACCCCTGCATAAGGCGCGTATTTCTCAGCAGCAGCGTCAAACTCCCGGTCAAAGCGGGTACTTACGTCACTGGCAACCAGCTTGCCACTTGTCCTACTAGCAGCGGGCGCAGGGCTCGGTGCGTCCTGTGTATCCAGACTGTGCGCCGTATTTTCTAGCGCCGCCCTGTAATTTTCCTGAGCTAAACTAAATACACCCATTGATCGCGCCCATAAAAAAAGCCACCCGAAGGTGGCTGGTTTGGCCTCGCAGAAACGCGAAGCGTATGAATTTCAATTTAGCTGAATCGTAGCAAGTGAACGACAGCTTGTCATTAGCATAATTTTTTACTTTGTCCTCTTTGTATTCTTGGCTAAGATTACGCACGCACAACAACAACTTAAATGGTGCGAAATAATACAAAGGGGGCTTTATGCGTGTTCTTGTTGCTTTATCACTTTGCGTGGCGTTATCTTCATTGGCTAACGCAGATGAAAATAAGCAGGTATTTCAACAGCCAACTTCTCCAGTGCACTGGCTCGACTTAGGTATCGTTCAAGGCGTTCATTTTTCCTTGGCCGTACCAGAACAGCCCAACATTGTGGGTATCTGGCGAGTGGCTGAACTTACTACGAAATTCGAAGGGAAAACCGTTAAAAGCGGAATTGCTGTTGACTGCGAGAAGCAAGTTATTAGCGATGACTACGCATCAAGTCGTCCACTGCAATTCAACAAGCCACGGCTCGCGCTTGAAGTTGAATCAATCAAAGCACTTTGCAATTAAACTTACATAACAACCCGCACATCGGACAGAAAATAATAAACTCAACGTAAGATTTTATGCTGCCTATATTGGTGAAGCGCTGCGTGCAGTCGTCGTAAAATCACCATTTATAGTCAAAGGAACTTACAATGAGTCACTTCCTATTTATTGTTGATATGCCGCCTGAGAGGCCGGGCTCAGCAAATAATCCGCCAATGAATACTGCTGCTAGTTGGCCGTCATTCGAAATTCGAGCTAATGAAATTGCCCTGCCAAATCAAGACTCAACAAGACTATGTCGAAACGTTTGGCTGCTTGATGCAGAAAAAACATTGCCAATTCTATTGAATCTATCTTCTTTAGCTAAGAAGCATGAACTTAGCTATTCGGCACATTTAATTGATGGCGATATAACTCAGTTGGTCGACGAACAAAACATATGCGATGTTTTATAATGAAGCCCGTTTTGTTAGAGGAGTAGAGGCTACTGCCCGCCCACCTTTGGAATCGGATCGGTTAGAAAATTGCGAGGCTTTGACGAGGGCTGTTGCGCAGTAGTCAAGCTTTCCCTCAGGGCGTTGATCTCTTTTTTAACGCCTTGCACTTCTTGAAGCTTCTTAACGTACGCAGGGTTTTTATCGCTTTTATTCATGATATTTTCCAGCTCTCGCATCACGATTTTTAAATCCTCCTGCCGCGTCGTAATTGCTCGGAAGATTTCATCCCTACGATAATCACGTTTACTACCGACACCATCAGGACTTTGATCAAACTTGGCCTGCCCATCCTTTGTTTCGGCCTCTTTCGCATTTGTATTGGCATTTTGCTGCTTCACACCCAGCTCTGATTTGCCAAGTTCACCCGCTTTACCTGTCAGTACATTCTCGCCACCCGCATAGAATCCATCGCCTTTTTGTGCGCGATTCCAAGCTGCAAGCGATTCGATAGCGCGTGGGTCTTTACTTTGAATGGCGGCCTGTAAAATGCCATTGGTCATGCGTTGCTCATCGCCCTTCTGCACGCCACCATACTGATCGGGATTAAGCGTGCGCAACACCGCATCGCCATAGATTTCTTTAGCCTTTCCAATTCGTTGCGCAGCAGCCTCATCAGGCACTTGCGACTCAATGTAGCTATTTTCCGCATCAGCAGGCACGCCCCCTTCCGTAGGTGGCCCCCTAAAGTCACGCCCACCACTTAGCGTCTGCAGCGTCCGTGTCGGCATTTTTCCTGTCGTCACGCTATCTAAATACTCTTTTACCTGTGGTACGGTCATGCCGCTACTCGCCGCAATCTGCAAGTAGTCTTCGTCACTTGTTGGCAATACAGCGCCTTTGCCCCCACGCCCACCACCGCCTTGCTTCGCCTCTAGACGTTGCTCCAGCATTTTGAGGTTATTATCGTTTTTAGCCTCTGACATTTGGCGCTGAAAATCGAGTTTCGCCTGCAAATACTCGTCCTTCTCTTTCCAGCTCTGCTCCGCCTTGGCCGACGCCGCTAGATAACCCGCGCCACCCGTTGCCGCCCCTACAATCGTTTCAAGGATTCCAGCCATTACATCACCTCTTCTTGAGTTTCAGGCGCGCTTTGCTTATCAATCACACGGGTTTTAAACAGTGCCACGGCGCATGGCAAAACAGCCTTGGCGTAGGCGGCAAGCTGCTCTTGCGGCAAGGCTTCAATCTTTACGCAAAACTCGGCCACCAATTGTGAAACCATAGGTAGCGCTAGGCTAATGCTCTTGGGGTCGCTAGCCTCGCCTGTTTTCTGGATTTGATCCAAAGCACCCATCACCAGATTAACCACCAGCTCGCCGCCCTCATCCTCATCTAACTTGCCATCGGCCATCAACTTTTGCGCCACGGCCTCCTGCATCTGAGGATTAAAAATAATCTTGCCCGCGTCTTGAGCAATCCGCACATGCTGTGGTTGCTGTGCTTGCTGTGCCTGTGTTGGTGCTGTTTGCATTGGCGCGGCTGTTGGCGCTTGCGCTTGTTGTGCGTCGGTTAAAATGCCCATTATTTAAAGCCTCCGGCCGTACCCAATTTAATACCCTCGGGAATGCGACGTGCTTCTTGCACGCGATCCCACGACTCCTTATCCATTGCTCGTTTTGCATCAATTAATTGCTCTTGCTGCTTTCCCTGCAAATAAGCCTGCCCACCACCCGCAACAATTGAAGCAAGCAAGCCTTTGGTCGATGAATCCATGCCAGAATAAGCAGTCCCCACTGCTTTTGCGCCATCCCAAAGCGAGCCAAACACCTTACCAGCCACATCAGTCACTCCGCCAAATGTTGAAGCCAACGAATCAGCGCCTTGAAACTGCGTATAGTCATAATCAGTAGAGCCCGAATCAACCGTAAACTCACTTGGCAAAATATCGCTAGAGCCAGAATCGCTCCAATTAATATCTGAAAAATCAAAATCATCCATGACCTACCCTTTATGAGAATTGGCTGTAATTAGCCATGGCCGTTTGAATTGGCGATATAACTTGTTTCGGCGCAACTGCATTGTTTAAGCCGGTTCGCCCTGTGTTTCCCGTATTGCCTGTATTTCCAAGCAATGCTTTTGATAGCGAGCCATCAGCATAATCTGTATTGCCACCCTGACCGCCTGTTGAATAACCTCCGCCGTCGGCATTACTTGGCGCTGCGCTGGCGGCACTTCTAGCCAGTACCCCGCCAACCTTTGAGCCTACGACGCTGCCTAGTTTGCTACTGATTGGACTGCCGCCCAAATAACCGCCCACAAGAGAGCCAAGCACGCCCCCACCAGTGCGTGCAGCGCCAGATTCATCGCCCATTGCAAGGCTGGTGCCCGCACTAGCAGCCGCTCCAGCCCAGGGTCCGGCCACCGCATTTACGGCCATTCCCGCTAGACTCGGTGCACTGCCTTTGATGCTATCAAAGCCACGGCTGTAGGCTTTTTGACCAATATCGCCAAGTTGCAAGGCAAGCCCAATCGCAGGATTGGAAAAACTAACCGCCGTTTCGCCTGCGCTTAAAATGGCCGAGCTAAGTGGCCCTGTTGCAAGTGCATCAAGAGAGCCGACGACACTTGCTCGATCCGAGTAATTGTATCCAAGTTGCGACAAAGACTTCGACGCGTCATGATCAGACATACTAAACATGGACGACATTGTCTGAGCGGTGTCATGCGCATTTGCAACGGCTGTATCGCCCCCTTTATTGCCTTGATCTACCCCCAGCGCAGCAGCAAGGGATTGCCCCGGCGATGAATTACTTCCCGCCGTATTCCCACCACCATTACTGCTCGAGTTATTGCCTTGATTGCCCGGACCATTACCATAACCATGCGCACTATCACCCGCACCGCGACCCCCTCCGCCCGTAGGTCCGCTTGATTGTGCGCCACCACCGCCACCCGTTCCATCGCCACCTTGCGCGCCATTCCCATAATTACCCGCCATAATTAACCCCCGGCAACAGGTGTAAGACTATTCGGCGCAAGCTTTAACTTAAACTCGCCCGTACCGTCTTCATTACCGAAGTACAGCTTGTTAATCATTTTCACGGAGTTGGCCTTATCCGGCCCCGTCCCTTCTAGGATTTGAGTCATCATCGCGGCGTAGTTGCTAAAGCTAGCGTTATTCAGTACCGCGCTGGCGTTCTGCATCGTCCATGACAGCTGATCCCGATTGAGATTATTCTGCGCAAAGAACTGATCGTTCTGTTTGGTTAACGTTTGAGTGAACTCATTGGCCCGCGCCGCCCTGTCCTTATCTGCCTGCCCGCCCGAAAAGAGCTGCTGCTTCTCAAGCTGCGCAGCCGATGCATCAATATTTTTCTGCAATAGGCCCGTGGCCTGATTGCGGTCAAGCTGGCTCTCACCACGTGCAAACTGCTGCTGGTTGTCCTGCAAAAAGCGCTGATTTTCAATATTCTTCTGTAGCAAGCCCGTGGCTTGATCTCGATCTAGCGCACCTTGGTGTTTCTGAAACTCGAATTGATTGCCCTGTAAACCAAACTGATTCTGATACCCCTGATTAGCTGCTGCCGTGCTGCTGTAGGTATTGGCATCAGCCTGTGCCACCGGCAACATCACAGACAAAGCACCCTGTTCACCGGATTGCGCGGCCATGCCGCTATTGCCCAGCCCGCGCTCGGCGGCTGTTTCCATGGCATTGGTTCTTGCCTGGGTAACCAAAGGCGAGCCACGCGCCGACAAAGTCGCCAAATTCTTTGACGTCAGCTCATTGTCTTGCACTGCACGAGTAATAGGCCCCGTGTAAACCGGCGCAGGGGGTGGCGCTGGCGCAGAAAATGCAGAGGAAGACGGCGCTGCAGTTATCCCTCTCGTCTGATATTCGGGGTCATAGGCCGCAGCTTGTTCATGGGTATATGTTCCCGCTGCTACCGCATTTCGCAGGTCTTGTACGCTCATAGCAACACCCCACGCTTAACCGCTTCGGCACGCTCGGTACTCAAGCAACGAATGCCCACTAGATAGTCAATGATCTGCTGGGTACTCGCCAAACCCAGATCAACTTCAGTTAAGCGAGGATCATCCAGAATCTTGTACGCGTCTTGCAGTATCCGATCCTCCACTCGCGCGTCCTCAATCGCCAGTCGCTCCTGCACGGTAAAACAAAGCTTGAATTGGATCGGGGTGAGTTTTGGAGGGGTGGCAGGTGTAGGTGTTACTGTTACACGCGAAAAAGCACGGCCATCATACCGATCACCCTCCGTCACGGCGTGCTTGAGTGGCAAGGCAACGACAGACTGCAAGCCGGTCATTTCCTCTTTGTCACTCATCGCAATATGCGCAACCACACCATCGCGGATATAAGCGTATTGGGTCATGGCAAGCTCCTAGATAAATTCAAATGCGATATGGCCGCACGATGGATCAGAGAATAAATTGGAGGCTTGATTTGCCATGGGCATACCCGCGCCAAACAGCAGTACATCGCCTTCCACTACGTCCACCATAAAGCGCACTACGCCTTCGCCACCGCCACCGGCGTTTGTCGTACCGTTACCACCTGCGCCAGCGCCAAAACCAATCGCACGCCCCTGTACATTGGGCCGCGCCATGATTGAGCCGCCACCTGCGGGGGTACTGGTCGCACCTGCACCACCACTACCACCGGCAAACTTAACTCCGTAACTTTGCGGTGTAATTTCCCACGCCATCGGCACAGCACCGCCGCCAAAAACAGCCGCACCTGTGATACCAACAGCCGCATTGCCACTACCTAAGCTCACTCCGGTCAGGTAGCCCATGCCGCCAATACCTACCCCGTTATTAATGGAGCTATCACCACAACTTGCGCTAGTAGTGCAGCCACCAAAGCGCGTATTTAGCCCGCCCCCTAGCGTAAGCAATTCCATATAATCACTTTGCCGGATCACGCGAAGATTGCCACCATCGCCTGATGTGGAGGGACTCAGAAAAAACTGGACAGTAATATCGGGGAAAATATTGTAAGTTGCCGAGCCCTCGACGGCGGCAATCACTCCAGATGGATGGTCGGACACAAGATTAAAGCTCGAACTAGCAGCGTTTAATGTCCACACCAAGCCATCGACACTCCAAAACAGCCCTCCTGTAGCCAAAGCGACAAAATGCCCTGTGCGCGAGGCAAAGCAAATTCTTTGTATTGCGGTAGTTAGCCCTGTTAGCGTTACCGCCGTCCAAGTAATGCCGTCAGTCGTCGTAGAAGTTTTGTTGCCGAAGGCAATAACACGGGCATTACCAAACAACAGCGTGCTACCGCTCGTTAGGCCTGATGTACGTTGCGTGTACGTGCCATTGATGGTACTCGATGTGTAGATGGTTCCATCGGTGCAGAGAATAATGTACAGACCAAACGCATAAATAACGGAGCCAACCTGATGCACGTTAACGGCATCTACCGTTACCTTGGGCCAGCCCGCAGGATTGACTGAGTCGGCCGCCGTTTGGTAAAAGAATGCCGTTTTATCGCCCGCACTGGATGAGGCGGCTAAAAAGTAACCGTTGGCATAGTGCATACTCGCAAGCGTGCTGGCATAAGCTGCGGAATTGGTAAATGCCGAACCATTCCATGATGAAATAACGCTTGCAGTGCCAGATAGCGAAGCAATACGCATGCTGGTAGGAGACGCTGTTTCGCACGCGGCTGGGGCCATTGCCATCAATCTAGCGTTAGCAGATCCAGACGTGACAGGTACGTTGCTTTGCGCCCAATTAAGGCCGCCGTCTAGGGTTATATATGGTGAATAACTGGCATTGTATCCCCACGCCACCGCTACCCCGTTATCAGCGACCAGTAGCCCGATGCCAACTGCTGTCGCATTAAAGACAGTACCGCCAGTCACTAATGATTGACCTACTTTCCGTCCAACAGGATCGATCATTGCTGCTGGAGTAGTAGAGCCGGATGAGTTCATAGAAAATACATAGTTGCCTAGGGGGCTGGCTGCAATGATAGAGGTATTGGGCAGCCCGTTTGCTAGCGGAATCCCAGCAGCAGGCCGACCGCCTGCAGCTACACCGGTAATCAGGCACTTGGTCGCACCTTTTGGCACAATCACACGGCCCGTCAAAGACTTAGGCACAACCTTGGCCAGCACTTGCCCCGAACTGGATACACCGACATTAGCTGCGGCTTGCTTATCAATTGCGCGCATAATTAAGCCACCTCTTCAAAGCAAGAAACTCGCGCCGCAACGTTCGCAACACTTGAAAATAAAACCACTCGTTCACCTGCGCTCATGGGTTCCCCTGTTAGCTTGTAAATCGCCCCCGCTTTGAGTAACAAATCAGGCTCTACACGATCCGCATCCGCTGGGCTGGCGCTGGTACTGATGTACACGCGCAAAGTCGTATCCACTACGCCGTAATTCACCACATTAATATTTGCCGTGCGCACATTACCGCCTGCGACTACACCGGTATCCTGAAAAGACGCTGCGGGTAAATTTCCCGACCAAACCAAGCCTGATGCCATGATGGACCTCTATAAACTTGCAAAATAAAAACGACTGGCACGGCCAGAAAACGTGCTCGCAAATAACACGCCGTCGGCAGTCGGATTAACCAGTAGCGCTTTATTGGCATTGCCCGCAAAAGCCGGAAAGCCAGCCGCTGCGCCAATAGAAGCCGCAGTCACAAGAGCACTTGCCGCCGCACCCTGAGCAATCCCCGCGCTTGTTGCCGCATTAGTCGCCTGTGTCGTAGCAATCACCGCCTGTGCGGTCGCCCCTGTTTCGGCTGCTTGTGCCGCCACCTTGGCAGCGGTCGCCGCAGCAACAGAAGCCGCAATCCCGCTCGCCCCCGAAAAATCCTCCTCAACCGCTTCGAAACCGGTCTTGATCGCGCTCAACAGCGCGGTCGCATCAGTCGTGGTAATCAAGGCGTCCGGCAGATAGGTTGTCGTCCAATTGAAATATGTACTCATCGCACAGGCCCTTTTTCTGAGAGATAGAATGTGGCAGCAGAGAGCGTAAATGCTTCATCCACGGCGCTTTCATGCACGATAAACAGGTTTAAATTTTCCCCAATGCCGCGCATGGGAATGGAAGCCGTGGGGTATAGCCCAGCGGAATAGCGGGATTGGTCATACTGGGCGGTGTCATACGTTCCACCTCCGCCGCCATGGGAGTTCATTTCGTGATCAGCGCTGACCGCTGCGCCATAATCAAACTCAACGCGCGTATGAAAATTCAAAGGAGCGCTAGCCTGCATTTCCAGCTCTAGGCGATGGGCACGCATCCGCCGCCCTCTTTTGCCCAGCACGTAAGCCAGCCGAATCACAGACTGAATCGCCGCGCCCGCAAAACTCGTTCCACTGTCCAGTATGGCTACACGCCCATTATCAAAGCCGCCTAAGATCAGCTCGCTACCCAGTACGTCTCGCCATGATCCAGCCGTTGCCAATTGATCGGGGTAAATGTGCCGCATGGCGACCACCGAGCCATTGCTCTGCACGGTAAAAATCAGCGTGGTTTTATCGTTCATCACTAAACGAAGCTGGCCCTTGCTCCGCGCCGGATAGGAGAACAGCACGTTCTGGCTATTAATCAGCTTTTTGACCTTGCGTGACATTGCAGAGCTGGCAAAGTCGCCGTATTGCTGAACCGCTCCGATGCTTTGTAGGCCTTCCGCGCAGGCGTACAGCAATCCGCCTTTTACTTCGCAGGCGGTATCAAATAAAGCACCGTTGGATTGCGTAAGGGTTTTGAGTTGAAACGTCAATGACGTTGCGCCATACAGCAACAAGACACGATCATCACAGCCAATCGCCATGACTTCGCCCTTGAATGAATTCAAAGAAGTAATTTCTGCACCGGTCGATAGCTGATCTGCCCCGAGCGCCACCACGAATGAAAGAGGATTGCCAATAGCACTGTGTTGGAGCGAGCCACCATTGAACGCAAGCCATAGATAGTTGCTATGCGCTTCAATTTGCTTGGGCGTATTCACTGGCATTAACGAAGGGATTTGCGCGAACACAGTGCCGTCAAACTCAAACGCAGGGTTCTTGCCATCACAGCCATAAATCCGCTGCGTGCCCGCTGCCCCACCAAAGTTGTTAGCTAAGAGCTGATACTTGCCGTCCGGCTGTAGTACCGGCACGACCGCCAAACTTGCCGCCTTAGCGCAAACGGTCGCCCCAACTTTGATGTTTTCCGCGTTTTGCCATGTGCCGGTGATATTAGATACCACTAGCGCCCCGACCATCGGCGCAGGTACGCCTGACCAATCGCCGTCTGTGGTGCAAACCCGCTTAACCAAAGCAGTTGCACCAGAAATTGCACCAGTAATGGTGTCGCCTTCTTTGATCTTGAACGTGCCGGTATTGAATTGAATCGCCGCATTCAACGTAACCAATGCCCAACTTGAAACGCCGGATTGATACAGCTTGCAGCTCAGTCCATCCGTAGCATTGCGGAACGCGTACACCAACCCGTTAAGATAAAAAACACCTCGAATCGGGCCAGAGCCAGGTACAACCGCAGGGGTTAGCGAGCCATCAAACCACGCGTAACCGTCAGCCCGTCGATAACCACCATCTACCGCCTCGTAGTTACGGCAGTGGATCGCTTCGCCCGCTTTGACCAAAATGGCGGAATCGGCAAGATTCAAGCCCTCGCGCATGGGAAACGTTACCGGCGTCCAACTCATGCCATGCTCCAGCCGCTGGCCCGTTCAATGGCATCTAGCTCGGTGCGCATCATTCGACGAATCAAATCATCGTATTGCCGCTGCGCTTTTTGCTCCAGAATGCCCGCCTCTTCGCGCCCCGCATAAAGGATCACCGCCCGCCAAACAATCGCCATGTGATAGCTGTCTGGAATGGTCGGCACATGCAAATTACTGGACAAGAGTTGCGGTGGTTTCCAGCCTAGTAAACGCACCGGCAAGTCAGCCGTCGCTAAGGCATTAAAACGTACCGTGCGCCCGTCACCGGACAAAGTGGCAATACCGGGTGAGCCCAAAACAGGCAGCGGATAAGCGCTTAGAAAATCACCGTAATTAGCCCAGTCAATTGCTCCGCCATTCACCCAGCCATGCGACTGATCAATTTCGAGCATGTCCGACGCGGCAACTGCTACTTCATTTTGTCCAGACAGCAAAGTCAGTGCCAAATCAGCCCGCAAGAAATTCCAGCGCTCGGCATTCTGAATATCCAGCCATGCCTGCTGCACCCACGTCACGACGTCCAAAATAATGCCGGTCTGGCTATCAACCGCAGTCATGCCATCGCCCTGCATGCCAATTTCCCGCCATGTGCGCTGGCAAAGCTGAAGGTAAGTCATTAAGCAGGCCGTGCGCTATGGCTGTACTGCGGCGCTTCAAACGACTCGATACCGTCTTTTTTCTGTATGTACTTCATCTGTACGGCGTTTTTAAGCGCTTCATAAATCGGATAGGCAACATGCACGTCCATGCCGCGAGGGATTTGATACATCACAAAATTCACCCCAACTGGCACAGCTCGGTCGTCGGTCTCCGTAGATGGGCAGTTCACAATCATCACCTTTTCATCGGGGAATTCGAGGCTACCCACCACTACAACCGATGATTTCAATTCACTTTTTGTCGCCATTTTGTCGTACTCCAGACGTAAAAAAGCCCCACCGAACGATGGGGCTTAGGTCAAGCCGTTAAACTCACAGCAGGGTAATGGCGTGCTCGAGACGGGTCATCCAAGTGTTATTGGCGATCCAAGAAGCAAAATACTGCTTCCAGCCCACGGTACCTTTCTGCCCCAATGGATTGGCTACAGAGATATTGGCCGCATCGCTAATCAACAGCTTTTCTGCGCTATAACCGCCCAATGTGGTACGGCCAAAGCAGTCTTGCGCCAGTACGATCATCGGATACACGTCAGCAGAAGTGCCGGAGGTGGATTTCATCGCACCCTTAGCGCCGCCTGCATCGGCCCAAATCGGTACAAGTGGAGAGGCGCAAAAGCGAAACTCGCCGATAGAACCAATCTCGCAGGGCAGCAGCTCGGTCGTGCCGACATACTGCTCAGGCGATTTCCAGCCGGAGATCTGCTCAAGATCAGCCTGTGCATCCGTATGACAAATCACCACCCAGCAAGGCTTAATTGCCACCGTGGTTTGATTGGCTGTGGATTTCACAAACTCGGTAATGGTCTTGGCACGCTGACGACGCAAGAATTGATTAATCCCGCGAAGCTTGCCAATGGTGGGAACGGTATTCACTGCATTGCGAGCGGAGCCATTGGCATACACCACGCTAGTGCCGCCGCGAATCACGCCCATCACGATCAGCTCTACGGTTTCTGCGCGTTGCTCGCCGCATAACTTGGTCGCATCCTTCAGGACAGGACATTCAATCAGGTCCAGTACCTTGTCGGTGATTTCGACGAAAGCGCCGTACTGCGCTGTAGTGACGTTGACGTCTTCATACGTCATCGCCTGACCTGTTGGCGCGACACCCTCAGTTAAAGGGGTGGTCGCGGCAGGCAGCGGCACAGGGCGCAAATACTTGACTTGATCGCCACGATTTTTGGGGAGCGTGCGCTCCATGCCCATTTTCGCTACGCATAAAATGGGTTCTGCATATTTCAATTGCTGGGCATCGAAGTGCGCTCGCACTGCATTGCTCAGACCGGACATGCTGGTAGTTGCCATTGCTAGATCCTTTTAAGTTCTTTCTGATATGCAGTGTCGTAATCGTCGGGGTCGGACTTTTGCCCAGACGTGCCGCGACTAATGCCGACTGCATTGGTGAGTTGGGTTTTCTTGCTGGCTGCGAGGGCGGCACGAGTGGCGGCGGCAGCTTCTTGCTTGGCGGCTTGCGCGGCCTTGAATTCGGTGATGAAGCGGCCTTGAGCGGCGGCATCAAATGGGTTAGCTTGTGCGTAAAACAGTTTTTCGGGATGGGTCTGCATATACGCGCCAAACTCGGGCGAGTTATCGACCTGTTCCCAGTCAGGGTGAACCGCTGACAAATCCCGCTGCCAGGCTTGCTTAGTGGCGTCAAACTGTGCAACCTCGCGCTCTTGCTGGCTTTGCTGGTTTGTTGCGGTGACTTGACTTAACTGCTCATCAAAATGCTGTAGCGTTTGCCTGATCGCCTTGGCGGCGTCCGGGGCAAAATCGTTAAGCTGATCCACGGCGGCCAAGGCGGCGGTAGCATCATGCTTAGGCACTGCTTCTTGCTTGGGTTGCGCCAACTGACGCTGCAGGGCGGCAACGCGGCCCGCGTCGGATCTGGCTTGGTGAAGAATCTTGTCGCGCTCTGCCGCTAGTACAGCTAAACGCGCTTTCAATTGCTCAACCGTTTCTGGCTCAGCCCCCTGCGGCTCGGTGGCGGCAGGTGCGGCTTCAACTTCTTCGGTTTTAGCGGGTACATCGTCTACTTCGGGGCTTGCTTCTGCCTTCTCCGGCGCAGCAGGCGGCTGGTCATCTTTCAATGCAGCGGCAAATGCGGCGTTGTATTCCGCCTCAGCAGCGTCTACGTCGTTTTGCGGCTCTTGATTGATTGTTTCTTCAGACATGCTTGCAACTCCTTCGGGCATAAAAAAAGCCACCGGCGAGGGTGGCTTTGATGTGACGGGCTTGCGCCGGTCGGTTTAGGAACTAGGTTTGATACGGGTTTGGCGGGTCTTTGATCGTGAGTACTGGATTCATTACGAATTCAATCACGCCACGCAGTGCTGCAATTCCGCCACGCAGCTCAGCAGCCAGCAGTGCATCACGCTGATGGGTCAGCGCTTCCTTTGCTGCATCAATCTGCGCTTCAAGTAGCGCTTGTGTATTTCGCCATTCAAGGGACTCGGCATTAATCATTAAATGCCGCTCCCTTGGGTGATTTTGGTTTGAATCTCAGCATTAAAGCGGCGGTTTTCGGCGTCGATCTTGATTGCGTTCATGCGCTCCATGCTCTGTATTTTCTGGAAAACACCCTGCTGGTCTGTATTCATCTTGGCTACCTGCAGGGCTTCATGAGAAACGATGCGCTCATGCTCGCGTTGGGCATTGATTTGATCGGATTGCAGTCCCGAACTGGCATCCATCGCTCTGACTTGCAGTTCATTTCTCTTGAGTTGGATCTGGCTCTGAGCAAGGATTTGCTCAAATGTTTGCTTCTGCTTGGCAAGCTCTAGCCTCTGTTCCTCGATTTGCACCTTGGCTTGTTCGAGCTGTAGCTTCATCTGCTCAGTACTCGGTGCTTGCTGGCCTTGTTGCTTGGTTTCTTCCGCCAGCTCGTCCTCAGTTTTGATCACGCCATCGGCATTAATCTGCATAGAGGCAACAAGCTTGCGATAAAGCTCAGGGAATTTAGTTAGCGGTGCTAATACCGGCGAGCCTTGAGCTAGCTGTAGTACCTCAATCAGCCCGCTAGTTTGCTGTTCACGCACCAGTAGCGAGCTAGATCCCAGCGCCACGATGTCGTAATCGCCTTTCACGCTGTCATCGTTATGGAATTGCATGTTGTATTGGTAAATCGACTTGATCACGGGGCGGGTAATGCAGTCATCAATCTGACGGACTAAGCGTCTAAGCGGCGTAGAGGCTGAATTCATCAGCATCGCCGTACCGGTCGCGGTCTGCGTAACTTGCGGCTCTTGCCCTGTTTGCATCAGCATCGGCAGACCCGTTTCGTCTTCCATCATCTGCTGCGCGAGCTTGAAAATCTCAATCAGATCGCCAATACGCGTCGGAATTTCAACAGAAGAAAACGCAGTCCGAACATCCACTACTGATTTCTTGAGCAGCCATTCTTTACCGGGGCGAATCTCGTAGCGCCCGTCCTGCGGTGTAATCGCACTTTGATCGATAATGATTTGAGGTAATACGCTAAAAGCCGCGTTATCCCAGAGCATGCGTAATGCGCTATTGGCGGCTCGTTGCGAGTTTTCGCAGTCATCAGGCAGGCCAAAGCCCCATATAGAATCAGGGTCAACAGACCAGTTAAAGCAGTTGTATGGCAAGGCCTCGTCGTCGTGCGGGTATTCAACGGCTTTTAAAACGATTTCGTCGCAAAACCACACAATGACCCGCTTCTCTTGTAACGGATCGGCCTCGACCGGATCATTCCCGCATAACGCCGCAGCCGCATCTAATGGTAATGAGCCGTGGAATTCCCATACGTTGTATAGAGTCTTATCAATATCAGCCTGATCGTCGGACACTGCGCGATTTTGCTGATACTGATCAGATCTAAAGCCCGGCTCGCGCTTCAATAGCTCACGAACCGCATTAGGATCAAATCCCGGCGTTTTTGCCAGCTCGCGCAAATCCTTGCGCGTCATCGGATGGCGTTCAAACGTGGAGTCGCAATCCTCGATGCGCTTTGCGCCTGTCGTCGGGTAGAAATTCCATGGATCTACCCAGTTAACCGATGGCGAAAAATCCTGCGATACATCGATCACGAATTCCATCACGCCATGAGCAACCTCTCGCTGCACATACCGGCGTTTTTCACGGTTCACAACCACAGGGCTTTTCATGATCCCTATGCCCAGCCGTACCGCACTGGCAATCGCCTGACGCATAACCGAGTTGTAGTTGGCCTGCGTTAACTGATCGTCCATCAGCGTCTGCATTTTCAGCGCACTAGCCATGGCCGTGGCTAGAAGTTGCGGTGCTTTCGCTTGAAACTCAGGGGGTAGGTCTGGCAGAGGCGTCGGCTTTATTGACCAATTGCGGTCATCCGTCGGCAGGACCATTTCAGCCAGCCGCGACTCAGCAAAATTACAAAGCTTCTTCGTTCCCTTGTAAAACGCCTTGCTCTTATTAGGGGCTAACTGGTTTTCTGTAACAGAGTCGTACTTGCCCTTATACGCTAGCGTCGCTGCATGCCAGCGCTTTTCTACCGCCGCTCTTTTACTGCAACGCTCATCAACATCTTTTTGCAGCGTCATCGCCAGCAATGCAATATCAGGGCGTGCCGATACCTCCCCGATGATGGGATCTTGCACAGCTTGATCGTTCATGCGTTTAGTAGCCTATTTGAGTGTCGCCGTAGCGCTGGTGTTGGTACTGCATAGGTACGGGCTTAGTAATGGCAATTTCTCGGCCTGTCGTCACAAAGTAGCGAGTGGTATCCATCAAGTGATCGTTTTTCTTAACGATTTTTCCTTTTTCATCGCGTCGGTACATACGATATTCGGCAAGCCAGTTCTGCATTGATTTGAAGACTTTGAGCTGCCCTGCAGAAAACATAGTCCAAGTCGCATAAAGCCCCGTCTCAATACCGTTGTCTGCATTTTCCAAATTCAAGCCCAAGTCGGTATACATCTGCATCAACTGCTCGCCGTCTTTCTGTCCCCGGCCTCTTGCAGCCGGGTCAATCGTGCCCGGTATCCAATCGCCACGGTCCTGAATAGATCTGGCATGAACAACCGGCTCGGCCTCACCACGGTAATGCTCGCTATATAGATATACAGTGCGAGAAGATGGATCAATCGCCCCCCACACCACCGCCGTCCTTTTCCAGCCCACATCCATGGCGTAGGCGCGGGGCCAATGATCAGGAATCTGAAAATCATCAACCGTGATATCTTCTTCTGGGATAGGGTAAATTGCCCCTGCCCCCAGCGATGGAACGCCCTTCGACCGCGCAGCTCGCTGATGTGGCATATAAGAAGCAAACAACATCGCCTTGGTCTGCTCGTCCAAGTGCGGCACATCATCCCAAGTCGCCATCACTACAAAGCGGCTAGCCACCTCGTCGGTCTGTTCTTTAATGTCCCCGCCTGGCAAGAACATCAACACAACGTCTGACAGCCCAGATAGCGGCGTAAACGTGAGCATTAACAAGCCCCGCGTTGTCGCTACGCGAGTTAAACACTCGTCGTAAACCTCTTGCGGCGGCTCTTCATCCAGCCAAATAAAGTCTTGCTCGGTCCCTTGGAACGACTTACGCCCCTGATCGAATGACTTAAAACCTAGCTTAGAGACGCCACCCGATACATGCCTTACTTCTACAATTTCAACGCCATCCGGCACGCCGGGCTGCGGCACAATGCGCACAATATGATTTAACGGGATCATGCCCGTACCGCGTGCTGATTTTGGCCCTAAAAGCTTCTCAGCCAGAATGTCGCGGACTGTTTGCCGCGTATCTCCTGCTGCCCAGCCTTTTGTGGCCCGATCAAACCGCTTTCCTTCCCACCAGTCAGGATAAAGTCCCGTGAGGTGGAGCATGACCTCATAAGCCCCGACCCCCTCGGTTTTGCCTACCCGATTAGCAGCCATCATCAAGCGCTGCTGGTAATTCAACCCAGCCGCAAAGAAGCCCATGTGCTTCTTATACGCAAAACGGCTACACAGCCCCTCGTCGGGGTAATACGTTTTCCATTTATTCGTTGCTACGCGTCGTGCTTTTTCTGCTAGTAGTGCGAGCAGCTTAGTTTTTTGGGAGGTATTGAGCGAGTTTTGCATCAAGCTCATCCTCTGTTAAATCCTCAAGTGGGTCTTTAGGCGCTTCTGGCTTATCTAGGCTGAATGCCTCACGCCCCAGCGATACAATGGTCTTCCATGAATCCGTAAGCTTTTTCAGCGTATCAACGCGAGCAGGCAAGGCCACAGCGGCTTCCATTCTCAATCTGCGCCGGTCGCCTTCATCCTCAGCAGTGACAATGACAATCTCGTCGATCATCATCTGCTCGTTCTCGGTCGCGTCTGTGAGTTGATTTGCCATGGTCTTAGCGAGCAATTGCAGCCTGGCAATCTCAGTGCGATGCCCAAGAACCAGTGCCACCGCCGTGCTCGCCGCTTCTTCGACAATTTCCCGCTCTGTCGCGTGGCTTTTCGTGAGCATGGGCGCTCTGGCCAGCTTAGCTTTCACCGCTACATCAACGCGTGCGCTTAAATCTTTTTCCCAGCCATCGCGCTTAGCTCGCTTGCGAATTGCACCTTCCGTGACATCGCACTGCGCCGCAAGCGCGTGATTACTGAGCTTGCCCGCGCGATAGAGACGTTCAATCCGCTCCCAATCCGTTACTTTCTTAGGTTCAGTCACAGTACTTTCACGCCAGAAATAGGCATTGCATACAGCGTGGCGCGGATATCGTCGGCCAGATCAGTAATAGAAATGGCTTTCGTGTAGATACCCACAAAGCGCTTCACGCACACCCGCAGCCCGAAATGCTCTTCCGATAACTCCGGCGCGACAGTAATCTCGCCATTCTCAACAAACACCGCAAAATTGTTACAAATTGGGCGCAACTTTTTAGATGCTTTCTTGATCGGCTTTCTATTTAGAAAACCATTAATTAACGCTAGCGCCTCTTTAGCGCACTCAGTGCAGTCGAGCACAGTAAATTCATACATTTCAGTAGCAGCATTTACAGGCATAGATCACCTCCTTTGAGGTGGCGCTTTCGCGCAATACAAAAAGCCCGTCTCGGTGAAGAGTACGGGCTGAATCTGGCTAAATTGGGCGCTAGAAATGCAAAACGCCCCAATCAGATTGATCAGGGCGCATTGGTTACAAGCATAGCGAAATCATACAAAGTGAACGACATGGCGTCAATAGCGATTTTTACAGGGGTTTAAGTCCTTCCGCCAGTGCGGCGCAGGCTAATGCTGTTCTTTTATCTATCTCAAGAGGGCGATTATCTTTAAAAGTCGCCCCTCGCTCTAAGCTTTGAAGCGTAGGCAGGCTAACACCCAGCGCATCTGCTGCTTGCTGCTGGGTGTAGCTCATGGTGGCTGTACGCCACAGTTTGAATTGTTCGTGCGTCATGCTTGCCTCAAAAGCCCCGAAGGGCTTTGGGTTATTCTTCTTCGATTTCACGCGCTACGAGCTTAAAGCCATTTCCGCTCGCTGGAACAAGCAGGTACTTTTCATCCCAACTAAAAATCCCCAATGTGCTTTCTGGCTCGTCACCACCAAAAGTAGGTAGCGATGTTGTATCAATACCGGCCTCTTGAAAATCGCCATCAAAGTTATTGAGGAAGCTCAGCAGTTCTTGCAGTGTTTTTACATTTGCGAGTGACATTTTAAATCCCCTACGTTGTTTGGCTGCCGTTGCATCCATGACGTAACTATAGCGATACTAAATAATTTAGTAAATAGGCTTTAACTAAATAATTTAGTATTTCGATGAACGGTAAGCCTGTCCCAAACTGAGGGTCAGGCGAATTTGGTACGCGGTACGCATTAATTTTCTAGTGCGTACCAAGTGTGCGTACCAGCCGCAACATATAAGAATGCACAGTAAGAACTTAGTAAGATAGTTATAGGTAAACTTTTCTCCAGCAATGCCAGTCGTCCCCTATTTCAAGCTCCTTCCCGACTCCGTCATGCATCGTAAATATCTTCCTTACCCCGTTGCGCTCGATAAGAAGACCAAAATCCCCGAAAAGGTGCTGTACTGGATAAAGAACTTTTTCATAGGGGATCTTTTCAAAGGCCACTCTTTCCAATTCGTTTGAAATATGAATTGGCTTCACATCAATAATAGTGATATCGCCCATATCAATGCTCCACCACACCCACCCACTGCTTTTTCCTAAACATCATTTCGCACATATCCAGCGCCACGGCCTCGAGCTTGTCTAGTGCTCGCTCTACCCCTTCCACCCACTTGCGAAACTCGCGGCACGGAATGCCGTAATCCAGCCCAATCTGATCGCAGTTAATGCCCCCTTTCCCATCTATGCGCTGCTGCCTACGCGCGTAATCCCGATCCTGCGCTCGTAGCATCCAACGATACGCGACCTCTATCGCGGGAGCCTGTCCTACGTCATCCGCATCGGGCAATTGATCCCAAATCGCCTTGGCTGTGGCCACACGTACCGCCTCATGTGGGGTCCGACGCCCTGTAATGAGCAGTAGCGCCAGCGGCTGATCGTGCAGCGCCTCTTGTGCCGTCCGTAAAATCATACTGGCCTGCGCCCTCACGTCTAAATGATGCCCCGTTGGCACTCCACCACGCGCGGTCATAATTCGCCCAATCTGGCTGCGTGTTGTCGGGTCAACCGCCGCCGCATCCGCAGTAAGCGCCCACTTCATCGCGTGGCCCGCGTCAGTCCAGTGATCTCGTAGCATTTAATCCCCTCCACCACGTATGGCATCAGCAAATCTAGCTAGTAGATGTATCCTCTGGATCGCATCTTCGTTAGCAATTTCATCACCCAAATACAGCAAATGCGCTGCTAATTGCGGGCTTCCTTGTACTACCGCTTGGGCGATGGCCTGCATTTCGGAATCGAGCATTTAAACCTCTCTAATCTGGATGCCGTGGACTTTCAGCATGAGCTTGCGCTTGATGATGTAATCAGCAGTTTTAAAGCCCTTTACATCGATCACCTCTTTGCGTCCGTCCGCATACTCCACACGGAAATCAGCGATATAGTGACAGGCCCGCTCTGCACATTTGCCGTCAATTCTTTGTGACGGCACTAGCTCAAACTTAACTTGTTTCTCGATCACGACGACTCGCTCGGCTGGATTGTTCGCATTACGAAACAATTCCAGTTTTGCCGCAAAGGCGGCTTCTTTCTTCGAGTCGTAGCCACCCGTTTTTTGGTTTTTATACTTGCTTGGCTTAGGGTGCAAAAGTTAACCTCACACAATTGGCCCAGCGAGCCAGTGCCTCGCCAGTCGTTGCCCCGTATTCGCGCACGGTCAGCCCATTGATCTGTCCATAGCAAAGATATTGACCGGAAAAAGAGCTAAATTTGATTCTTGGTTTCATATGCGCCCCATTGCGGAGCGGACATACGGCAATAGATGCACATAGTTCATGTATGCATCCTTTGGCGTCATGCCGTAAGCACAGGCTTCGCTACTGCGACACTCCCACATGGGCGAGAGGTGTTTAATTCTCTTAATGCGCGGCCTTGCCAACTTCTCTTTGATGGCTTTGCCAGATCCATTGATCCGTTCTTCCCATTTTTTGACGTAACCTATCGCTTTTCCCATGATCGGCCAGCCAATTGTCTGAATAGTCATTTCACCGTCCTCACTAAATCTCGCTGAAACAGCTCACGCAAAGTAAGCACAATCGCCCTGTCCGCCATCGCTCGGCGCTCCTCTTTGCTCAGATGCACCCCATTGTCAATTTCATGGTGGCATTTCAAGCACAGCGCAGCGGTCAGGGCGTCGTCCACTTTTTGGCTCTTGCCTTTACCCTCGTTCCTGTGAGCCGCTTGCACGCCGTGCGTACCGCAAAGTACGCAAAATTCGAGACTGCGTACCGCATCAAGCCAAGTAGCGCTTTTCTTGGGTGCGGCCTTGGGGATGGCTTGGCGTGTTGCTCCGGCTAAAACGATAGAAGCGTCACCGCTTGCACTGTTTTCTTGCCAAGACTGAGGGCGCGCGCATACTTTGCTCATGACTCGGCCTCGCTTTTTTCTGCCCAATATTTTTCATACACATCTTGCGTCAGCATCTGCGAAAAAAACTCAGGTCTGCTTCTCAATGACGAAACGCCGTAATGGTTGTCTCCTGTCCTCACATGGCTTGATGCGCTATCGCGGTAATCAATCCAAAGTTTTAAAAACACTGCAGCCGCTTCGTTAAAGCCTTCTTCTTTAAAGGCTTGATCGGCCCCTTCTTTCTGTCCGTACGCTGCCGCTCTTTGCGTTACATGCCAAATGATCCGGTATTTGATAGTCTCGGCGCTTTGAGCCGCTTTTTGAGCCTCTTCGCTCAACTCACGAAGCTGATCAATAGTTAATCCATCTAGTAGCGCTTTCGTTGATTTGCTCATTGCATGTCTTCCGGTAAAAGAAGCATTCCGCTCATCCATGGGATGACTCGGACGTTCAAGCCCAATACCTGCGCATCGTATGTATACCCGCCACTGGATGGCATACCGAACTTGGCGGAGGCAGTGAATTGCATGCCAAACGAAGCTGCAGCCACCCCCATTAGCTCCTCAAAATCACTTGGCCCCATAAGCAACGTTCGCGAACGAGTATTCCAATTCTCAAAAATATTGCGCTTAGCCTTATAAAGCCTCTCCATGAAACTACTGGCTAAGAAAGTAACGTGCTCAACCTCAATCGTTTTCAAGAATGCGGGCTTAATCCTCCCCTTCGCCTTCATCGCAGCTAAAAAACGCTTTGTTTTGCGGCTTGGATTTACAACCGTAAATTCCTCTTCGAGGTTTTTGGGCGTGAAAACATCAGAGCGCCGGTGAAAAACCATATTGATCACGTCTCTACTCATGACTTAGTCCCGTCAGCAGAAGACCAAAACCGAAGATAATCGGGTTCAGGTAAGCGATACGGGGTGAGCAATGGCATCTCACTGGAAAAACGATGACTGAGCATTGGATTTGCAGTGAAATCTGAAGCAACAGTCTTAAAATTTTCCTCAAAAGAAGACAAAAAAACGGCCAGCGCATCTAGATAGCATTCCTCCCTAAAATACATATCTTTATCTTTCGCATTGCGGACTACCCAAATCGTCCGAGCCGGCGCACTTTTTACCTCAGATATTTTTGACTCAAGCACTTCCCGCATCGCGACTAGCTGTCTCAACTCTAAATCGCTAATTCGCTCTTCAAAGCTCAAGGAACCTAGGTTTTCGATTAACTCTTTCTGATTCATTGCACCAACCCCCTACTCGCCGGAAAACAAACCCCATACTCAGTAGCCGCATCCGCTTCTACTTGAGTCGTGTACTCGCTAAACTCTTTCACCCCCATGTCACTTGTGGATTTTCGGCGGATGATCACGTCCCCATTGGGTAGCGTTACGTCCTCGCAAACGCCGAATTTGCGTGCAAAATGCTCATGCCAAACATCAGGGCCAAATTTCTTGCCGGCCACCCACACCTGCTCGCTGATGCTTTTGAGCACTACGGCCCAGTAGTAGGCGTTTTGCTCGCTGTTTCGCTTGCGCTCTGATGTGGTCACAATCACCCGCAGCGGCGTGCCGTTCTCGATCAGGGCTTTGGCGTTGTCTCGCACCAATGCGCCAATGGCAGCCCAGACACTTGGCCCATTTAGGATGAATTCGCGGTATAGGGCGCTCATTCCGTCCATTCCTTCGCCACGGCCCTAGCATCCATTTCCTGTGCAGCAATCCACTTTTCACACGCCGCACTGGTTTTAAACTTCGCCGCAGACGATAGAATGCTGGCTAGGCCAGAATGGTTTTTGCACGCGAACCAGTTAGGGGCTTTGTTGTGCTCGGCCACGTAGATGATGCTCATGCTGTGGCCGTCCATAGTTCGTATACCTTCTTGGGTAGGCTGTGCTGACAGGCAAGATGCTTAAGCGGAGGAAGCGAGACAATGTGAAATCCATCAATAACCACCAAGGGGCGCTTGTCGCTTAACATTTGATCAACTTGTGCGGCAACGTACGCAAAATAAAAAAGTCGCTGCTTCTCTTTCTTAGAGAAATCATTCCACCAAGAAAACGGGACTTGAATCCGCGCTTTACACTTCACTTTACGTCCGTAGTCAAAGCGGTCGAATTTCACTTCAACCATGCCGCACATGTTGTAAAACTCGGCCATTTTGAATGAAATGGTTTTGGAGTTATCTGTTCTCATGCCGCTATCCGCCTCTGATCCGCCCAATCAAACAAAACTACCGTACCGTTTTCAGAAAGTCGGCTCGCAATTCGAGCGCCGACGGCCTTGCCGAAGCTCTCAAAGCTCAAATTGCTAATCGTCAAAACCGGCTTTTTAGCGTTGTAGCGGCGATTTACAACCTCTTGCAGCAACAACCTGTCGGTGTCTGAGCCACGAATCTGGTCGATTTCGTCAATGATCAGCAGATCAAAATCGGCAAAACGCTGGATTTCACCGTTTTCAGTCTTGCCCTCGGTGCCGTAGCTCTCCTTGATTTCGGAGAGAATCCCCATTGATGTGGCATAGCGGCATGACATACCAGCTCCAACAATCAAACGCTGCATCACTTCGCACGCCAGTAGCGTTTTTCCCGTCCCCGTCTCACCTACCAGATTGAGCGAGGCCCACACCTTTTTTTGCGTCACTTGGTCGTAAAACAGCTTCGCCGCTTGCCGTGCCCGTCTCTGCTCGTCACTTGTAGCCACGAACTTTTGCCCGACATATTTTTCCGGCAAATGGGATACGGTCATCAGCGCTTTCGCACGCTCTTCTAGCCACTCGACCGGCAACGTTTTTGCCGCTTTCTGGCTAACGCAAACAGGACAAACC
Source organism: Janthinobacterium sp. B9-8 (assembly GCF_000969645.2). Taxonomy (NCBI): domain Bacteria; kingdom Pseudomonadati; phylum Pseudomonadota; class Betaproteobacteria; order Burkholderiales; family Oxalobacteraceae; genus Janthinobacterium; species Janthinobacterium sp. B9-8. Next base: position 2,038,647 of record NZ_CP014222.1, read on the forward strand.
CAGCTTTTCACGCTTGGCGGCACAGAAATCACCTGCTCACCATGCTTTTCGCATGTACCCCGCCATTGGCGAAAGCCTGAAAACATCGGCAACACAGACAAATCGAGGCTTTTGCTGGCACGTTCAATCACGGTTGTCATGCGGCCACCTCTGGCATAACGCCAAAATCATCTAGGTCAGCGTCGCTGTAAATCGCGCTACCTTTCCCTTTCGCAATCATTCGAGCCAGCGAGGTCGCGGCCAATTCACGGTCAGAGGTGCGATCAAAACTCGTTTGAAATTTATCGTTCGACGCCACGAATTTCGGCGAATCCCTTGCAGGTTTTCCATAGTCCTCAACCATGGGCCGCAAATACGCCACGCTGATCTGTTCGCCTGGCTTGCGGCTTTGCGCTAGTTCGGCAGCAGCAAGCCAGTCAGCATCAGGCTGTAGCAGTGCTGCGGCGAAATCACTGCGCCGCAAGATGGCTGGCGTAGCTTGAATTCCTTTTTCTCGCAGGAGCTTGGCAACTTCAACCGCTCGATCAATTTTTGGCTCGTCAGAAGTGAGCGCGGTGCTTTTTTCGTTTTCGCGCAATTCTGGTTGAGTTACTACGCTCTCTACTACGGAGGGGTTTAGTGGTGTCTGGGGACTGGGGACTGGGGACTGGGGATACGTTGCAGGCGTTTCAGCTGCCGTTGCAGGTGCGACCTGAAACGGCGTTTCAGGTGCGTTCAAGGTCGCTACTTTTTCACGCAATAGCGTTACAGGTGCATTCCATGCAACGGCTACACCCGCAACCCGCAGCGCTTCAAACAATTGCGCCCGCTCTTCACGGTGGCGTTGCAGGCGCTCTTTTCCCTTGGCTGTCTTTGCTTCTCTTGCTGGTAAGCCATCCAGATATGATATTAAATCTTCATCGCAGCGCTTGTTATGCCAGCAACCATCCGCTTCTAAGATAAAAAACTCATTGAGCACGACTTCTACAGCCTCGCGCTCTTCATCTGTGCGTGCGCCAACCAAGCGAGCCACCGCCTTTACATCATTCAAAAATGGCTTTTCTGAGGCGTAATACTTCCGAATCAACCGGCTATAAACACCGTCCTCCAATAAAGAGAGGTGGGCCGTCGCTTGGGCATAATCGCCGATGTGATGTTCGTAATAGTTCATTACGCAGCCCTCTCGCCAAATTGGGCCTTGATGTACGCATCGCCCGCATTGGTAATAAATGGCTGATCACGGTCTTTGTCATTAGCGGCAACCTGCTTGATGACGCCATAGCCTTTATCAACAAACCATTGCATCCACACCATCTTATCGGTGCGCTTAAAAGCCATGCCGTGCTCACGTAGCAGGCGTCCAAGCTTGACGGCAGATAGCCCCATACTCTTAGCCACATCGGTCAGGCTACGGAGATTGTCGCGGGCTACATATTTGTCGAAGTGCTCTACTTTTGGCGCGGCCAAAAGTAATGCCGTTTGCTGTTCTTCGATTTGCTCGGCCTGTCTAGATGCCAGCATCAAAGCCTCAGAAAAAGTAACAGGGATAGCAAAGACGGGCGTTCGGGCTTCTTTTAAAATAGCAAGCACATCACGGCGCACAGCCTTTGACTCGCGCATTGAAACCAGCATGCATTGATCAAGCGTTAGGGAGGCAACCCAAGACACTGTGCCGTTAGGATTTTTCACTACGAAACTTTCGTAGTGCTCGCCTTCCAGCTCATCAAACACACGTTCAGCAAAATCATTGCGACGAATGGGTTGCTCGCCATTGCTCACGCGCTTTTCATTGATTAAATCAAGCAAGGTGAGGCTACTTAGCAATTCACTCGCATCGACCTTGCTATTGAGAATCAAATTACTCATAATTAACTCCAAGGATTAATCAACTTCACTTGAAAAATCTTCACCCCGCACATGGCCCACCCATTGCGGGGTTTTCCTCTTTTGAACTACCGGCATAGCCGTCTCAAAAACTGATCGCGCTGCGCATGCAATACCAATATCTGCGCATAGATAATGGATACGTCGATTCCCATGTCGCAATACCAGCTCATGACCCGCTCAGCGTCCGCAATTTCCACTTCCAGCTTGAATAGCTGCCAGTACAAATTGAGCCTGCGCCAAATGCTTTTCATGATTTGACCTTCGCTTGAAAACCGACGGTGTCTTGTAAAGCTTGCCCGCTCATCAATGAAGCCAGCGCCCATGAGTCGTTACTGGCGCAGCCACTGCACGCTTCCTTAGTTAGCCATTCCGCCACCAACAGCGTGGCTGCTTGCCGGACTTCCTGTGTCACCGCATCGGGCGACAAATCAACAGCAATACCCACGTAAGCACGTGCCAGGCATTTCATGGCTCGGTACTTTTCTTCGCTCACCACCACTTGGCCTTCAGGAATTAAGCGCAGGCGCAGCACACTCAAAAAAGCGTCTAGCTGGCTGATTTTTACGCCCTGCTGGTTGTGAACCATCTTGGTTACAGCCCCTTCATCAACGCCCATCGTCAGCGCAACTTCTTTTTGCGAGACAAACGTCAATGCATCCCGAATAAGTAGACTTGCTTGTTTCATGTTTCTGCCCTCAATTGATGGCAATTCAATTGGTTATCGTTATTGCTTTGCGTCTGTAAAACTGATGGCATAGAACAACTGGAGCTACCAACATGAGCACAAACCTCGGCATACAGCGCCACAGCAGCATGAAAGGCATGAGCATCAATGCGCTTTGTTTGAGTGCGAGTAATCGCCCGACTCACCCCCGATTGAGTGAGTCCAATACGCTCAGCGATATCTTTTTGCGTCATCCGTGTGGCATTGATATCACGGAGCATCTGGGAGAAATCAATAGTAATATTTTCCATGAGTATAATCATAATTCTACAAATGACTTAACTCAAGATAAATATGAGCAAGCTCATTTGCTGACAGCCTCAGTTACATCCAAAATTATGAGTATGGACATACTCATAAAAACCGTGCGTAACCTCATGGAACAAAACAAGGTTTCGCAAGAAGAATTTACGGCCGCCATCAAGATGAGTCAGTCATGGTGCAGCCGTTTTCTGTCCGGTGAGATTAAAGACCCAAGACGGAAGACCGTAGAAAAAATTGCTGATTTTTTTAAAGTGACTTACGAATATTTAACGACTGGCGAAATGGCAGACAGCCAGGGAGGACAAGTCACGTCAGTAAATGCGCTAATTCTTATTAACCGCATCATTGCGCTTGATAGCAAAGGCTTGCTTAATCAGTCTCTCTACAATGCATTAAGCACCACTTTGGATTTGGTATCCGCCAGCCAAGCCGAAGAGCAGGTTGTTTCAGAAGAGTGCAAAGGCCCGCGCTCTGCTGGCCCAGCTTTCACTCCAGACGGCAAACCCATCATGGGCAATTCGGATGAAACCGAAGATAAGTTCGACACCCTGATTGCCACACAAGCAGCGCGTACCAACAAAAAAACCGGCTGATTGGCCGGTTTTTTCTTGCCCTTTTTGGGCAATTCCTTTGTCTAGTCATCAGCGATACGCTGGCAAGCCATGGATACGCGCATCATCCGCCGCGAAAATATCAAGTTTCTCGCTGCTCAATACTCTACGCAAACCGCAGCCGCACACGCGATGGGGCTGGATGACATTCGCCTATCGCAATTCATTAGCGGGAGTAAAAACATCGGCCATGCCCTCGCAAGCCGAATAGAGGACAAAATCGGCCTGACGAAAGGTAGTTTATCTCTCCCGCTCATTGCCCATTTAAGGCAAGATGACGCCCCATACAATACCCAGTTTCAATTACTCGCTATTCTCTCCGTTACAACCCTGCCCGAATCAGATGCAGCGGCACTGCTACACCTATTAAAGAGATTAATTTGACCGTATTTGCTTTAAGCCATCAAAACTTCGCAGCACCTATTCGCAGAATCAACGGTTTCACAGCAAGGGCGATGCAAGCTCACTTGTATGACGAGCTAGGCATCAAAAGAAAAGGTTGTGTCTTTGTATTTCCCAAGGGAAGCCGTGGTGCAGCCAATATGCTGATCTATTGGCTACTTCAGCTCTATGTTTCTGCGCCAACTGCCACGGCAGGCTGGTTTATCCAAGTGCCCACTGACGTACTTCGCAAAGTATGGCCAGAAGATCACTGGCCAGACACCCATCACATCACCTGCTTTGCACTGCAATCCATGGGCAACGCCGTCCCCACTCCACTGACTATTAATATTACTCATCAACAGCGCACGGAGCTGTTGGCGTGGAGTCCATTACCCTTACTTATCGGTATTAATGAAATTACATGTCTTAACGCACGAGCGCCCGTCATGCGAATAAATGACCATGAATTCATTGCGCCCGATGGAGCACAAATTCTCGGAGGGGAATACTGGACCATTCACAGTTTAAAACGACTCAGCAACACCTATAATCACTTGGCTTACATGGTGGATTGGGTTGATGCATTGGGCATTCCACGCGAGCATGCAAAAGTACGTGTACTTGCCGCCTGTATCCATACTCACGATCAAATCGACGCGATGGACGAACTAATCCACTGGCTCCCTTATCTCTTGCCCGACGAAGATGCACAGGCAGTGGCAAACAAGCTAAGTAAGCGTTCAAATCTAGAAGGAACACGATGGAAACCAGCGGACTCCGCCCAGATGCAGAGCAGCGGATTGCGTCACTAATCCACCCCGATTCAATCATGCCGGACGGGGTGACGGGCGAATATTGGACGGTCACTTTAGCGGGGCCAGTCAGTATGACTGTAGGGGTGGTGATTCAGATCAATAGTCCTTATCACGCCCTTGCTTGTCGCTTAGTACCGACAGCGTTACTCGCTAAATTCGCCAGTCCGACCATCTTAAAGCAGTGGCAACATCAGCTCATCGTTTTAGAAGAAGCATTGAACGCCAAAGAAACGGCGAGTCCCTATCCGAACAATATTATTTATAGCGACCCACTGCCTTTCAGGTATCCAGAAGCACAAGTCGCATTAACAGAGCTATTTCAAGAGTTTTGCGGCGAACTACTCACGGAAACGCCCAACCCCAGCCCATCATCAGAGCACAAAGGCCCGCCGCCCAAGCGTAGGACGAAGATTTAGACCAATGAAACCCGCCAAGTGCGGGTTTTTTAACGTTCGTTTAAAAAAATCACTTAAAACATACGGCTAGTTAATCTGTCCGAACCGATTAACATGAATGGTTACGTCCTGCTTGCCGTTTAGTAGGTATTTCCTAGATTTCCCGTCATAGCTAACCCGAAGACTAAATGTATCAACTCCCCGAATAACGTCCATTGCAATGCAATTCTCTAGCATGCTATTAGGAATAATTAAAAAATCATTTTTGTTTGACCCATGCATCACAAACACATAAAAAGTTTGGCTAGTGTTATTTGCTTCAAAGGCTTTTCGCTTTACGCCAAAAGCATATACCCCATCCTTAATATTCGCCGTTTTCACTTGAATATGAAAATATTTCCCTAGCTCATTAGCGGCAACTAAATCAATCCCTTTATCTACCGTCATTAACGAGACATTGAAATTTCTAAATAATAATTCAGACATCACCGCGTACTCCCCTGCTTTCCCAATAAAACCAGTATCACCGGTTAGTACGGGGTCGGGAGTTGGGGATACAAAAAGAGGCGCTGTTGCTCTCTTTAAGCGGTAAATCCCCCGTTTTAATCCGCCCGTTTTATTTTGCACCTTGGCAAAGCGTGACGTTTTTGCTTTTACATTAGCGGCAAGTGCAGAAGATAGTTTCTTTGATAACGCCTCGACAGTAACCTCAATCGAAGGGTTGGCCGCTAGGTATCGCTGAGCAATAATATTTACATGCAGCTCAGTCCTCTCCTTCTCTAGTACGCAAGCGGCAATCGCAAGTAGATCCATACTACTCCTCCTTATAAATAGACTAAGAAATTTTCAAGCAAGCACTAAGTAACAATAGAGCAAGCGCTTAGAAAAATCACCGCCCTCTGACACCTACGATCAAAAAAACAAAATAATCATTAAAAATCATAAACTTATCAACTTTTATGAGTAAATTCATAACTAAAACTTGATTATGATTATGCTCATAATCATAATGACTTCATCAAACGCAAACCACCGCACTGATCTGATCTTTACCTCTGCCAAAGCAACAAACCACACCGCCCGCAGCGCGTTGATGCAGCCTACGAATGGCGAGCCTCTTCGATATCCATTTGGATTTAAACGCAGGAGCAACACGGGGATGACGCAGGAGTTAACAAGCCTAACGTCGCGGTGTACCGCCGATTCGAGAGAGTCGGCACACATAAGCTGTGACAGGCTGCTTATGTGTTTAACGGGAGGATGTATGAATACAAATGAAGCAACACAGACATCAACAGGGGCAGAACAGCCGAACTACTGCTACAGCCTCGACCAAGAAGGATACAGCTCAGAACCGCTGATTGATGTGCTTCAGCGCGGTGAGTCAGATGAGCTGATAGGCCAAAACTACTGGAGAGGAATTGCAGTTCATCCAAACCCCTCTTCGTTCTTCGATATTGATCGTCTTTTTGAAGATATTGGCGAGCGTGCTTGTGATGATCATGGCGAATGGGCGGAAGACTTCCCTGATGTAAGTGATGAAAAGAAAGCCGAGCTAAACGCAATCATCACGGAATGGCTCGATAAAAATATCGACGTTACTTTTTACGCAGTCACTAACGTTGAAGAATTAGTGGTAACGGAAAGCGATTTGGAATAACCCAAGCATTAAAAGCCGATTCCATGAGTCGGCATCCATTAGCTAAGTCGCGCTCTTTACAGTAATCAATTAATACGAAAATTCTTTTCCCTTACTAGCTGATCGGTAAGCGGGTTTTAATATAACAGCAGAGCAGAACACCGCCCCTATCTGCAGCCGGTGAAGGTGTAGCCGTGCACGACTTAGCTAATGGATGTACGAAATAACTGCAGCAGCCAAGCGCCCAGCCCAAGGTGGCGCACTCATACGCCAAAACACGGTGCAAATAACATGAGCAGTTCGAGGGAGCCTGTTCGGCGCAGGTTTATTGGTTTCCTGCGACCAGTACCAACTCCTGATCGAACGTAAGCAGCAACACCAAGCGAATTGTTAGCGCAGTTTGCTTTAGTGTTTTTGTTTAACCAACCCTAGGAAAGTCACATGGCTATCACACTCGTACCAGAATCATCGGCCATTGACATGATTGGCCCTTATTTGGCTGCAAAGGCAATTTGTCCAGGCTGCAAGCATGAAAACATACTTGTGCATATCGAAGGCCCTACCAGTCCTGTTAAGGCTATTTCGGTTTGCCCGCAAATCACCGCGCATATTGTTGATGATGATGGCGTGAGTAATTTTGAATTTGTCCACTAAAACAAAGGAACGTAAATGTCAGAAACAGCAATTGAGCAAGAAATTCAAGAAAAGGGTTTGACCGCGCCGCGGATTACGCCAAGTCATATCGATAGCTTGATTGTTGGCGAGCGCTACTTCACTGCGGCGGATGGATGTCTCGGCGAGTGGCAGTACCGGCACGACACTGGCGATAACGCACCGATGGAACAAGTGAATGAAGCACATCACCTGCTTACCTTCTGCGTGCTGGTGTTGAAAAACGGCTTCACCGTCACCGGCGAAAGCGCTTGCGCCAGCCCTGAAAACTTTAACGCTGAAATCGGTCGCAAAATTGCCCTTGAAAACGCTAGATCAAAGATTTGGGCGCTTGAAGGCTATGTATTACGCAATAAGCTGGCCGGTATTTAAGTTTTAGCGGTGACTGCGACCGTATCACAACGGCAGAGACGCCCACCGGAGCGTATCCGGCACCAACATTGAAGCGGCGGCGCTGGAGAGAAGCGCAAACGCAAGCTGGAGATGCCAGCAAGGGACTTACCCTCCGAGAGATTCGGGAAAAAAATCATTGCTGGATTAACGCCCAGCCCACTTCAATGCCACCTACCCACCGGAGAGAACGGGCATTTCGCCCTAGTAGTGGTCCGAAAATTTGGAGCGGAGAATTTGTCCGCCGTAGAGCCTGCAACGAAAGAATAGGCACCAAGATTGCATCGTCATCACGGAAGGACGTGACATACCCTGAAGCTGTACTGGTTACAGCAGCGTGCAAAAGCCCAAGCAACGCCTCTGTCATGATGGGATGGTTTGGCAATAGCTGGAATCAAGCCCAGCACGATGCAATGTTGGTGAATTGCCAAGGCTGATTGGCGTATTGCGGCGCTACGACCCACTAGGCCCGCTGAAATAGCACGAGAGAGTCAAAGCCGGAGATCAGCTCCAGCCACCAACTTCATCAACTCCTCCCTTTGCCCGCTAACCATGCGGGCTTTTTTTCGGAGTCATCCATCATGATCGACGTTACCCAGCCCTACTCTACTGAGTACGGTTTCAAAGTTTCCGCTCAGGCCACTATGGATGAGTCCAAAGAAAAAGTGATCGCTGCCGTGTCCAAAGCCATCGGCGACATTAGAGCCCGCTTTGTAGCAGATAAAGCGCTGCCCGAAGAGGGTGTATGCCATTGGCTGATCAAGGTGTTCGTATGAGCGACAGCCAGGTGCTCACTATCGAAGATATCGAAGTTGAGGTTATTTTCGAGCACGGCCCTCGGCATTCAGTCGAGATTGAAGCCGTCCGCGCAACACAGCCTAATTCTGATATCGCCCCGCTGATTATGCAGGGCATGGACTACATCGAAAGCCGCCTCGTTGCGTTTTTAACCATAGAGCGCGATCAGCACGAAACAGATATAGCCCACGCTCGTTTACCGGAGCTAACCACATGCTACTAATCCGCATTCTTCGTGCTCAGCAAGTTTCAGAAGACTTGAAAGAGCTGCACGATCTAAAAAAAGATGGCTGGGATTTACGCGATGTCAGCACCCGCCAAGAGCTAATCACCGTTGCTACCAAAAAGGTTTCAATATGCGAATTCTTCTTGCCCTCCAACAAAAAGCCCGCGCTATTAGCCGCGTCACTGTAACCGCCCTGATCGCCATCGCATTGATGATGATCATTTGGCAAGTCATGGCCATGTGCCTGTTCTTCCTGCCGGTGCCGTGGGGCATCGTGGCCGCGTTTGTCGTTCTGATGCTGACCTGCTGGCTAATGATCCGCATCGCAGATAAGCGCCATCCTGTTTTAATGGCCACAAGAGGGGCGCATCAATGACTGCGAAAATTATGTACGCCTCTCCAGAGGCCGCAAGCATTCAAACCGTAACTGGCTGGGTATCGAGCAGAGGTAGATTCTTTGCTCATGACGAACACATGGCTCGTTATGATGGCAGCACCCATAAACTGTGCGAATGCGGCGCAGAAGTGGATCAAAAAAGCTATTGCTCCCCATGCGCATTAAAAAAGCTACAAGCACGCTTTGATGCTATGCCCTATCAAGCATGGAATGGCAAAGACTGGCTTTATAGTCACTCAGCTGATCGTTATTTTGATAATCCAAGTCAAATTATTGAGTATTGCGAAGAGGAGGAGGTTTCTGTATTTGACCTGCAACTAGTTTTTTGTATTAGCAATTTACCAGAGCAGATCAATCTAACGGAGATCTGGCGTGATGATATGCCAGAAGATGGCGATGAAAGCCATATTCCCGCCCCAATCCTCAACGCATTGGCAGTATTAAATAAGGCTATCAAAGAAAATGCGGAGCCTCTTTCGTACTCCCCAACAGACTTTTCCGTATCGGAAAAGTCACTGATTGAACACTTTGGAGCGCCACAATGAGCGTCCTCAAAGTCAGCGGTCGCTTTAAAGAGGAAACCGCGAAAAAAGTAGCGGATTTTCTGTCCTTTGCCGGTTTCACCGTCATGGATGCGATCGACTACATGCCCAAAAAAGGCACGAGCGAGTTTCAAGTTTTAATTGATACGCCCAACACCAAGTCCGCCCTGAAGCGCATTGCTGCAGAGTGCGGCTATCCGGTAACGGTCAAGTAGTTATCAAATACCCATCAAGTAAACCAATACCGCACTGATGCGGTTTTTTTACGCCTGAATTTGGAGAAATGGCATGAATAAGCAGCAATTCAAACAGCTGTGGGGAGAGACGCGGCAAAAGGCCCGCGCTAGCAAACTCATTGCTTGGGATTTGCCTCGATACCCAACGTTCACCTTTGCCAATCACTACTTTTGGCTTCGGTGCCGCCCATTTATCCATCAACACCTCAGCCCCACCGAAAAACGGGCGCTCCCTTTTTAAGGATCAATATCATGCAATTTCAAAAGGCACAGCGCAAGAAAGCTAAGCTACGGCTGGCACTGACTGGCCCAAGTGGATCAGGTAAGACCTACGGCGCACTACTGGTAGCCAAAGGCCTTGGCGGAAAAATAGCCCTGATCGATACGGAAAAAGGCAGTGCAAGCCTGTATTCGCACATCGCTGATTTTGATGTGTTGGAGCTTTTAGCTCCCTACTCTCCAGAGCGATTTATTGATGCGATTAATGCCGCTGAGTCGGGCGGCTACGATGTTTTAATCATCGATTCCACCACCCACGAATGGTCTGGCGTTGGCGGGTGTCTTGAGCTGGTTGATGCAGTAGCCAAGGCAAAGTTTAAGGGCAATTCTTGGTCGGCATGGAATGAAGTAACGCCGCGCCACCGGAAATTTATCGACACCATCCTGCAATCCCCCTTGCACATCATTGCAACCATGCGAAGCAAGACAGAAACAGCGCAGGTAGAGGTTAATGGACGCAAGACGGTACAGAAGCTGGGAATGAAGGCCGAACAGCGAGACGGCTCAGAGTACGAATTCACCACAGTCCTTGATATTACCCATGACGGCAACTTGGCGATGGTAAGCAAGGACAGAACGGGGTTATTTAAAGATCCTATTCAGCTATCAGAGCGCACAGGGCAAATGCTGATTGAGTGGCTAGAAAGCGGCAAAGACCCCGCCGCAATGGACGCCGAAGAGGTAGCGCTTGCGGTTGAAGCGCTAAATGCTTGCGAGTCACTTGGGCAGGCGCAAGGTATATTTGGCGGGGCATGGAAGCGTTGCCCTGATGGGCTAAAGACCTCGCTAAAAGCAACGTATGACAAAGTAAAAGCTGACCTAGCCGCGCAACAGGAGCCCGCATAGCATGAATAAAATCACAATTACTGGCCGACTTGGCCGAGATTCTGAATTAAGAGCACTACCGAATGGCGACCCTGTTCTGTCTTTTGCCGTAGCTGATGATGTTGGTTTTGGCGAAAAGAAGCACACGCAGTGGTTTAGTTGCGCCCTCTTCGGCAAACGAGCACAGGCATTGGCGGCTTACTTAAAAAAGGGACAGCAAATCGTTGTGTTTGGTTCGCTTGATCTACGCGAATGGAATGACAAAGAAGGGCAAAAGCGAACCACTCCAGAGGTGCGCGTAGACGAGGTGGTACTTGGAAGTAGACCAGAGTCAACCAAGCCTGCCGCTGCGCCAAGCCCTACGCCAGCCCCTAGCGAGCAAAATTCATTCAGCGATTTTGAAGACGACATTCCTTTCTGAGGTCAGCCATGAACCTATATCAAATGAATCGAGAATTTCTCGATGCAGTGCAAGACCTGTCTGCGCAGCTTGAAGCGGGCGATATCACACAACAAATATTTGATGACACCATTGAGGGGCTGGCTTTTGAGCCCGAGCAAAAGGCCCTGAACGTAGCGAAGTACATCCGCAGCTTAGAAATTGAAGCGGAGGCCATTAAGGTGGTAGAAGATGCACGCAAATCGGCCCGTGAGTCGCTGCAAAAGAAAGCCGCAAGCTTACGTGAGTATCTGGCCCGTGAATTGGACGCTAGCGGGCTAAGCCCCAAAGATAGCGAAATCAGCGTATCTACTAAGCGCAATCCGCCAAGCGTTTTGGTCGATGATTTTGACAAGCTAGACGCCGAGTTTGTTCGTGTTGTGCCCGAGAAATATGAGGCGGACAAAAATAAACTAAAGGACGCGCTAAAAGCGGGCCGAGAAATAGACGGCGCACGGCTGGAACGGAAATTAGCACTCACGATTAAGTAACCCCTAAGCCCGCTGATGCGGGCTTTTACTTGGATGATGATTATGAGAAAAGTAACGATTCACCCTGAAGAGCACCCAATGCATGCGACTGGGCTTTTTCATTGCTGGGGACAGTGCTTTGTTGAAGAAAGAGATTTCAATGGTTCGTACAGCGTTGCAATTATTGAGCTGGAAGATGGCCGTATTGCTGAGGTTTTACCTGAGCAAGTCAAATTCCTCACCCCGCCAGATCAAGAGGTAGCAACCCTACGCGATCAGTTTGCATTGCAAGCAATTAGCACGGCCCTATCGTCATCAGACCGGCGTTTCTTTTGTCAGAATCAAGACAAAGAAGCTGTTTGGGCTTACGAAATTGCAGATGCGATGCTTAAGGCGCGAACTGAAAAGAAATTCAACCGTGCTGAGCGTATTGCTGAGCTGGAAAAAGAAGTTGAAGCGCTGAAATGCAACGCCGAATAATCCATTTTATTGAGGCAAGCCGATGAGTAAAACAATTCAATCAATAGAGCTTTACCAACCAAGCAATGGCACGGAAGGCGAGTTATTTATCAGTGATTGGTGTGCTAATTGTGAGCAAGATAAAGAACACAATTGCCCAATACTTGGCAAAACCATGCAATACAACATTGATGACCCAGAATATCCAAAGGAATGGGTAAAAACTCAAAGCGGGCCAAAATGCACTGTATTTATAGAAGTGGGCGGCTCAATTCCAATTATTGATACTAAAACATTGAGTCTATTTTAAAAATGCAACGCCGAATAATCCGCACCATATCTTGCCAGCGCCGCCGAATCCGCGCATGGCAGCAGATCAAGCAAGCCCGCAAGTAAGCGGGCTTTATTTTTGTGGAATCAAAATGCAGCTACACACAATCAGAAAGACAGAAATTTCACTGTCTGGCGATGAGCTGGACACAATGCGCGAAATTCTAAAACTGGCCCACGAACGGCTACGCAACGCGCCCTTGATTCAAATGAGTGGGTCACCACTTGAACGCCAAGCTGGCTTAGTTGGCCCTGATCTGTTTCGGGTTAAGACAATGCTTCAGCAGATGGGTGCGCATCTTGGCGCTCACCTCCCCTACGATTCTGAGCCAGACAACGAGCCGGAAGAATCTAGCTTCTTGATAACCCTCGTTAAAGCCTAAGGACAAATCCATGGGACTAAAAATGGCGAAAGCCACCGCGAAAGATTTGGATATAGCCCAAGAGCTGATCCTATTTTTAAATCGAGCCGACGAAGGTTTGCTTCCTCCTAAATCTGAAGGGGAAGAGTCGGAGGAATTTGATACGGAAAGCTACGACGATTTAGAGCGGTTCCATAAATTAACCATGGAATTTTTACGCATCCCATCCGCGCTTGAGCGTGTTGTATGGGGCATGCAGTGCATTCTTGATAGTGGCCTGCTCGATCCCGATTCAAATGTGCTTGATGTTCACCCTGAAATTATGGCCAACCAAACCGCAGCAGAAGAGCGAGGCGAGCTGCTGGCAGCATTGAAAGACATTCACTACGCGCTTAATTTCTCCCCTTCATGTCAGAAAGGTGCGACTCATATTCAGCGGTGCTGCTGCGCTAAATGTGCAAATGAAACAGCAGAAGCAGCAATTGCCAAAGCTCAAAAATCCAATCAAGCACCAGAAGCTGCCAAGGATAAATCATGATCTGGTTCAAAAACATCCAGCCATACCGCATCGCCGCCGATCACGCCCTGACTGCTGAATCAATCGCCGAAGCGCTGGCCAAGAAGCCCTTCTTCCCATGCGGCAGCCATGATTTGCACTCTCAAGGCTTCATCGCCCCTGCCCCACATCAGCCTGACCTAATCACCTACGTCTATCAAGACGCCGTGCTGGTTTGCCTACAGGTAGAAGAAAAGATCCTGCCCGCCGTGGTGGTCAAGCAAGAAGCCGAAGCGCGTATCAAGCAGATCGAAGCCGATGAAGGCCGCAAAGTTGGCCGGAAGGAAGCAAGGGATATTCGTGAGCTCGTCGCCGAAGAGCTGCGCCCGCGAGCATTTACCCGCATCACCACTCACCGCGTCCTGATCGATCTAAAGCTGGGCCTGATTCTGGTTGATAGCGCAGCGGCATCCAAGGCGGAAAGCCTATTGGTTCAACTACGTGAAGCCATGGGTAGCCTGCCAACGCGCCTGATCCAAACGCACACCACCCCGCAAACGGCCATGACTAGCTGGCTAGAAAGTGGATTGCCGGATGGCTTCGAGCTGGATAAAGACGGCGAACTGAAATTCCCTGGGGATGATGGCGCGGTGGCTCGCTTCCTACGTCAGGACTTGCACAGCGACGAAGTGAAGCAGCACTTAGCCACTGGCAAGCTAGCCACCAAGCTGGGCATGGCATGGAACGAGCGCATCGCATTTCAGCTCACTGAAAAGCTGGAAATCAAGCGCCTAAATATGCTGGATATTTTGCAGGACGAGCTGCGTGATCTGGACGTGGAAACGCAAGACGCGATGTTTGAATCCAGTGCAGCGCTGTTTATTGGCGAAATGCGCGAGTTTGTGCCGGCGGTGATTGAGGTGCTGGGTGGGGAGCTTTCAAGCTAACGGGGAAAATTGCGATGGAATGGACACCAACTGTAGGCCAGAAAGTTAGAGCGAAGATCTATATGGATAACGATCTAACGGACGAAGGAATGGGAATCCAGCGTTATGCCAATAAAGGCGACGAATTGATAATTCGACGCATTAATAGCGGCTACAAAACCTGTATCTCGGTATCGCACGAAAACATTACGGATCGGACTTTTGGCGTGTCCGTCGATGAAATTGAACCTGTATAGGAAAACTGAATTATGTCTTTGGCGATTCATATCACTATGCAGCCTGAGTTTAAAGCTGGCGATCAAGCCCCTGCTGGATTCCTTGCTTGGCACGAATGGGCCGAGGTACAGCACAAAGCAGGATTGCGACAGAAAGAATGCCCCGAGTGCGGTCGCTGGAAGTATCCGCAAGAACTGAGCAGCAAAGTTGTCTCTTGCTCGTTGAACAGTCGCAGTGGGGTGGTTAAATCAACAGCACTGTTATGCAATGA
Organism: Janthinobacterium sp. B9-8; assembly: GCF_000969645.2. Classification (NCBI taxonomy): domain Bacteria; kingdom Pseudomonadati; phylum Pseudomonadota; class Betaproteobacteria; order Burkholderiales; family Oxalobacteraceae; genus Janthinobacterium; species Janthinobacterium sp. B9-8. The sequence goes on from NZ_CP014222.1 coordinate 2,053,700, forward strand.
CTGTGCGTCGAAAACGCCGTAAGTCAACCTGGAGGTAGATCATGAACCGAGCCCAGCGCCGTCAATCAGCCAAACCAGCGTCTCGCTTTGATAAAAACGCTGGGCTAATGGCATTCCATACCCGACTTAATCTCCACAATCGCACTCAAACAACCCAGGAAGATTTAGAAATCCTCATGATTGAGTATTACATGCGGCTAGAAGAGCTAACCAAAGGCAGGCTAAGCGGGGATGGTTTTATCCAGCTCGTCGAAGCCAACTTTTTCGGCTTCTGCCTCGCCGCTCGCTTGCACAAATTCAGTGCCAACGAAGAAACCGCCCAAGCATTCGAGCCCTCGCAAAAGGACTTTGAGGACGCGGCGGAAGGGCTGCAGCGTGTTGGCGAGCGATACCAAAAGCTAGCCAAATTCGGGGCTGATGCTGAGGGCATTAAAGCTATGCGTGAATCACTAAAGTGGGTTAAAGAACTAATCCAAGTCAGCACCCGCGACCATGTACAGCACGCGCTTATGCAAGCGGAAGTCATGACCAAGGACAAACTAAGGAGTTTATATGCGTCATCCGGCCGCCGTATTGCGTGACAACGTAGAGAATTCCAATGGCTCAATGATCGCGGGCCAAGGACTCAGCAATCCAAGGCGCAAATCGCCCACGACACGGCGCTAAGTAAACGGCGGATTGATCTACAGATGCGGCGAGAGATTGCCGCAGCCGAGCAAGATAGTTACAGCCCTCAGATGAGGGCTTTTTAATGGGGATCGAAATGAAGGCGTGCCGTAAGTGCAAGGAGACTAAGGCGCTGGCGGAGTTTAGCAAAGCCAAGGGAGGTAAGGGCGGGCTTCGCAGTCAATGCAGGGCTTGTGAAGCGGCTCGCGCAGCCAACTACTACGCCGATAACAAGGAGCGGGCGGCGGTTCGTTCGGCCAAGTGGCAGGCCAACAACAAGGAGTGGGTGGCGACTTACAACGCCAAGTGGCAGGCCAACAACAAGGAGTGGGTGGCGGTTCGCAAAGCTAAGTACCGCGCCGATAACGAAGAACAGATAGCGGCTTACCAAGCCAAGTGGCAGGCCAACGCAAGAAACACACTAACCGATAACTACATAAAGTCTCTTATCCGTCTTAGAGAAATCCCCCAAGAATTAATCGAATTAAAACGAATTCAAATTTTAATTAAACGGGAATTAAGAAAATGAATATCACCGAAATTCGTGACGACATGATTCAAGTTTATCAAGCACTTAGAAATGGCTCGATGAAGAAAACAGAAGCTGACGCTTTGGCTAACGTAGCAGGCAAGATGATTGCCAGTGCAAAACTACAGCTTGAGTATTCAGCCATGCGTGGCGAAAAGCCGCTCATTCCATTTATCGGGGATAGTTCACGGCCTGTAATTAATAATCCTGATCCAGCAAGTGGCTTAGAACTAAAGCCTGAGCCGAAGTAAACCACGGGGCTTTCTACATACCAGCTAGCCGATCAAACGGCAATGCGACAGACAAACAAATCCCGCTTAGTCGGGATTTTTTAATGGACAGCACAATGAAAGAGCGCCCTATTCTTTTCAACGCTGCAATGGTTAATGCCATTTTGGCGGGCAATAAAACACAGACGCGGCGGGTTGTGAAGCGCCAGCCGCCATCAGGCCATCAATGGCAAGGCTGGGTTCTGGATAGCACTTGCTCAGCGGATGTTGGCAGCGCAACTTGGGCCCGTGGTGATGGGCCATTAATGCAGGATGTAATTCGGGCGCACTGCCCGCTTGGCAAAGTTGGCGACCGGCTGTGGTTACGTGAAGCCTTTGGCGAGGTTTACGACTGGTGCGACCACCCTGAAATGCCGGGCTGCCCTACTGAACGCTGGCACCTTGACTGGAAGTATCGCGCTGATGGCGAGGTAAACCGCCAAGAGCTAGATGGCGCATTTACGGGTTGGAAACCAAGCATTCACATGCCGCGAGCAGCCAGCCGCATCACGCTAGAAATCACAGCAATTCGAGTTGAGCGCCTAAAGGATATTAGCGAGCAGGATGCTAGAGCGGAGGGATGCGAGGCAAGCGGATGGATGCCAAGTTATAGCAATCCAGATAATGCCGGATGCGATGAATCATTATCGGCTGCTGATAATTTTTGCGATTTATGGCAATCAATCTACGGCCCCGAAAGCTGGGGCACCAATCCTTGGGTATGGGTTATCGAATTTAAAAGGATCACGCCATGATCGGTCAAAAAGTAAAAGTGGTTTCCGACCACCCGCACCGCGCTGGCTTCATCGGCACGGTAACAAGCCGATGCCTTGGCAATCGCTGGCATGTTGAAGTCATGAAAGTGGATTTTAAGCGGCCCAAGACTGGCAATCTGGCAGTGGGCATTATTTTGAATGCGGATGAGTTTGAGGTATTGGCATGATTCGCGACCAATTCATCATGGATCTCCACGGCGAGCTCATCGTCGATAATTTTGCGGGCGGTGGCGGTGCATCCACTGGCATTGAAATGGCGCTCGGACGCTGCGTAGATATTGCGATCAATCACGATCCAGAAGCGCTTGCAATGCATTCGATCAATCACCCACAGACCGAGCACTTTTGCGAAAGCGTGTGGGATGTAAAGCCCGTTGAAATCACGAAGGGCCGCCCCGTTGGTTTGGCGTGGTTTAGCCCAGACTGCAAGCACTTCTCCAAAGCCAAAGGCAGCGCACCGCGTGAGAAGAAAATCAGGGGGCTTGCTTGGGCAGTATTGCGCTGGGCAGCTCAAGTTCGCCCCCGCGTCATCATGCTGGAAAACGTCGAAGAGTTTAAAACGTGGGGCCCGCTGCGCCCTGATGGCACGCCATGCCCTAAGAATAAGGGCCGCACGTTCAACAGCTTTATCAATGCGCTGAAATCACACGGCTACCAGGTAGAGCACCGCGAACTACGCGCCTGCGATTATGGCGCCCCAACAATCCGCAAGCGGCTATTTCTAATCGCTCGCCGTGACGGCCAGCCCATTGTCTGGCCAGCGCCTACGCACGGAGAACCAGAAAGTGCGGCAGTTAAAGCAAAGCTGTTGAAGCCATGGAAGACGGCTGCAGACTGCATTAATTGGTCTATTCCTTGCCCATCTATTTTTGAACGCCGGAAACCGTTGGCCGAAGCCACGCTGCGCCGAATTGCACGGGGTATTAAGCGTTATGTGATTGAGTCGGGCAAGCCATTCATTGTGAAATTCCAGCAAAACAGCATCGGCCAAGAATTGACCAGACCACTGGATACGGTCATGGCTGGGGCAACTAGATTTGGCCTTGTGTCGCCAATTATCACGGAATGTGCCAACAGCAGTAGCCCTAGGGCATGGTCAGCAGCCGAGCCTTTGCGTACCCAATGTGCCGAAGTAAAGGGCGGGCATTTTGCTGTCGCAGTCGCAAACCTAATCAAACACTACGGTGGCAACTACACCGGCGACGGGATTGATTTAGCTGACCCGCTACACACCGTAACCACCACCGATCACCACGCATTAGTAGCGTGTAATATGGTGCGGCAATTCGGCAATAGCGATGCAGCTGCAGCGGATGCACCGGTAGGCACAATCACAGCAGGCGGTGGCGGCAAAACGCAGCTGGTTACAAGCAGCCTTGTCAAATTGCGCGGCACAAACGTCGGGAGCGCCACAGACGAGCCACTGCACACAATCAGTGCCCAAGGCACGCACCATGCCGAAGTGCGGGCATTTCTAGTCAAGTATTACGGCAACGAAAAAGACGGTGTGAGCCTGCATGAACCGATGCACACCATCCCCTGCGTAGATCGCATGGGTCTAGTGACCGTCCATGGCGAAACCTATGCCATTTCAGACATCGGCATGCGCATGCTATCGCCAGCAGAGCTGTACCGCGCCCAAGGCTTCCCAGAGACATACAACTTTGCGCCCGTCATTAACGGCAAGCCTCTCACAAAGAAAGCCCAAGTACGCATGGCCGGCAACTCAGTCTGCCCACCACTGGCCGCTGCGCTGGTTAAAGCCAATCTGCCAGAGCTAGCCGTGTGGCAACCGAAAGAAAAGCGGCAGTTGTTGGCCGCATAACTCAAGGAACAATCATGCTAAAAAATGAAGAAATTAAGCGCATTTTTTTAGAAAATGGCTTTTCAGTCAAAGAGGGTGAGTCTGATTTAAAGCCTTACGTCTATCAAGCTGCGCGGGCATTGTTGGCTGGTGTTGAAGCTGAGCTGGCGGCACTACAGCAGGATGTAGCAAGGTATCGCTGGCTGCGTGATACGCCTGACGATGCATCGGATTTCTTAAATATTCGTGGTGACGATTTTGACCACGCAATTGACGCAGCCATGCAGGCAGAGCCACTTGCACAGCAACCATCCGGCAATTCCGAACAGTTGCCAGACTGGCCCGAGGATCGCGGCGAGCATCCGCAGCGTGGACTAGGGGCGAACCCATGACCCAGCCCGAATACATCCTAATCGACGGCAAGCTAATCAGGCTTGCCGATTTTATTCCGTATCAGGGGAATGATAGAAAATGATTAAATTAAGCGACACCCAAATAAAAATTTTAGGGCGCCAAAACTTTGCCTGCATGCGAATCGCACAGCTTTTAATTGCAGCAGGGATTTACGAAGATAAGGCAAAAAAGGCTGAATATGAGCAAGCCGTTTTCATTCATTGGGCCAGTGCATTATTTGATGAGTGCGGCGAAAAGTGGCTGGAAGTCGCAGAAACAAAACTGGACGAATTAAATGAAAAAATCAAAGCCAAGGCGGTGGAAAATGAGTAAAGCACTTGAGCTAGCAAAAATTCATTTAAAAACCGGCTGGCGCTCCTTTCAAATGGATTTAGCCGCACAAGAATTGCAACGGCTGGCCGCCATTGAGCAAGCAGAGGCAGTGAACATTGGCGCACTAGCCTTTGCTTTCCGCTTTGTATGCAAGAACCACATACCAAAAGACTTCCCGCAGCCGCTGGAACAGAGTGTCTTGGCAGCAACATTGCTGGAAGCTCTATGGCCCCATCTTTCTGATGATGGGCGCAAATCGCACCGCGCGGTCGTTGACGCAATGGTGGCAGGCAAATCCAATCCAATACCACAAAGTGGGGTAGCTAAATGATTAAGACGGAGAAATTTGAACTTGAACAGCGCTATGTAGTTCTTAAAATTACTGACGTTATCAAATACCTTCCCGCTGAAATGGTAAATAACTTAGATAGCATTTCCCGTCGCATAAGCAATGCCCGTAGAAAACATGACGGGAAGGCAGATTTATTGTCGATTGTGATTGAACATGACTGGCCTGAATATCCTTGGGTATTGGCAATGCTAAAGTCAAGATGCGAGGATAATAACGCTAGTCAATACGCGGTAACTCAAGTTGCCGAGTTAAGCCGCCTATCTGCCATCGAGCAAGCAGCAACGGCGCTGATTCAATGCAAAGGTCGCTATCACGCTGAGCTAAACACCAAGGCGCTGGCTGAGGCGCTGGGGATTGAGTTGCCTCAAGTCGACGACATCAATGTCGTCGACTTAAACCGCCCTTCCGCCATCGAGCTGCAGGACGCAGAAATCGGCATTCCTGAGCTGGTTACTGAGCTGATTAATCCAGCGCCTACAGAGCCGCTTACTCGCGATCAAGCGCTGGCGTGGCTGGTGGAGAATGTGAAGGTGTGGCCCACTATGCTTTGCACGTTAAATACCCCGTCTGGTTGGGAATGGGTAAAACATTTTGGAAGCGCCATTTCCATGTGGTCAGCCAATGACGCTGGAATATGTAAAGACGACTGGCTAGATGAAAGAATCAAAGACTTCCCGACAGATACCGCCCCCGCATCAAACAAGCCTAGCTTGGATGTTGGGTTGGAACTGATTAATCCATCATTAGCGAGTAACTCACAATGACGATATACGATCACACATGGCTTAAGGCTGAATGGGAGCGGATGGGAAAGCCAGAGCGGCAATACTTAGATCCAGACAGCCCATTATTAGGCTGGGAAGATGTGGTCACTCATGAAAATACATGGTTTGAAGATCTTGAATATCGCATCAAATCCAAGCCTTATATCAATTGGGATCATGTGAGCGATAAGTTTAATTGGATAGCCGAAGACGATGACGGTGAGGCTTGCCTATATCGCGGCGAGCCATCACGTGACAATTATTCATGGTTCTACCAGCTGTTTGAATTTCAAGACGTTGGTGTACACAAATCATTCACCCAAGGCACATGCGACTGGAAAGACTCGCTAGTGATGCGGCCAGTCGTAAGGCGCGAATAGCATGCCTTGCTACGTTGAGTACACCAAGCCACCTAGCCGCTCAGAATACGAGCAGTGGCAAAAGATAGGCTTTCTTGGTTCGTGGGATCGCTATTGCGAAATGAAGAGCCGTAGTTTCATCGAAAATTACACGATCTGCGGCGAACTTGGCCCTCACTGCAATCATTGTGCTAGGGTCGGTGATTATCTTTGCGACTTCCCTGTTGGCGAAAATAAAACCTGTGATGCCCCATTGTGTGAAACCCACGCCAAGGAAATCGGAGAGAACCTGCACTACTGCCCTGCCCATGCGCGTGAATGGCAGAAGTTCGTCGAGGCTGGCGGAGTAAAGCAAGCCCTAAGCAATGTCATTCCATTTAAGCGATGAATAAATCCAATCCACCACCAAGCCCTGCCATGCAGGGCTTTTTAGAGTCGATTAATCAAGCAAGGAACTTAGAATGGCAGCCGATCAGCTTGAAGTAGCAGCATTTACATTGTTCATATTCATTGTCGGTATGTTTGCCGGGCATCTTTTTAGTGAATACAGGAGCAACCACAAAATTTAACCCTTAGCCCTGCGATGCGGGGCTTTTTAATGCCAGCAGGAGCAAGACATGAGTAATATAGTGGTTCAGGCCGAATGGATGCTGATTCCTGCCTTTAGCGCCATAACCGGCTATACAGAAAAAGCAATTAGGCGAAAGATCGAAGATGGGGTTTGGCGGCAAGGGCAGCATTACTGCAAAGCCCCTGATGGTCGCTTAACAATGAATCTACAGGAATACTACAAATGGGTGCAGCAAACGGAGTAGAGCTCCGCGAGCGAAGTATACGAATACTGTTCTCGTACATGGGCAAACAGCGCAAAGAAACACTTTATTTTGATAATGCACCTCTCTCCCCTACGCCAGCAAACATCAAATACGCCCGAAGATTGGCAGCCGAGATTAGATTAAAAATCACGGCGGGCGTGTTTGATTACGCGACTTACTTTCCGCACTCTCCTCATGCAACATCGGGCAGTACAGCTCCTTTGCTATTTGACGTCATGGATAAGTGGCTGCAACTGCACGACGTTAAATCTTCAACAAAAAGCCAATACACAACACGCATAAATAGCTTCTGGAAGACGGGGCTAAAAAACATCCCAATTGACCTCATTCGCTATTCGGATATTTTAGAAGTGCTCAACAGCGGGTCATGGTCGAGCGGGAAAAGCCGGAATAATGAGCTATCGATGATCAAAGGCGTATTCACCTTTGCCGTGCGCGACAAAATAATCAAAGAAAACCCATGTGACGAAATTGAAAGGGCGGCTTATCAATCCCCGAGACCAGACCCTTTTGATTTAAGCGAAGTAAATAGCATCCTTCAATACATAGGCGAGCATCGCCCGGAACAAATATTAAACATCGTTCAATTTACTTTTTTTACCGGGTTGCGAACATCAGAAACTTTGGCTTTGCGCTGGGAAAGTATTGATTTTCAAAAACGGGAAGTACTCATTGAGGGCGGTAATGTTTATGACGAAGAAAGCGACTCAACAAAAACATTTGAATCGCGCATTGTCAAATTAACCAGCAAAGCATTAGAAGCGCTCAATAGACAAAAAGCTTTCACGTTTCTACAGGGGGCGCACATATTCCACGACCCAAAAACAAACCAGCCATGGGCCTATGCAAAGATTACGGACGTGCGCAACTTCTGGCAGATCACATTAAAAGCTTTAGGGATTCGTTACCGGCGACCATATAACATGCGCCATACATACGCCACTATCGGGCTAATGAGCGGTGCTAAGCCGGGCTTCTTGGCCAAGCAGCTAGGGCACAGCCAGCGCATGTTTTTTACTGTATACGCAAAGTGGATTAGCAGCGATGATGATGATCGCGAAATGGCAAAGCTGGAAGAGGAAATTAAGCGCTCTATGGCAGCCTAAAAAATACAGCTTATTGCTTCAGGGATAATCTCGGGGATAATTTAGGGGCTTTAAGGGGTTTATAGGGACGTAAAATAAGGCTTTGAAGCCCGTACATACCCCTACAAACCCCGTGCAATAGGTTAATAGCCTATCGGGGGTTCGAATCCCCCTCTCTCCGCCAAGAAGCCCAATGAAACCCTGACTTGTCAGGGTTTTTTTACGTCTATCGCCCCCCCAGATAAAACAAAACCCACACAAGGTGGGTTTTGTTAGCGCTCACTGCATCTGTCTTAACCCACGACTGGGATTTTGCCGATTTTGGCTTGCCAAATTTTGGGTGCGGTGGCGTGTACGGAGATGCCTTGCGAATCGACCGCTACGGTCACCGGCATATCCACCACGTCGAACTCGTAAATGGCCTCCATACCCAGATCAGCAAAGCCGACCACGCGACTAGCTTTGATGGCTTTGGAAACCAGATAGGCTGCGCCGCCTACGGCCATTAAATAAACGGACTTGTGCTTCTTAATCGCTTCCAGCCCCGCCGGGCCGCGCTCTGCCTTGCCAATCATGCCTAAGAGGCCCGTTTCGGCCAGCACTTGTTCGGTAAACTTATCCATACGCGTGGCGGTGGTCGGGCCTGCCGGGCCAACGATTTCATCCCGCACTGGATCTACCGGGCCAACGTAGTAGATAAAACGGCCAGTGAAATCAACCGGCAGTTTTTCGCCTTTATTCAGCATATCCACCATGCGCTTGTGCGCGGCATCGCGGCCGGTGAGCATTTTGCCGTTTAAGAGCAGCGTTTGGCCGGGCTTCCAGCTAGCAACGTCCTCACGGGTTACGGTGTTCAGATCAATGCGGATCGATTCTGCCGATGGTGTCCACGTTACATCGGGCCAGTCTTCCAGCTTCGGCGTTTCCAGTACGGCCGGGCCGCTACCATCCAAAGTGAAATGCACATGGCGGGTGGCGGCGCAGTTTGGAATCATAGCGATCGGCAAGCTGGCGGCGTGGGTTGGGTAGTCTTTGATTTTTACATCCAGCACGGTGGAGAGGCCACCCAAGCCCTGCGCGCCAATACCCAGCGCGTTTACTTTTTCGTATAGCTCAATACGCAGCTCTTCAGCTCGGGTTTGTGCACCGCGCTCGATTAGCTCATGGATGTCAATTTCTTCCATCAGCGCTTCTTTGGCCATCACCATGGCTTTTTCTGCCGTGCCACCAATCCCAATTCCCAGCATACCCGGCGGACACCAGCCTGCGCCCATCTGGGGCACCGTTTTGAGCACCCAATCCACAATCGAATCCGATGGATTGAGCATGGCGAATTTAGATTTATTTTCCGAGCCGCCGCCTTTGGCTGCGATATCGATTTCTACCGTATTGCCTTCCACGATCTCGTAATGGATCACAGCTGGCGTATTGTCTTTGGTATTTTGGCGCTTGCCCGCCGGGTCTTGCAAGATAGATGCACGCAGCTTGTTATCCGGGTGCAGATAAGCGCGGCGCACACCTTCGTTAATCATATCGGTAAGGCTCATCGTCGCATCGCGCCATTGCACATTCATGCCGACGCGCACAAAACAGGTGACGATGCCAGTATCTTGGCAAATGGGGCGGTGGCCTTCGGCACACATGCGGCTATTAGTCAGAATTTGCGCAATAGCGTCTTTTGCAGCGGGGGATTCTTCTTTTTCATAGGCCACGCCTAAAGCCTGGATGTAATCCTTAGGGTGGTAATAGCTGATGTATTGCAAACTATCACTAATGCTATCGATTAAGTCTTGCTGGCGTATTGTTGTCATCTTCTGGCTCCCAGTGGTTTTATAGGATGCCCCAATTGTAGCGCATGAGCGAGCTAGACAATATTGGCGCAAACAGCCAGCTCAACGTTTAGATCAATATCATCTAGTTGCAACAGAGTTCAATTACAATAGCTTTTATTACTCTTACACTACAGACCATACTATGCTTGATCGTCACTCTGGCGTTGCCCTCTGGCGACAAATTGAAGATTCACTGGCACGCGATATTAGCAATAAAATCCTGCGCGATCGCATGCCCAATGAAACCGAGCTGGCAACGCAGTTTGCCGTCAACCGCCATACTATCCGGCGCGCATTGCAAGCGCTTGAATCACGCGGCTTAGTCAGAATTGAGCAAGGCCGTGGCACCTTTGTGCAAGAAGAAATGATTGATTACCAGCTTGGCCGCCGCACACGTTTTTCGCATAGCTTACAAAAGCAACAATTAGCGGGGCAAAGCCGGGTGCTGCAAACGAAGACCGAGCCCGCCAATCAAGATATTTGTCTTCAACTTGGCATTGCCGCAGACAGCCATGTTTTGCATATCGAGGCGCTGGATATTGTGGATGATCGAGTGGTGGGCGTTTGCCACCAGTATTTCCCCCTGCCGCGCTTTCAGGGCTTTGAAGCTTTCTACTGTAGCCAACCCAACACCAATTTAGCGCTTAAAGCATTTGGAATTGACCTTTGCCAGCGCAAATCATCGCGAATCAGCGCTCGCCTGCCAGAAAGCGGCCAGGCACAACTATTATCGCAAACCAAATTTCAGCCGCTTCTTTGCGTAGAAAGCGTTTACAGTGATGCAGACAGCCAGATTATTGAATATGGCATTACCCATTTCACCGGCGATGCGGTGCAAATTTATTTAGAAGCAGAAACATTTTAAAGATATCCATGACACCCAAGCCCTTACGCCGATTTATTGCCCTTGGCCACACCTTAGGCTGGATGGAAGACGCCAGCCTACCGTTTTTGCAGGCCGCACTGGGGCCAGCTGCAATAGAGATTAGCGACAAAGCAATCTGTATCAACGCAAACCTCGATGCAAAAAAACTTGAAGCGCTGCTGGAACACGCCGCAATCAAGATGCGGGATGCAGGGTGGATTAGCGGCTGGCGTAAGGAGCGCTATACGGTATTTGCAAGCGATGCAGCGGGTAATTTAGATTTGGCCCAGCCGCTATTTGAGCTGGAACGCGCCGCCTTTCGCCGCTTTGGCCTCACCAGTCGCGCCGTACATATCAATGGGTATACAACTAAGGGTGAACTCTGGATTGCCCAGCGCGCCAGCAATAAAGCCATCGATCCTAATAAGCTCGATAACCTCGCCGCAGGCGGCATCTCGGCGGGTGAAAACGTCTGGGATTGTGTGATTAGAGAGCTGGCCGAGGAAGCGGGCATCCCCGCCCAGCTTGCGAGCCAAGCCGTCTCTAGCGGCAGCCTGCGCACCACACGCCCCGAGGCCGATGGCTGGCACGACGAAATCATCTACACCTACGATTTACAGCTACCCGATGATTTTGTGCCTAAAAATACCGACGGCGAAGTAGCAGGCTTTCAGCGCCATAGTTTTGAGCAAATCGAGGCGATTTTGCCAAGAATGACGCTAGATGCGACGGTGGTCACGCAGGCGTTTTTGGAACAACAAGCACGGCGTTAATCTACGTTAAGGTCTAAATCATCCAAAAGTGCCGATGGCGGCAGGAAGGCTTTCCAGAATGCCGCATCATATTTCCACCAAGCATGCCCACCCATAGGCACAATACCGCCGTTTACTTGGTAATAATAAGCGGGCTTTAATTCCATAGAAAACAAAGAAGCGGTAATTTCATTAGGGATAATAAAATCGGCAGACAAAGCCCCCATATAAGAAAAAAACAAATCCTCACTAGATCCCGTTTTTAAAAATACAGCAATGGCATCTGGGAATTCACTTAATAAAGCAATACATTTATGTGTTCTGCGCAGGCTTAAGCCCCCGTTCCCCACATAGACCTTAATCACCTTACCAAACTCGCCCTCAAACCGGCCAAGATTCACAAATAACTCATTACCATCCGGCCAAGGCGCACCAATATAATCGAAAGGCTTTCTCATCCATATATCTAAATCATCACGTAAAACGATGGCATCTGTTTGTAAGATTAAAATAAAATCAAAGTTTGCAAAGCGCTCATAAAAAGAGCTACTAAGTAGCAATCGATTATAAGCAGCAATGCTGGCAAAGCAATCATCTGTAAAAAAAACAAAACCAAGCAAAGGGTATCGAGCGCGATAATAATCACAGACAAGAGAATTTGGGGCAATAAAAAAAGCTTGCCTGTTTGCTAAAGAGCGTAAAGAAACATCTAAAGAATATTCTTCAATAGCAGACAAGCTACTTTTATAAAGTGGGATCAAAACAATTAATGGATCGCTCATTAAATCATCCTAATGATTAATCGTGCCAGGAAAATAAATATCCAGCGTTTCGGCAGCAAAGCTCAGCATTTGCCGTACACTATAATCGCCATGAAACTGCTTAAGCGCTAATTGATGACGAGCCAAACGCCCCTCTTCTCCCCCTTTTTTAAATAAAGTATTGGCACGGGCCACAACCGCCTGAGGATCAATAATATCGGCGGGGGAATAAAACACAATATGCTCGCGTGGAATTAAAGCAACTGGCGGCAAGAATTGCAATGAGGCCGGCACAATTGGAATACCGCCAGTAATCAGCGCATCAAAAATACGGATCGGCACATCATTTAATACCGGTGCAATCCAGTGCGCGGTATGTGCTGTCCATTCTTTTAGGCGATCAAGCGGGCCGCGCTCGTGAAATGAATGGCTGCTAAAACCAATGGAAGGATAATGCTTATTTAATGTGGATATCATCTGAATTCTAAAACTAAACTGCGCATAAGGAATATGCATACCCAGCGGAGCTTCTGATCTATCTGCGCTTAGAATATAAGATAAATTTTCTTTTAAAAAAACACTAGACCATTGCACCGATGAGCAATACACAGGGCCGGCGATCAGCCAGTTATAACGGCTTAATAAATATAAATTCTCATGATGAGCTGGTGCATAAATATCGGTATGCGCAGCTAAAAAAGTGCTGACATCCAGCCAATGATGGTTATCCCAATCCCATGCAATAAAGCAACTACTTGTGCATGTTTCAAAAAAACTCGCATACGCCGCCTTAAGCGCTGGGGTACCTACATCATTATTATTAATAATGACAATACAACCCGCCAACTGCGCCTGTTTGGCTGCAAAGGATAGTGCATCTGCTGCAATAAAAAAATCTTTAGGCAGAATATTCACTTTTAGCCCATCAATCGCGCATGAAAATCCGGCTAAATTAGCACTTAAATAAATCTGATTAAAGCCACTCTGAGCAAAGCTAGCCTTAATTTGGCTAATCCGTGCCGCTTTAGCGGCCGCCAAATAAAAAAAGCTATCGCTCTGCGCAAAGCGCATATATTCACTGACCTGCTGGGCAGGTAAATCAGGATTAGCGATGCCAGCAAATAATTGCGCAATTGGGTTCAATTTTTAGCCTTTTAAGTTATAAATGATTACACAAAAGCGCCCCAGCGTCCTTATACCTCCTCGCCGTATTACACACACTGTCTGCGTCGGTACGCCTTGCTAGAAAACTTTTGCATAAGTACTTATCATCAATAAATTTTTGCATCGTTATCGGCGATTTCTTTCTTAAAATAAGCAATGGTTTCTTTTAAGCCATCTTCTAATGAAACCTGCGGCACCCAATCTAATTTTTCTTTAACCAAATCAATATCAGGCTTACGCTGACGTGGATCATCTGTAGGCAGAGGCTTATAAATTAATTTAGATTTTGAATGCGTAAGGCGTAATACCGTTTCGGCCAGGGCCAACATGGTAAATTCGCTAGGATTACCCACATTCACTGGCCCCGTAAAATCAGCAGGCCCTTCCATCATGCGCAGCATGGCTTCAATTAAATCATCCACATAACAAAAGCTACGTGTTTGCTGCCCATCGCCAAAAATCGTAATATCTTCGCCCTTTAATGCTTGAACAATAAAATTGCTCACTACCCGCCCATCATTCGGATGCATTCTTGGGCCATAGGTATTAAAAATACGAATCACTTTAATATCTAGCTTATGCTGGCGGTGATAATCAAAAAATAAAGTTTCTGCACAGCGTTTTCCTTCGTCATAACAGCTACGAATACCAATTGGATTAACTCTGCCCCAATAGGCTTCTGGCTGAGGATGGACTTCCGGGTCGCCATATACTTCGCTAGTGGAGGCTTGCAAAATACGCGCTTTCACTCTTTTAGCCAGCCCCAGCATATTAATTGCACCATGCACGCTGGTTTTAGTGGTTTGCACCGGATCACGCTGATAATGCACCGGGCTGGCAGGGCAAGCTAAATTAAAAATCTGATTCACTTCCACATAAAGAGGGAAAGTCACATCATGACGCATCATTTCAAAATGAGGGTGGGTAAATAAATGGGCAACATTTCTTTTGCTACCCGTATAAAAATTATCTACGCACAGCACATCATCACCACGGGCAATTAATCGATCACATAGGTGAGATCCTAAAAAACCTGCGCCACCCGTTACTAATACTTTATTCATAACCAGCCCCTATTTAGCGATTTATTTGATGCACGATTAGCCCGCGCTTTGCCCATTTAAATAGGGATTGGTATCTGTTCTTAAAAAACGCCAGCCGGGGTTTTGCACGGCAAGTAAATCAAATAGCTCTGCAGCCACCGTGTTTTTAAAAAATACTGCCTGCACATAATTGGGCTTTACCATGCCCTGGCTCACGGCCAGATCGGCTTCAGCGGTTTTTGCCTGTGTTTCCTCCCAGATACGATCACCTTCTGTGCAAAAAGCAAATTCACAATCAGGAATATAAACATCCACCATATGCTTAGTCGCTATCCCTCTGATATTTAAGCCATAGGCAATTTTCTCTAGCTCTCGGCTTGAGTATTGATAAACATAATTGCCTACAGATTCATAATGTGGGCTGGTTGCATCTGAGCGGCTAGGGAAATCAAGCCAGGGGTCTTGCGGCTCAATAATAACGATGCCATAGCGAGCTACGCGAAAGAACTCATAAATAGCCGCATAGGGGCGGCTCATATGGTGTAACGCTTCTTTGCATAAAACAAAATCAAATGAATCATCTGCAAAACTTAAAGCTTCTGCATTTTCTATACAGAAATCAGCAATATGCCCTGCGGCCTTGGTTTGCTTTAAAACGGTATCGTCTAAATCACTGGCCATGACTTCACGAAAACCTGCTTGCAATAAACGCCAAGCATCGGTGCCCGCACCATCCCCTACCGTAAGCCAAGAATGGTTCTTTAAACTGGCTAATACTTCTAGCACAGGAGAAAGCAAGCGTGTATGCCGCCAATAATTCACCGTGCCGGGTGTCCACCACGAGTCATACAGGGTGCGATGATGTGAATCAGCCATAAACTCAGACCAATGTTTTTCATGAATTTCATTCATCGACATCGTTATGGGCGCCTTATATGGTTTATTGCTTTTTTTCTAAAACAAATAAAATGCCACTATGCCCAAAGTCTTTTCTACCTGGGTAGCGTGCTTGCAATTGTGTTTTAACCTGCTCAGGCACAACGATTTCAAAAATAGGCTGGGCTTGCTGTATAACAAAGCCGCTGCGTTCAACCATTTCAATATAATCATCAAGGAAAAAACGATTGATATGCGGGGAGTTATAAACAAAATATACAATTTCTTTTGCTGTTTCCTGATCCATTTTAGAGCAAAGCAGATCATACAATTCTATGGGCCTAAACAGTAAATGTCCCCAAGGGGGAACAGGCGAGTTGCCAAAACTCCAATGCTCCCCTGCTGCATCCACAACTTCAGGTAAATGATGGCCATTATAAGAAGACCAGATGGGGGCAAACATTGAAAATAATTTTCCGCCTGGTGCCAAGGCCAACTTCATTTTTTCTAATGCCAACGGCAAACGGGCAATATGCTCAAATGCCGCGATAGAGAATATCAAATCAAACTGGGATTCCATTGCTGCGGGTAAATCTTCGATATGCCCATAGAAAATATTATAGGGTTTATTTAAAAGATGCGGCTCAGCCTGAGCAAGTAATACTTTTTCATTATTTTCTACTGGAGGAGTGCCTAAAACATAACCTGTGCTTAATGTTTCCGCCCAGTAATCCAGCTCCTCAAGCGCAGTCCATTGCGCGGCCCCAAGCTCTTCTAATACTAGCCTTGGAGGCAAACTTCCTCCAACTTCTAATACTCGTTTACCTTTAAATCCAATGATTTCTTGAGCAAAGGCAGCATAATTTATATGATAGCTGAGTCCAAACTCTTCTTGTAAGGCCTTCGTTTTTTCTGCATCCATACAGCCCCCTTAAAAAGATGAGTCTTATTTAAAGATCACAAATACGAATAAACATCCAAGCAATCCCAGCTATATTTATGCCCCCATTAACACATAGAAAACATTAATAATTATTGACTTGGCAGCTCTACTTTTTGTAAAACAGTGAGCAAATGTGGGCCGCGCCATTCCTGTAATTTAATTTCAAATGCGCCATTAAACCCATAACCTGCGGCCCAGCGATTTACATTATCAAAATAGGCTTGAAATGTTTGATCGGTAATAATATTAACGTGGGTTGGATCGCGAAAAGCTTCGGGGTGAGGATAGGCAGGGGTAAACGATAAAAACTGCCCGCCTACTTTAAGCACCCGATAAATCTCGTTCATTAATTCAACAAAGGCATTTCTGCGATGTGGCGCGTAAATAATTCGGGGGATATGTTCTAAAAAATCATGCGCGGTTACGTATTCAAAATAATCGCTTTCAAAGGGAATAGGCTCAATCACCAGATCTGCGCGTTTTATATTGGCATCTAAATCCTCCCTCACATCAATTCCGAATAATTCATCGGCATTAAATGGATTTTTGGGTGCAGGCCCGCAGCCCAGATCTAAACTTCGTGTCATATTCTCCCCTTTGCTTGCGCGTATTCTTTCACTATAGGATCTGCATGGGCTGATGTCATTTAATTGACAGCCCTAGTTCATCATTAAATGCGCCAAGCTCTTGAGTCCTCCACATCGAGATGTAAGCACTCTCCAGATTAAGGCAAAGCCTTTCAGTATCAAACAAAGCAAAGCTGGCTTTGTTGGCCCTAATTCGGGCTTTAAAGGCAGCCAATCGTGCAGGCTCAGTTGCCAATTGCAGCGCCAGCGCCTCATATGCAGCTAAAGAATCGGTAATCAGCTCTGGCACGCCCATGGCATTGAGCACGCTGCCCGCTACTCGAGATGGGAAGGAATTCCCCATATAAGTTACCACAGGCAGGCCAGCCATCAGCGCATCGGCGGCGGTAGTGTGGGCATTGTAAGGATGAGTATCTAAAAAGAGATCTGCCTGCCGGTAGCGTGCCAGATGGTCTTCTACCAGCGGCACCCGGCTGGCAAACACCAGCCGATCAGGATTCACACCTCTTGCCTCAGCTTCTTTACGTAAATTACGTTGTGATGCGTCGCCACGCGACATCAGCCATAGCACGCTGCCCGGCACTTGTGTAAGCAGCCGCATCCACACATCAAATACGGTGGGCGATATTTTGTAATCGTGGCTAAAAGAGCAAAACACAATGCCGCTATCAGGCAAGCCGCACTCACTGCGTGTGGGGGTACGATCAGAAATTTGCACGCTACTATCAGTAGGCAGATAAGTATCTGGCAGGTAAACCACTTTTTCGGTGTAATACTGCTGCTGCTCGGGCGGAATGATATAGCGATCGGCAATAATATAATCAATATAATCAGCGCCCATTGTGCCGGGGTAGCCTAGGTAATTCACTTGAATAGGGGCAGGCCTAAAGGCCAGAATATCGCTGCGGGTATCCGACGTATAGCCACCTAAATCAACGATGATGTCAACTTCCATATCGCGCAGCATTTGCGCTACTTGCTCCGAACCCATATCCCGCACATCAATAAATTGATCAAATGCTTTAATCATCCGCGCGCGTAAGCGGCTTTCATCATCAATACCCAACGAAATCGCAATCGTTTCAAAACGGGATTGATCATGATGCTCAAATACACCCGCCATTAAATGGCCAACAGGGTGCTCACGCAAATCGGGGGATAGATAAGCCAATTTAATTTTTTTATGCCGATATCGCTCACCCAGCCACAGTGATTTAGCGTTTTTAGGGCAGTATTGATCGGCAAATATTTTAGCTGCCAATAAATGATCGGCCGCATTATCAGAGGCCGACATAAAGGCCAGCGATTTACAAGTGCGCTCGCCTTTTCTGATTCCCTCAACAATGCGCTGGGTCATCACATCAAAGTCTGTCCAGTCGCAAATATGCATGCGCTCGTAAAACAATAAGCCCAAACCATAGTTATACGTAGGATCAAGTTGAATAAGCCGCTCAAAAATAGCAATGGCCTGCTCGCTCTGCTTGAATTCGGTTAGCAAAATACCGCTATTGCCTAAGGCTGCCACGTGATCTGGATTAATTCTTAATATCTGCTGAAATCTTTCCAGCGCTTCCAAATGCCGGTACATGCTTCTGAGTAATACACCGCTATTCAGTAATACACTGACATCATCAGGCTGCATCTCTAAAGCAAGATCAAAGCTTTTTAATGCATCCTCCCTATTACCCATACTTTGTAAGACAGAGCCATATAAATACCTGAGCGGTGCAAATTTTGGGGCCGCAGCGATTCCGCGCCCGCTTAATTGCAATGCCAGCGGCTGATCGCCCGAATTAAGCGCAATTAAACCCAGAGAATAAAGCGCAGCGGCATTGTTTGGATCTTCATCGAGAATCTCAATAAATAACTTGCCTGCAGCGGCTATCTCACCTTGATTTTGTAATTCAATCGCATGGATCAATTTATCAGCAACAGGCATTTTTATGCTCTTTTTAGCAAGATCAATAAAGCGAAATACATCATTAAGGCTCTCTGATTGCTTCTTCCATCGCCTTAGTCAGCGGCCAGATCAGATAGGAAATCACCGATCGTTTACCCACTACAATTTCTGCAGAAACCGTCATGCCAGGTAATAAACGCGATTTCCCCGTCATCATTTTTAGTTTATTCGGCCCTAAATTGATATGGGTAATATAAAAAGCATCTGCACCACGTGGGGCGGTTTCATTGCGAAATGAATCTTCACTGATGGTGCGCACTTTTCCTTCCAGCATGCCGTGCTTTTGAAAAGGAAAAGCATCTAATTTCATATGCACCGGATCGCCTTCTTTAATATAGCCAATATCCAGTGAATCAATTTTTGCCTCGACCTCAAGCACAGCGCCCAAAGGAACCAGCGTAAACATTTGCTCTGCTTCTTTTAAAATAGAGCCTTGTGACAACTTAGCAATATCCAGCACAACCGCATCCACAGGAGAAACCAGCGAAACCATTTTTCTGCGTTTATCTGATTTTTGTAATTGCTCATTCAAGCCATCGCGCTCCCGCGTGGCCGCCAGCATGTCTTCCATTACTTTTTGCCGCCAGCCTTTGGAAAAGGCCATTTTCTCGGCCTGTAAAGCGCCCTGCTCTTTTAATATTTCGTACTCTTTATTTTGCACTAGGCCTAAATCACGCTCGATTTCTAAACGCCTGTCTCTTACCTCCAGCAGGCGCAGCTTGGAATCGTATTGCTGTACAACCGCTTTTTCCTGCATCGATTCAATTTCAACCATCGATTTAAGCCGCTTAGATAACACTTGAAAATCATGGCGGTTCGATTGCAGCGACGCGCCTAAGCGGGCGAGATTCTGATCTATTTTGGCGGCTTGTGCCCGAAAATTAGCTTGCCGCTCACCTAAAATTTGCGCCTGCAAAATCGTATCTGCATCGGTATTGGCATTACTTCTGGCTTTACCGCTCAGCTCGGATTGCAAGCTCGCAATTTGCGTTTCCAGACTTTGTAAACGGGAGCGCAGCTGGGCGTCATCCGCCTGGGCAAAAGTAGGATCAAGCGTGGCCAGCAATTGCCCTTTGCGCACCACTTGGCCAACGCGCACTTCAATACGCTGAATAATCGATGTTTCAAAAGGCTGAACCACAATATTGGGGGAAGGATTAACCAGACGCCCCTGCGCCACCACCACTTGCTCTACTTCAGAAAAATTGGCCCATAGCAAAAAACTAACAAAGGAGAGCAATAAAACCAGCATGGTGCTGCGCACATAAAACGGCAGCTGCCTCTGCTCGATTTCATCGGCATCAGGCAAAAAATCAACCGCAGCTGAATCCTTTTTGCCTTTCTTTTCTACAGGTGGCTTGTTTGCTGATGCCATAGATGTTGGTATGTCTCGCAGCGGGTTAAGAGTTCTTCATGGCGGCCGCTATCCATCAGTTGGCCCTGCTGCATCACCAGAATAGTGTGTGCATTCACCAAGGTAGAGAGGCGGTGAGAAATCATGATCACCGTTCGCCCCACCGCAATTTTGGATAGGTTGCGGATAAAAATCGCTTCGCTTTCTGGGTCCAGCGCGCTGGCTGCTTCATCCAGTATCAAAATACGGGGCTTTGCAAGCAGCGAGCGTGCAATCGATAAACGCTGCTTTTGCCCGCCGGATAAATTAGATGCGTTTTCTTCCAGCATGGTGTCGTAGCCCTGCGGCATACGCTCGATAAACTCGTCTGCGCCAGCGGCTTCTGCTGCGGCTACAATTTCTTCAAATGAGGCATCGGGCTTGGTCACAATTAAATTTTGCCGCACCGTGCCACGGAACAAAAAGTTCTCCTGCAATACAACGCCAATTTGCCGACGTAAATGCGGCAATTCAATTTCACGCGCGTCCATGCCATCAAAGCGAACAATCCCGCCCTGCAAAGGATAAAGACCTTGAATAAGCTTGGTCACCGTGGTTTTACCCGAGCCACTGCGCCCCACAATCCCCACCACCGCACCAGAAGGAATCGTAAAACTGGCGCTATTTAAAGCCGTGGCAGTGGCACCGGGGTAGCGAAAACTCACTTCATCAAACACAATTTCACCGACCAGCTGCGGCCGTAAACCGCCTGCCCCAACCCGGCCTTCTGATGGGCGATTCATCACCTCACCCATCATTCGCACCGATAGCGCGGTTTCTTGGTATTCATTTACCAAACCAACAATGGCAATCAAGGGCTGCACCACCCGGCTAGACATCATTTGAAATGCAATCAGCGCACCCACTGTCAGCGTTTGATCAAACACATCCTGAGCACCAATCACAATCACCACCACCGGCAAGAGTTTGCCTAGAAAATCAGTAATTGCATTACCAATAATCGAAATCTGCCCCACTTTAAAATGTAAGGTAATGGCTTCAGCCGAAAGCTGATCCCAAGTGCGGCGCTGTTTTGGCTCAATCGCCAGCGCTTTTACCGTGCGCATACCGTGAATAGTTTCGACCATCATGGCTTGCCGCTGGCCTTCGGCAGAATAAAGACTATTTAAGCGGCGCTGATAGGTCGGCACCATTGCCGCAACCACACAGGTAATCAAAGCGGCAAACAACAAAACAATCATTGATAATTTGCCCGAATACGAAAATAAAATAGGCAAGAAAATAAGCAATGACATCAAATCAAGCGCAGTAAAAAACAATCGGCCAGTAAGAAAACTACGAATTTTCTCCAGCTGCTGCATATGCCGGGAAACCACACCGGCCGAATTGCTTTCAAAATAGTCAATCGGTAAAGAAAGTAAATGCCCAAATACACGCCGGGTAAGCCGCATATCTATTTTATTGGTTGCGGCTAAAGTCAGAATCTGGCGTAAAAAACCAAATGCAGTATCAAATAAAAGCGCCAGCACAATCCCTGCGGCAAGCACCCAAAGTGTAGACAGGCTTTGGTGAGTCAGCACTTTATCAATCACCAGCTGAAAGAAAATCGGCGACGCAAGCGATAAAAACTGCATCACAATCGCGGCAATAAAAATATCGCGAAAAGCACTTTTTTGCTTGGCAATTTCCGGAAGAAACCAGGTTAATCCAAAGGGTTGATCAGGGTCTGCCAGCTTATGCTCTCGCTTGGCAAAAAACACCTCACCAGCCCAGCGATTACAAAATGTGGCCTCGTCTTCCAATATCACCGCAGATTGGCTGGCCATCGGATCGATCAGGGCAACTTTCACCCCTTCCTCGCCATCAGAGCGAACCCCCACCACAATCACAGCATGATCAAATGCCGTGCGGGCAATCAGTGGAAACACCCCACCTTGAGCAATTAAGCCTGCCCAGGTGAGCTTATCGCTTCTAGCCTTTAGGCCAATATCATTGGCAATACGTAATAAAACAGGATTACCGGGTTCTTCATTACCCAAAGCATATTCATCAATCAAACGCTCAGGATTAATCTGTAAACCATGATGCTGAGCAATGGCTGCCAAACATTGGATCACAGTATGCAGTGGCTTTTCTGACATTATAAAAGGGTGTCTTTATATAAAATGGGCCAATCAAACGAAGATATCGTTATTTTTATCATAAAGGCGCTAAACGCGTTTTTCCTGCAAAGTACGCTTTAAAGGCCCGCGCTGCGGGCACCATAAAAGACGTAGCGATATGCAAGGAGTTTTTATATTAATACTTATAGCGTCTTAATCAGTATAACGTAGCAAATGCGGCATAGCCTTTATTTTTAGCGCCATTAAATATTTAGCAACAGATACAAATAAAAATATTAATCCACATAAAAAAACGGGCAGGACCATTGCGGCCTTGCCCGTTTTTTAGCAGCGAACCGCTCGTTTACTTGATGGCCAGAATACCGGCATCCGCAGCACTCGCCAGACCATTCAGGCGTAATCTCTGCTCAGCAGAAACCAGAGAATCACCCGCAGATTCGATCAGCTTGCCATTAGCGTCAAATTGCTTCATTAGATCGCTCATTTGGCCAATATGATCTGCCCCCGCATCGGCCAAGCCAAGCTCTGCAGTAAGATGAACCTGTAACTTACTTACATCAGCAACTGCGCCTTGTTTTTCATTTTCCTCAAAGGCAGAAATGGCCTGTACCAAATCAACCACTCTTGAGCGCATATCCGGCTCGGCCACCGTGGCAGCAGCAGGATTATCTGCCACAAACCAAACATCCGCCGCGGCATGACTTGTTCCATCGGTGCGTTGGTAAGTCGATTTCAGCCCGATAAAGTTGCCGTTATCTTTCTCTGCCGTCTTGCTCACATCCAGATTCAACTTGGCAATATCAAGCGAGGCTAAGGTCTTCAGCTCTGCAACCTGGCTGACCCCATCGGCATTTTCATCCAGCCATACACGCAGATCATTGAAGCCATCATCGTGAAGATCAACCGTGCCATCCTGATTACTATCCAGCTCGGCCAGAGCGGCATAACCATCGGCGGCCTTGTCCCCGCTGCTGAGCACCGTGGATGTACCAAACAGCTCTTTACCGTCGTTAATCGTGCCATCCTGATTACGATCCATCACCAGCAAGCCGTCTCCTTTGCCAACCCAGCCAGTATTGGTTTTATGGCCAGTTGCGTACAAGTCAAACTGAACACCGTCCGCAATGCTTGCCGTACTGACCCCATTACCATCCAAGTCCAGAATCAGCGGGCTACCTAAGGCCAGATGAGAAATCTGCTCGGTTGTAAACGCCCCAATCTGGGAAGAAGTCATCACCATCACTTGCGTGGTGGTCATGGCGGCAACCTGATCCGTTGTAAACGCCTGAATCTGGGTGGTTGTAAATTCCACAATCTGCACGGTCGTCAGCGCAGCAACCGCACTCGTCTTCAGGACAATCAGATCTGTTGTTTCAAGCGCAACAATGCCGCTCGTTGTTAAGGCTTTAATCTGCGTTGAGGACAAGGTAGCCGTCTGTGCTGTTGTCAGCGCCACCACCTGTGCTGATGTCAGCACATTGATTTGCTTAGTCGTCAAGGCAGAGAAGGCCGTTGTGACAAGAGCAGCAAAGTCTGTAGTTTGCAGCGCAGCAACATTATTAGTCGACAAGGCCGCTACCTGATTCGAATTCAATACCGCAGCCTGCACAGCAGTTAAGGCCACAATTTGATCGGTTGTAAAGCCTGTTGCAAAGCTTGCGGCTGTTAATGCGCTCACCTGATCGGTTGTGAAATTAGCAACCTGTGCAGTAGTCATGGCATTCACTTGCGCAGTGTTCAGGGCGGCAATGCCGCTCGTGCGCAATACCACCACATCGCGAGTTTCAAGCGCTGCCACACTGGTCGTTGAAAGCGCTGCAATTTGTGCCGAAGACAGCGTTGCAGCCTGATCGGTCGTAAGTGCAGCAGCCTGATCGGTGGTAAATACCCGCACCTGCGCCGTGGTCATGGCCGCCACTGCCGTAGTGGTCAATACAGCCAGATCGCGGGTTTCCAGTGCAGCAATATTGGTGGTTGAAAGGGCTGCCACTTGCCTTGATGTCAGCTCAATGGCTTGGGCAGTGGTCAGCGCCGCTGCTTGATCGGTCGTCATGCCCACCAAAGAGCTGGTCGTTAAGTTAATCACCTGATCCGTCGTCAGTTTGGATACTTGATCGGTGGTCAGTGCTTTGACTTGTGCGCTGGAGAGTGCAGCAATGGCCAGCGTGCTGATCACGGCCAAATCGCGAGTTTCAAGGGCTGCGATATTGCTGGTCGATAGTGCAGCCACCTGACGGGAAGTCAGCACTGCGGCCTGCGCCGTTGTCAGGGCTTCTGCCTGATCAGTCGTTAATCCCAGCAAGGAACTGGTTGCCAAGACCACAACTTGATCCGTCGTAAGATTCGCCACTTGTGCCGTAGTCAGTGCTTTAACTTGATTACTTGAAAGCACAGCCACTGCCGCTGTGCTCAATACGGCCAAATCACGCGTTTCCAGTGCAGCGATATTGTTTGTCGACAAGCCAGCCACCTGGCGGGTGGTCAGCACAGCGGCTTGTGCCGTAGTCAGCGCAACCACTTGCTCAGAGGTCAAACCACTGGCTACCGCTGCGGTACTCAACACAATCACCTGATCGGTGGTCAGGTTATTCACTTGCGCCGTGGTCATGGCATTCACTTGTGCTGTGTTCAGGGCGGCAATGCCGCTGGTTTTAAGCACAATCACATCACGGGTTTCAAGCGCTGCCACACTGGTCGTTGAAAGCGCTGCAATTTGTGCCGAAGACAGCGTTGCGGCCTGATCGGTCGTGAGTGCAGCAGCCTGATCCGTGGTGAATGCCCTCACCTGGCTGGTGGTCATGGCGGCCACGGCAGTGGTCGTCAATACAGCCAGATCACGCGTTTCCAGCGCGGCGATATTGGTGGTTGAAAGGGCAGCCACTTGCCTTGAAGTCAACTCAACCGCTTGAGCCGTCGTCAGGGCAACCACTTGATCCGTGGTCATGCCCACCAAAGAGCTGGTCGTTAAGTTAATCACCTGATCGGTGGTCAGCTTGGACACTTGATCCGTCGTCAGTGCTTTGACTTGCGCACTAGAGAGTGCAGCAATGGCCAGCGTGCTGATCACGGCCAGATCGCGGGTTTCAAGGGCGGCAATATTGGTGGTACTCAACGCCGCTACTTGGCGAGAGGTAAGCACTGCCGCTTGCGCCGTGGTAAGTGCTGCAGCCTGATCGGTGGTTAAGCCGAGCAAGGAACTAGTAGTCAGAACCAGTGTTTGATCGGTGGTCAGATTAGCGACTTGCGCCGTTGTCAGTACTTTGACTTGATTACTTGAAAGCACGGCCACTGCCGCTGTACTCAATACGGCCAAATCACGTGTTTCCAGTGCGGCAATATTGTTTGTCGACAAGACCGCCACCTGGCGGGTGGTCAGCACAGCCGCTTGCGCGGTAGTCAGCGCAACCACTTGTTCGGTCGTTAAGCCACTTGCTACCGCTGCGGTACTCAACACAATCACCTGATCAGTCGTCAGATTATTCACCTGCGCCGTGGTCATGGCATTCACTTGCGCGGTATTCATAGCGGCAATGCCGCTGGTTTTAAGCACAATCACATCACGGGTTTCAAGCGCAGCCACACTGGCGGTTGAAAGCGCTGCAATTTGTGCCGAAGACAGCGTTGCAGCCTGATCCGTCGTAAGTGCAGCAGCCTGATCCGTGGTGAATACCCGCACTTGGCTGGTGGTCATGGCCGCCACTGCCGTAGTGGTCAATACAGCCAGATCGCGGGTTTCCAGTGCAGCAATATTGGTGGTTGAAAGGGCTGCCACTTGCCTTGATGTCAGCTCAATGGCTTGAGCAGTGGTCAGCGCCGCTGCTTGATCGGTCGTCATGCCCACCAAAGAGCTGGTCGTTAAGTTAATTACCTGATCGGTGGTCAGCTTGGACACTTGATCGGTGGTCAGTGCTTTGACTTGCGCACTAGAAAGTGCAGCAATGGCCAGCGTGCTGATCACGGCCAGATCGCGGGTTTCAAGGGCTGCGATATTGCTGGTTGAAAGGGCTACCACCTGACGAGAAGTCAACACTGTGGCCTGCGCCGTTGTCAGGGCTTCTACCTGATCAGTCGTTAATCCCAGCAAAGAACTGGTTGCCAAGACCACCACTTGATCCGTCGTAAGATTCGCCACTTGCGCCGTAGTCAGTGCTTTGACTTGATTACTTGAAAGCACGGCCACTGCCGCTGTACTCAATACCGCTAAGTCGCGGGTTTCAAGGGCAGCGATATTACTGGTCGACAAGACCGCCACTTGGCGGGTGGTCAGCACGGCGGCTTGTGCGGTGGTCAGCGCCACCACTTGTTCTGTCGTTAAGCCGCTGGCAACCGCTGCCGTGCTCAGTGCAATCACCTGATCGGTGGTCAGGTTATTCACCTGCGCCGTGGTCATGGCATTCACTTGCGCAGTGTTCAGAGCGGCAATGCCACTGGTTTTAAGCACAATCACATCGCGGGTTTCAAGCGCAGCCACACTGGTCGTTGAAAGTGCTGCAATTTGTGCCGAGGACAGCGTTGCAGCCTGATCGGTCGTAAGTGCAGCAGCCTGATCGGTGGTGAATACCCGCACCTGCGCCGTGGTCATGGCCGCCACTGCCGTGGTGGTCAATACAGCCAGATCACGCGTTTCAAGAGCCGCAATATTGGTAGTTGAAAGCGCGGCCACTTGCCTAGAGGTCAACTCAATCGCTTGGGCAGTGGTGAGCGCCGCTGCTTGATCGGTTGTCATGCCCACCAAAGAGCTGGTCGTTAAGTTAATCACCTGATCCGTTGTCAGTTTGGACACTTGATCGGTGGTCAGCGCTTTGACTTGGGCGCTGGAGAGTGCAGCAATGGCCAGCGTGCTGATCACAGCCAGATCGCGAGTTTCAAGGGCGGCGATATTGCTGGTTGAAAGGGCTGCCACCTGACGAGAAGTCAACACTGCGGCCTGCGCCGTTGTCAGGGCTTCTACCTGATCAGTCGTTAATCCCAGCAAGGAACTGGTTGCCAAGACCACAACTTGATCCGTTGTGAGATTTGCTACTTGTGCCGTAGTCAGTGCTTTCACTTGATTACTAGAAAGCACGGCCACTGCAGCTGTGCTCAATACGGCCAAATCACGCGTTTCCAGTGCGGCGATATTGTTTGTCGATAAGACCGCCACCTGGCGGGTGGTCAGCACGGCGGCTTGTGCGGTGGTCAGCGCAACCACTTGTTCTGTCGTTAAGCCGCTGGCAACCGCTGCCGTGCTCAGTGCAATCACCTGATCGGTGGTCAGGTTATTCACCTGCGCCGTGGTCATGGCATTCACTTGCGCAGTGTTCAGAGCGGCAATGCCGCTGGTTTTAAGCACAATCACATCGCGGGTTTCAAGCGCAGCCACACTGGCGGTTGAAAGCGCGGCAATTTGTGCCGAAGACAGCGTTGCAGCCTGATCGGTCGTGAGTGCAGCAGCCTGATCGGTGGTGAATACCCGCACCTGCGCCGTGGTCATGGCTGCGACAGCTGTAGTGGTCAATACCGCCAGATCACGCGTTTCCAGCGCGGCGATATTGGTAGTTGAAAGCGCGGCCACTTGTCTGGATGTCAACTCAATGGCTTGGGCAGTGGTGAGCGCCGCTGCTTGATCGGTCGTCATGCCCACCAAAGAGCTGGTCGTTAAGTTAATCACCTGATCCGTTGTCAGCTTGGACACTTGATCTGTTGTCAGTGCTTTGACTTGTGCGCTGGAGAGTGCAGCAATGGCCAGCGTGCTGATCACGGCCAGATCACGGGTTTCAAGGGCTGCGATATTGCTGGTTGAAAGGGCTGCCACCTGACGAGAAGTCAGCACTGCGGCCTGCGCCGTTGTCAGGGCTTCTGCCTGATCAGTCGTTAATCCCAGCAAGGAACTGGTTGCCAAGACCGCCACTTGATCCGTTGTGAGATTCGCGACTTGTGCGGTGGTCAGTGCTTTCACTTGATTACTTGAAAGCACGGCCACTGCAGCTGTGCTCAATACGGCCAAATCACGCGTTTCCAGTGCGGCGATATTGTTTGTCGACAAGACCGCCACTTGGCGGGTGGTCAGTACGGCGGCTTGTGCGGTGGTCAGCGCAACCACTTGTTCTGTCGTTAAGCCGCTGGCAACCGCTGCCGTGCTCAGTGCAATCACCTGATCGGTGGTCAGGTTATTCACCTGCGCCGTAGTCATGGCATTCACTTGCGCGGTATTCATAGCGGCAATGCCGCTGGTTTTAAGCACAATCACATCGCGGGTTTCAAGCGCTGCCACACTGGTCGTTGAAAGCGCTGCAATTTGTGCCGAGGACAGCGTTGCGGCCTGATCGGTCGTGAGTGCAGCAGCCTGATCGGTGGTGAATACCCGCACCTGCGCCGTAGTCATGGCCGCCACTGCCGTGGTGGTCAATACCGCCAGATCACGCGTTTCCAGCGCAGCGATATTGGTGGTTGAAAGCGCGGCCACTTGCCTTGATGTCAACTCAACCGCTTGAGCCGTCGTCAGGGCAACCGCTTGATCCGTGGTCATGCCCACCAAAGAGCTGGTCGTTAAGTTAATCACCTGATCGGTAGTCAGCTTGGACACTTGATCGGTGGTCAGTGCCTTCACTTGCGCACTGGAGAGCGCGGCAATGGCCAGCGTGCTGATCACAGCCAGATCGCGGGTTTCAAGGGCGGCAATATTGGTGGTACTCAACGCCGCTACTTGGCGAGAGGTAAGCACCGCCGCTTGCGCCGTTGTCAGGGCCGCAACTTGTTCGGTGGTTAAGCCAAGCAAGGAGCTGGTCGTCAGTACAAGCGCCTGATCTGTCGTGAGATTCGCGACTTGAGCGGTGGTCAGTGCTTTCACTTGATTACTTGAAAGCACGGCCACTGCGGCTGTGCTCAATACAGCTAAGTCACGCGTTTCCAGCGCGGCGATATTGTTAGTCGATAGCACGGCGACTTGGCGGGTCGTCAAGACTGCTGCCTGAGCGGTTGTCAAGGCAACGACTTGATCAGAAGTTAAGCCGCTGGCAACCGCTGCCGTGCTCAGTGCCACCACCTGATCGGTGGTCAGGTTATTCACCTGCGCCGTAGTCATGGCATTCACTTGCGCGCTGTTCATTGCCGCAATGCCACTGGTTTTAAGCACGATTACATCACGAGTTTCTAGCGCTGCCACACTGGCGGTTGAAAGCGCTGCAATTTGTGCCGAGGACAGCGTTGCAGCCTGATCGGTCGTGAGTGCAGCAGCCTGATCGGTGGTGAATGCCCGCACTTGGCTGGTGGTCATGGCGGCCACGGCGGTGGTGGTCAATACAGCCAGATCACGCGTTTCCAGCGCGGCGATATTGGTACTTGAAAGCACGGCAACTTGCCTTGAAGTCAACTCGATCGCTTGTGCTGTGGTAAAGGCTGCAACCTGGTCTGTGGTCAGACCTGCTAATGACCCGGTTGAAAGATTGATCACTTGATCGGTGGTTAAGTTTGCCACTTGATCTGTTGTAAATGCTTTCACTTGCGCGCTGGAAAGCGCCGCAATGGCCAGCGTGCTGATCACGGCCAGATCGCGGGTTTCGAGTGCGGCGATATTGCTGGTCGAAAATGCAGCAACTTGGCGGGAAGTCAGCACTGCCGCTTGCGCTGTAGTGAGGGCAGCAATTTGATCTGAAGTCAGGCCCAGCAAGGAAGTCGTTGTAAATTGAACGGCTTGCTCAGTGGTTAAATTAGCCACTTGCGCGGTAGTCAGCGCTCTGACCTGATTGCTGGAGAGCACAGCAACGGGCAAGGTCGTAATCACCGCCAAATCACGGGTTTCAAGGGCTGCCACATTATTGGTCGACAACACAGCCACCTGGCGCGATGTCAACACAGCGGCTTGTGCGGTGGTCAGCGCAACCACTTGTTCGGTCGTTAAACCACTGGCGATCGCTGCCGTATTCAGAGCCACCACCTGATCGGTAGTCAGATTGGCCACTTGCGCCGTTGTCAGCACACTCACCTGAGCCGTGTTCAGCACGGCAATGCCGCTGGTTCTCAACACCACCACATCGCGCGTTTCAAGTGCTGCCACACTGGTGGTTGAAAGCGCGGCAATTTGCGAGGAGGACAAAGTGGCGGCCTGATCGGTAGTCAGCGCCACGGTCTGATCTGTTGTCAGTACCCGCACTTGGCTGGTGGTCATCGCCGCCACAGCTGTGGTGGTCAGCACAGCCAGATCACGGGTTTCAAGGGCGGCAATATTGGTGGTTGAAAGCGCGGCGACTTGCCTTGATGTCAGCTCAACAGCCTGCGCCGTCGTCAACGCCACAGCCTGATCTGTCGTTAAGCCACCCAGTGCTGTTGTATTGATATTAATGGTCTGGTCGGTCGTTAAATTTGCCACCTGGCTTGTGGTCAGCGCCCTGACTTGCGCGCTGGATAAAACGGCAACGCCCGAGGTGCTGATCACTGCTAAATCACGGGTTTCCAATGCCGAAACACTATTTGTAGAAAGAGCGGCAACTTGGCGAGTGGTCAAAACAGCAGCCTGAGCGGTCGTCAGGGCCGCCACCTGATCTGTTGTCAGCCCACTACCGACGACAGTCGTTGTCAATACCACGACCTGATCCGTAGTGAGATTATTGACCTGAGCGGTGGTCAGTGCCCTGCTTTGCGTGCTCGACAATACGGCAATGCCTGCTGTACTCAGCACAATCACATCGCGTGTTTCAAGCGCGGCAACATTATTAGTAGAGAGTGCAGCCACCTGACGTGTAGTCAGCACGGCGGCTTGTGCCGTGGTCAGTGCCACTACTTGCTCGGTGGTTAAACCACTGGCTACCGCTGCAGTGCTGAGCGCCACCACTTGATCGGTCGTTAAGTTGGCAACTTGTGCCGTGGTCATGACGCTCACTTGCGCGGTATTGAGTGCGGCAATGCCGCTGGTTCTCAGTACAATCACATCGCGTGTTTCAAGCGCGGCCACGCTGGTGGTTGAAAGTGCTGCAATTTGCGCCGAAGACAACGTTGCAGCCTGATCGGTCGTGAGTGCAGCAGCCTGATCGGTGGTGAATACCCGCACCTGACTGGTCGTCATGGCCGCTACGGCGGTGGTGGCTAATACAGCCAGATCACGCGTTTCAAGGGCCGCTATATTGGTGGTCGAAAGCGCAGCGACTTGCCTGGATGTCAGCTCGATAGCCTGCGCTGTCGTCAACGCCACAGCCTGATCAGTCGTCAATCCACCCAGAGCCGTTGTGCTGATATTGACAGCTTGATCGGTGGTGAGATTCGCCACCTGATCGGTCGTCAACGCTCTGACTTGGGCGCTAGATAAAACAGCAACGCCCAGCGTACTGATTACCGCCAAATCGCGCGTTTCCAAGGCGGCAATATTACTGGTCGATAGCGCAGCCACTTGGCGTGAAGTCAGCACAGCGGCCTGTGCAGTATTTAAAGCCGCCACTTGATCTGTTGTCAGTCCGCTACCGACTACGGCCGTTGTCAGCACCACCACCTGATCCGTTGTCAGATTGGTGATCTGAGCGGTGGTCAGCGCCCTGCTCTGCGTGCTGGATAAAGCGGCAATACCCGTCGTGCTCAGCACAACCACATCACGTGTTTCTAAGGCGGCGATATTAGCGGTAGATAGAGCAGCCACCTGGCGAGTAGTCAGCACGGCCGCCTGTGCGGTGGTTAGCGCCACCACTTGTTCCGTAGTTAAACCACTGGCTACCGCTGCCGTACTCAAGGCAATCACCTGATCGGTGGTCAAGTTATTCACTTGCGCCGTGGTCATCGCATTCACTTGCGCAGTATTGAGCGCCGCAATGCCACTTGTGCGTAATACCACCACATCGCGTGTTTCAAGTGCTGCCACGCTGGCCGTTGAAAGTGCTGCAATTTGCAAGGACGATAAAGTAGCCGCTTGATCGGTAGTCAGCGCAGCCGCCTGATCGGTGGTCAGCGCTCTGACTTGGTTGGTTGACATTGCGGCCACGGCCGTCGTGGTTAATACAGCAAAATCACGGGTTTCAAGGGCCGCGATATTGGTGCTTGATAAAGCCGCCACCTGACGGGAAGTCAGCTCAATAGCCTGAGCGGTGGTCAAAGCCGCCACCTGATCGGTCGTCAGCCCTGTTAATGAAGAGGTCGTTAAGCTGATTACCTGATCGGTGGTCAGCTTGGCAATCTGATCCGTGGTCAGCGCCTTGACTTGCGTGCTCGATAAAGCGGCAATACCCAAGGTGGTGATTACGGCTAAATCACGGGTTTCCATTGCGGCAAGATTACTGGTCGATAAGGCGGCCACCTGGCGGGAAGTCAGCACCGCAGCTTGCGCCGTGTTTAAAGACACCACCTGATCGCTGGTCAGACCGCTGCCCAGCACCGTAGTGCTGAGGGCAATCACCTGATCTGTTGTTAAATTATTAAGCTGTGCAGTGGTCAGCGCTTTTGTTTGCGTACTGGATAAAGCCGCAATACCCGCAGTACTGAGCACAATCACATCGCGTGTTTCTAAGGCGGCAATATTGCTGGTCGTAAGCGCTGCAATCTGCCGTGTGGTGAGCACGGATGCCTGAGCGGTAGTGAGCGCCGCAATCTGATCCGTATTCAGCCCTCTGTTCACTTGTGCCGTAGTGAGGACAACGATCTGGGCGGTGGTTAATGCCGCAAATTGACTTGTAGACAGCTCCGCAATATCAGCAGTACTAAAGCCGGAAACTTGCTGGGTAGTCAGCGCAGCAATCTGACTCGTATTCAGACCCGTGATATAGCTCATTTTGTTCTTCCTGAAGAGTGACTA
The DNA here is from genome assembly GCF_000969645.2 of Janthinobacterium sp. B9-8. NCBI lineage: Bacteria > Pseudomonadati > Pseudomonadota > Betaproteobacteria > Burkholderiales > Oxalobacteraceae > Janthinobacterium > Janthinobacterium sp. B9-8. The sequence continues at coordinate 2,086,876 of NZ_CP014222.1, forward strand.
CAAACAGCGATTGCAGACATGATCACCAGCAGATGTCATTACATTCTGACGAATATTCTTACAAGAAATTTAATTTACTTTTTAATTAAAATATGATTTTTATTAAAATAAACTCAATAATCTCTTGATTCACAACTATCGACAAAAAGAAAGGTAACTTTAGCACAAGAATATACTTATTTTATCACGCATTTTTTTTGAAAAACAAATGACTTCCACGCGCTATGCTTCTGATTTTGCGCCAAAAATAAAGCAAAACTCAAGCAAGACGCCAAGTCGATCAGATCGGTGGCAAAGAAAGTGAGCAAGATCACATCACACTTCCGATGTCAGTTATTTCTTACAAAATATTACACCAATGTAATAAATTCCAGCTCTGCTGAAGGCGTATTACCTGCAAATGCGGATCTGGATTAACCACATAAGCGTGGCGAACAACAGACAGTAGCGGCACATCATTTCTTGAGTCGCTATAGCCACTGCTACCCACCAGATTTTCCCGCTCTTTTTGCAGCCAAGCCTCTAATCGCAGCACCTTACCCTGCTGATACGTCAGCACACCTCGAGTCTGCCCCGTATATAAACCATCCTGACTATCTAACTCAATGGCGAGGTAATCTGCCACGCCTAAAAAGCGCGCAATAGGCCCAACGATATGATCCCCGGTTGCAGAAATAATCAGCACCCTATCGCCTTGAACGCGATGCTGTGCAATCACCTGCCGTGCCTCTGCAAATACAATAGGGGCAATCATTTGCTCAATAAAATCAGCGACCCACTGCCCCACCTCATCAATCGAGCGCCCTTTTAAGGCTTGCAGCGTAAAAGACATATAGTCTTCCATTTGCAAAAGCCCCTGATGGTAGGCCTGCATCAACTCAGCTTCTTTGGTCAGCATGCTGGCGTCGGCGAGGCCTTTATTCACTAGAAATTGTAAAAACAGGCTGGCGCTATCGCCCTTAATTAATGTGTCGTCTAAATCAAAAATTGCTAATGCCATTACTTATCCTTGCTCCGCCATTGAGTGGCTTGGGGTGATTGGTTTAATAAAAAATCGATGGGCATCAAATGATCGTAGGGCGGGTGAAACCCGCGAGCAATGCTAAAAATACGCGGGTTGCACCCGCCCTAAGATGGGGTACGCCCTGCACACTCTATAAATTTAGGCTTTATCAGACTTACCCGCAGCAGCAGCAAAGCCCGCCAGCTTGCAATCCAGCAACCAGGGTTGCGCACCTTTGTCTTCAGCATTTTCTTTGCGGCGAATGGCGTTTCTCACCATATTGGCCCCTAGCCAGCGTATGGGCTCTGGCGGAAAAAAGCCCCTAGGGCCAGTAACGAGCGGACTGCGCGTCCATTCATTATCTGCATTCAGCACGAGGGAAGATAAAATCTGCCCGCCCAGATAAGTTGGCCCCACCCCATTGCCCGAATAGCCAAAGCCATAAAAAATGCGTGGGTGCTGATTAAGCACGCCGAAAAAAGGAATGCCCGTTACCGATCGATCAGAAGGACCATTCCATGAGGCGGCAATCGCCACATCTTGCAAGGCGGGGAAGAATCGTCTCAAAGTATCCGTGAGCGACTGCTGATAAGCGCTCGGCTGATCAAAAGCGGCCAGCATCCGATTACCATAGGCAAAGGTATTACCGCCCTTGCCCAGCATTAATCGCCCATCTGCGGTACTGCGATAGTAATTCACAAAAATACGCGAATCGCACACCGCCACACCCCGCGTGAGGCCTGTGCGCTGCAATAAATCAGGGCAAGGCTCAGTGATAATCATATCGGATGAAACCACGGCAATGCTGCGTGATAGAGCAGGAAACATCGTCGCCATCGAGGCATTCAACGCCAGCACCACGCTGCCCGCGCTGATCCTGCCATGCGCCGTCACCACCACCGGTTTGGCGCTTTCGATCAGGCGCTCCATAGGCGTGGCTTCAAAAATCTGCACGCCCATTGCTCTTGCCACCCGCGCCAAACCCCGCACCAACAAGCCCGGCTGCACGCTGCCACCTACTGGTGAAAAAGCCCCTGCAATATGCAGATCCGAACCTGCCATCAGTTTGACTTCGTGCTCGGGCAAGCCCACCCAAGTTGAGGCCTGATGCCGCGCCAGCTCGTCCATCACGCCATCCATACTGCCCAGCTGAGCGGCATTGGTGGCGGTATAGAGCGTGCCATCGACCCGCACTTCGGCATCAATCTGATGATCGCGGCAAAATTGTGTAATCTGATAAACCGCGTCTTCCGAAGCTTTAACGATACGCAGCGCTTCTGCCTCGCCAAACAGCCTTTTCAGCGTCAAAAACTTGGTCGCCAAAGTGAGCAGACAGCCGCCATTACGGCCCGATGCTCCGCTGCCGCAAAGATCTTTCTCGATGATGACCACGCTTAATTCCGGCTTAGCCATTTTGAGCGAAATCGCAGTCCATAAGCCGGTATAACCGCCACCCACAATGCACACATCTGCCTGTAAATCCTGCTTGAGCGGCGCGGCTGGCTGCGGATTCTCTTTAATCAAAGCCTGCTCAAACCACCAAGGGCGAAATTCACTCATCAGAGCCTTCCCAATATATAAAACATCAAATTTCAGCGCGTCTTTTGAGGGGGCTACGTCTTTAAGCACAGAGGACACAGAGAGCACAGAGTTTCACAGAGGAAAGCACTTTTTTAATAAACGCCTAGTGCATTGAGAGGTTTTCTCTGTGGACTCTGTGTCCTCGTTTTACTCTGTGGTTCAAGATTTAACTCAACCCCAAACATCACCAAGCAAAATCAAGGACGCTCAGACCGGGCCATGCGTGCTTCAATATCGGCCAGTACCGGCAGCAGATCAGCAATACTGTCGATCACATAATGCGCCCCCGCCCGTGACAACGTATCTACCGCCACGGCGCGTTTTTTAGCTTGCTCGGCAGGGCTTAAATCGGCCCATTCTGCGGCAGTTACGCCCACTTCATTGCCGGTTACCGATAGCCCTACCGTCCACATACCGGCATTTAAGCCTTCATCAATCCCCACGGCGGTGTCATCGACTTTGACACAAGCGGCCACATCGCTCACGGCCAGCTCGATCACATTTTGCAATGCCATCCACGGCCCCGGGCGGGCGCCTGCTTTTAGATCATCGGCAGCCACCACGCAATCCGGTGCGTAGCCGCGCTCACGGGCAATCGGCAGCAAGGCTTTCATCACTTGGCGCGGGTAGCCGGTGCAACTGCCAATTTTGATACCCTTGGCACGCAGCGCGGCCATCACATCGAGCGCACCATGAATCGGCAAGGAATACTGGCCCACTTTAGCAATCTGCAAAGGCATAAACGCCGCGTAAAGCGCATCCACATCGGCATCCGTCATGCTGCGATCAAACTTCGCCTGCCAGCGTGCGGCCACCGTCGGCAACTGGCCCAAAGCCTTGATGTGATCCCATTTCGCCATCCCCATCGGCACACGGGCCTCGGCAAGGGAAATCTCGATGCCAAAGCCCGCAAAGGCCTCGATCAAAACCTGAGTCGGCGCAAAAGAGCCAAAATCCAGCACAGTGCCAGCCCAGTCAAAAATCACAGCCTGAATCGGGCCAAGATAAGCGCGGGTGTAACGATAGTTCATGGTTATTCCTTGATTAATTGTTCTGATGAGTAAGATTCTTCAGTGAGTTTTGATACAGAGCTAAATCTTGAACCACCGAGGGCACAGAGAGCACAGAGAAAATAAAGTGTCGAATAGTTTTCTCTGTGGCCCTCTGTGTCCTCGTTTTACTCTGTGGTTCAAGGTTTAGCTCACGCAAACTTGCGCCCCTTAATCAGCCCACCCCAGCTCCGCCAACACCTCAGCAATCACCGCTATGGCTTGCTGGATTTCAGCCTGATCAATCGCCCCAATGCAGCCCACGCGAAAGGTTTCTACTTCGGTGAGTTTGCCCGGATAAAGTAGAAAGCCTCGGGCACGAACGGCTTGGTAGAAACGCTGAAAATCGTACTCAGGGTGATTCGGCGCCAAAAAGGTATAAATAATTGGCGCTTGCAAATCAGCGGGTAAAAAGGATTGCAGGCCGAGTTTTTTCATCCCAGCAAGCAGCGCATCGCCATTGGCTTGATAACGGGCCAAACGTGCAAGCTGGCCGCCTTCTGCCCAATATTGATCGAGCGCCACCCTGAATGCCGCTACCACATGAGTTGGCGGGGTGAAGCGCCATTGGCCAGTTTTTTGCATATATTCAAATTGATCGCATAAATCCAGCGATAGCGATGGACTTTGCCCCTGCACCAAGGCCGCTTGCTTCACAAGCACAAATCCCATGCCCGGCACGCCTTCCAGGCATTTATTGGCCGAAGAAATCACCGCATCCACCGGCAAACCATCAACTGGCAAAGCGCCAAAAGCCGACATCGAATCCAGAATCAAAGCCCGCCCGGCGGCCTGCACCACGGCGGCCACTTCTGCCACGGGGTTGAGTAGGCCCGTCGCCGTTTCGCAATGAATCATGCCCACATGCGAAATCGCCGGATTGGCCGCCAGTGCTTCGGCCACGGCAGCGGCGCTGACTGGTGTGCCATCGCTGACTGCCAGTACGCTGACCTTGCGCCCCATTACGGTAGCGATTTTGGCCATTCTTTGCCCGTAAGCACCGTTGACCAGCACCAGTATTTCGCGATCTTTGGGCACCATGCTGCCAATGGCCGCCTCCACCGCAAAGGTTCCTGATCCTTGCAAAGGCACGCAAACATAGCCGTCCCCCAGATTGGCAATACGCAGTAAATCGGCGCATACACTGGCCGTAAGTGTATTAAATTTGGCATCCCATGAGCCCCAATCAACCAGCATGGCGGCTTTAGTTGCCAGCGAGGTGGTCAAAGGGCCTGGCGTTAATAAGATCGGTTCACGCATGATTACTCCAATCATCTAGATGAATTTTTTGATACAAAAAAATGGCAAAAGCCAAAATAGATAAATTTCGCAGAGTGGGCAACGACACTTCAGCTACCTTGATAGAGCGTTAAACCTTGAACCACAGAGTAAAACGAGGACACAGAGCACACAGAGAAAACCATTAAATCCTTCGACTCCTCTGTGGAACTCTGTGCTCTCTGTGTTCTCTGTGGTTCAAGATTTAGCTCCCTTAGCTTTAAACAGAAGTATCGTTATAACTAAGAAACACTTTATCGCACCAACCTACCTTCTCCACGCTTGCGAGCGCTTGCCCAATAGGGCCGAGGCGATGGCGAATAGCAGGCACACTAGTGCCGAAGTCATAACAATCAGAGTGGCCATTGCTGCTGCAGCGGCGGTGTCGCCTGCGTCGTCCATATTTAGCACCGCCAAGGAAGAGAGCACGGTGTCTGGCGTGTAAAGGAAAATCACGGCAGAGACGGTGGTCATAGCGGAGACAAAATAATAGCGGGCGATATCTAAAATTGCGGGCAGGCAAACCGGCACGGTGACGCGGCTAAAGGTGGTCCAGAACGGTACTTTGAGCGAGGCGGCGACGGCTTCAAATTCAGTATCCATCTGCTTAAGTGCGGTCGTGGCGGTGAGGTGTGCCGTGGTATAAAAATGCGTCACGGTACAGAGCACCAACAGACCCATCGTGCCGTACAGGCTGTGCATCGGGTTTTGCGGGTGATTAAAAAAGAACACATAGCCCAAGCCCAGCACCAAGCCCGGCACCGCCATCGGTAACATCGCCAAGACGCGCAAGATGGCCAGGGCCAGCGGCGCTACTTTTAGCTTTTCATTTAAATACGCGCCGATAAATACCAAAAGCACGCCGCAGATCGCCGTCCAGAAAGCGAGCTTTAAGCTATTAAAATAAGCCAGCCAACCACCGCCATCCATTTGCTCAAAATCAAAATGCGCCAGCGTCAGGCTCAAGTTATACGGCCAGAGCGTGATTAAAGACGCCGCCACGGCCACGCCCAGCATCACCAACAGCCACAGAGAAATCGTGCAGCAACACAGAAATGCGGCGGCATCTCTAAGTACAGAAGGCTTCGCCACTAAAGGCTGGGCACGCGCCGTCAGCAACGCCTTCTGCTTTTTTTGTACAAAGTAATCAACCACAAACGACAGCAAGGCCGGAAAGAGCAGCAAAAGTCCAATCACCGCGCCCTTAGGGAAATTCTGCTGACCAATCACCTGCTTATACGCCTCTACCGCCAGCACATTAAACTGCCCACCGATCAGCTTAGGCACACCAAAATCGGTCATCACCAGCGTAAACACTACAAACGCCGCCGAGATCAGGCCGTAACGCACCGCAGGCAAAGTTACGGTAAACCATTGCCGCACCCGCCCTGCCCCCAGCGAAGTCGCTGCCTCATAAAGCCGCGTATCGGCAATCGCCAGTGCGGTGAGCAAAATCATTAGGGCGTGCGGAAAGGTATAAAACACCTCGCCTAGCACGATGCCCAGCGGACCATAGATGCTGACTCCCAATGGCAGCCAGCTTTTAATCAGGCCTTGATTGCCAAATAAATAAACCAGTGAAATGCCCGGCAACAGGGAAGGTGCCAAGAGCGGAATCAAGGCCAAATAGCGAAATACCGCCTTGCCCGGCATGGCGCTACGGCTAAGCGCGGCGGCAAAAACATAGGCCAGCGGCAGCACAATCGCCGTAGTCAGCGCCGACACCCACAGGCTATTGCCCACCGCAGACCAAAAGCCTGCCACATTGGTGATTTCAATAAAGTTACTTAAGCCAGTGAACTCACCGCTTTGCGCGAGTAACGATTTGCCCAAAATCGCCAGCAACGGGCCAGCTACACCAATCAGCAAAAATGCCGCAATCAGATAGCTAATGCTGCCCGCCATTCTTTCCCGAATATCAAGCTTTAAAGTGAGACCCGCGCTCATTCTGCATCCTTGCTACAAAAAACCCGCAGCTGATCGTGCGGCAGAGAAACAGGGATGCGCTGGGTTAATGAAGGCTGGTAAAGGGCGAGCTGATCGCGGCTGAGATCGACGATTAAATCGCTGTTCCATACCGGCACATGCAGGCTAATACGGTAAAAGCTGCCTAATAGCTCAATCTTGCTGACATCGGCCAGCGCGGTATTCGGCTCCCTCAAGAGAGCCACATCCCAGGTGGCGTGCAGGCGCACCGCTTCTGGGCGGATAAAGAGTTCCACTTCCTCACCCTGCGGCAAAGGCGGCAGATGTAGAGCGTAAAGCTCGGCATCTGCGACGCTCAGGCATTGATTGCCGGTCACGCGGGCCTTAATCCAATTCGATTTGCCAACAAACTCGGCCACAAAACGGCTTTGCGGATGGCTGTAGATTTCTTCAGGCGTGCCGACCTGCTCGATCACGCCGTGGTTCATCACCACAATGCGATCGGCCATCGTGAGCGCCTCATCCTGATCGTGTGTCACCAAAATCGTGGTAATGCCCAGGCGTTGTTGCAGGTTGCGAATTTCGCAGCGTAAGTGTTCGCGCACGCGGGCATCCAGCGCAGACAGCGGCTCGTCTAATAATAAAAGCCCAGGAGACGTGGCCAAAGCGCGCGCCAAAGCCACCCGCTGCTGCTGGCCACCGGATAATTGCGCTGGATATTTGTCTTCAATACCGGCAAGGCTTATCAGCTCAAGCAAGCTGGTGACGCGCACGGCCTTGTCACTACTGCGCCCTTTCAAGCCGTAAGCGATATTGTCTGCCACATTTAAATTAGGGAATAAAGCGTAGGACTGAAACACAATGCCGTAATCACGCTTGGCGGCAGGCAGGCAGGTGATGTTTTTGCCCTCAACCCTGATTGCGCCCGCGTCGGCAAACTCCAGCCCCGCAATCATGCGCAGTAAGGTGGTTTTACCGCAGCCCGACGGCCCAAGCAGGCAAAGCAACTCGCCTTTTTTAACATTCAGCGAGATTTGCTTTAAGGCCACAAAAACACCAAAGCGCTTCGCTAGGCCTTCTATCGATAAGTAATCAGCGCTGGCTACAAGGGGCAATTCAATATTTCTATTCATTAATCAGGCCTGAAGCGGTAAACGTTTTGGAACAAGTGATGAAGTTTTGCTTGAGCGGATAAAGCGTGTTGCCCGCTCAAGAAAACTACAAAGCTTTTTTAGTGCCTTCGGCACCTTGATTTTGGAGCGGTAGCCACCGCGGGGGCGTTCTTTTCTTGAACGGCCAAGAAAAGAACCAAAAGAAGGCCGCCCCGGCCAGCACGACATCCCCTCGCTGCGGACAATCGAGGTGGCGTCAATTCAACTCGCTTCGCTCAAACACGAATTGACGACTGCCCCACCCCGCTTGTTCCTCGCTCGGCGTGCTTCAAGGGGAGATTTAAGCCCTGTCCCACGAATCACAACAACAATTCATATAACTGAGTTTGATAATATTTAAAATCTAAAACAAAAAACTCAATTTAAACCTCATTTTTCTCCGTGAAACTCCGTGTTCTCTGTGGCCTCCGTGGTTCAAGATTTGGGTTTTACTCTGCATATCATCAATGACTTTATTTACAGCGCCAAAAACCGGTCCACCTCAGGAGGCAAGCCGGTCTGTGCAGCGTTTTTTATTTCTTTGCTTCAGACTTTGCGTCGTAACGACGTGTCCATTCGGCCAGGATTTTGTCGCGGTTTTGTGCAGACCAGCGCAGGTCTTGCTTAATCAGCAATTGCTCGTAGTTAGCAGGGATATGCGTGTTGGGTTTAGCCACGCCAGGATAGGCCACCACGGCGAAGTTTTTCTCATAAAGCTCATTTGCGCTTTTTGATGCGGCCCAATCCGCCAGCTTTTTAGCGGCATCCAGATTTTTGGTGCCCTTCATGATGGCGGTGGCTTCTACATCCCAACCCAAGCCTTCCTTAGGGAAGACCAGATCAATCGGCGCGCCGCCTTCTTTTAGCTTGGCTGCACGGTATTCAAAAGAGATACCAATCGGGAATTCGCCTGCAGCGGCTTGTTTGCAAGGCTTGGAGCCTGAGTGCGTGTACTGCGCCATGTTTTCGTGCAGCTTGTCCATAAAGGCCCAGCCTTCTTTCTCGCTGCCAAACACTTTCAGCCATGCAGTGACATCAAAATAACCTGTGCCGCTGGATGCCGGATTAGGCATCACAATTTTGCCTTTGTATTCAGGCTTGGTCAGATCGCGCCAGCTTTCTGGTTTTTTCAGGCCCAGCTTGGCCGCTTCTACCGTGTTAAAACAAACCGTCGCACCCCAAACATCCATCCCTACCCATGCAGGTGGATTGCTGTCGTCAACGTATTGCTTGGAAAGCTTCTCAACACCCTTGGCCGCATAAGGCTGCAACATGCCTTCTTTTTCCATCACCAACAGGCTGGAAGCCGCCACGCCCAACACCACATCGGCTTGCGGGGCGTTTTTTTCTGCCAGCAGTTTAGCCGTGATAATACCGGTTGAATCCCGCACCCATTTCAGCTTGATGCCCGGGTTTTGTTCTTCAAATTGCGCTTGATAAGGCTTGAGCTGATCCGCTTCAAGCGCGGTATATACAGTCAGGGAAGTGTCAGCAAAAGCGTGTCCGGCAAGCAGCGCGGAGAGCAATACAGCAATACGTGTCATTCTTCTATCCTTTCACGATCGGTAAAGTAGCAAGGGAGCGTGAAGGATTGTAGGAAAACAACATTACACAGGCATGACGTCTAGACGAATTTTATATGACGATAAGGGAAGGTTGCTGAGGGCGGTATGGCGAGCACTTCGTAGGAGCGGCTTTAGCCTCTTCTTATAAGCATCACTAAAAACAAAAAATAACACAAAGGCTGATTTTTCGTAGGGTGTGCAAGTCGATTTTCTTGCGCACCATCCTTCGATGCATAACGACTCCGTCGTTTCACACCCTACGAAATGACGGTTTTAAATGTGGAATCTGATTACCTTAATGCTTATAGGAGCGATGAGGCCGTGTCTTTTATCGCCAGCAAGGGCCTGGTTAAATCAGACAAAGCCAACCGCTGCCGCCCTGCTTCATCAAAATTATCTGCCGACAACCATTGAGCAAATGCCTCTTCAAGCGCTGGCCACTCCTGATCCAGCACAGAAAACCACGCCGTATCACGATTGCGCGCCCTATTTACCGTGGCTTGGCGGAACACGCCTTCAAAGCTAAAACCCAAACGCTGCGCCGCCTTGCGCGAAGGCAGATTCAAGGCATTGCACTTCCACTCATAGCGCCGATAGCCCAGCTCAAAAGCATTTTTCATCATCAGCAGCATCGCCGCCGTAGCAAGGCGCGTGCCTTGCAATGCAGGAGAAAAATGCAGCCAGCCCACTTCAATCGCCGCTGCGGCCGGATCAATCCGCAAATAAGCAGCCAGCCCCAAGGCCTTGCCACTGGCCTCGTCCACAATGGCGTAAAACTGCGGATCAACCCCGCTACTTACCCTATCCAGCCAGGCATTAAAAGCCTGCACATCGGCAAAAGGCCCGGACGTTAAATAAGTCCACATCCGGCCATCGTCCGCCGAAAAAGCCTGCCATAAAGCGTCAGAATGCCGTGCTAAAGACAAAGGCTCCACCTGACAGCCCCAGCCATTAAGTACCTTAGCAGGAGGAAAAACAGGGGGAATCCAGTCTTGCAACAGCAGGCCAACAGGCTGGCCGAATTGGTTTAGTTCGTAGTCCATACAAGTTCCTCAAATTAATAACTGATGCCGCGCAACGGAAACCCAAATCTTGAAACACTTCGGCCCCAGAGAACACGGAGTTTCACGGAGGAAAATAGGTATTAACGTAAGTTGTTTTTGATTGGGTTTTTAGTATTTTAAAACCTTAAAAATTTGGATTCATATTGCAGCTCGTGGCACGGGGCTAAAATCCCCCTTGAAGCACGCCGAAGCGAGGAATAAGCGGCTCGGGGTTTCGGAAAAGGGGTAGCGGGCTTGCTCCCGAGCAGCCTTTTTCGCCGAGCCGATTATCCGCAGTGAGGGGCCTTCGTGTTTTGAGTTTGTGGCTTGGCTTCGTTTCTTGGCCACACAAGAAAGGAAGATCCAGCGGGACGCCCGCACCTAAATTAATGTGCCGAAGGCACTAAAATGATCTTTTTGATTTAGATCTTTTATATTTTCTTCAGAGCACATAGCCCCCGCCCTCAACAATCACACTCAATCTTCCCGCCTACCAACGTCCCTGCCTCTTTCCCAATGGCAATCGGATGCCCATCCCGCTGCCAAAAATCTAGGCCACCAATCAGCTCTTTCACCGTAAAACCAAGGCTGGCAAGCTTATAGCTACCCCATGTCGAGCCATTACAGCCTATGCCATCGCAGTAGCACACATAAACTTTGTTGCGATCAAGCTGCGCCGTGCTTGCTTCGCTCATTAAGCGATGTGGAAATGAGATGGCACCGGGGATATGGCCGCGCTCATAAGTCTCACTACTGCGGGTATCCAGCGCAATAATTTCCGGATGCTGTGCATACAGATCGCTGACTAAATCGGCCACATCGGTATAAAAACGCAGTTTCTCTGCCAAATACGCTGCGGACTCAGCTGGGCTAGCCAAGCCACTACTTTTAACTACAGATTGATCGCTCATCACACTCTCCGAATTAATTGTTCACCGCACTAATTTAAAGGTAAATTGGCCTGCTGCTACCTACCAATTTAGCCACCATGAGCAAACCACTTTCTGCGCCAGTCTGGCCGACCCTTTTTGCTGCAAGCGCCAGCATAGGGATGGGAATTCAAGCACAACTGATCCACACCCTGCGTAAAGCCTTGCTTGCCGGGCGATTACCTCAGGGCAGCCGCTTGCCAGCCAGCCGAATGCTCGCCAAAGGTTTAGCCATTTCTCGCAGCAGCGTAGAGGCCGCTTATGCGCAGCTGGAGGCTGAAGGCTATCTTGAGCGGCGGGCGGGTGCAGGAAGCTTTGTTGCATTTACGCCGCAAGCGCGGCCCGCAAAAAAAGCCACCAGCGCAGCAGCAAAGCTCTCACTGAGGGGGCAAGGAATTGTGGATGCGGGCGGCTGCCGGGATAGCACGCTGCCAAGCCTCGCTTTTAATGCAGGCCAGCCCGACGCCCTCGCGTTTCCGCATGCCTTGTGGCAAAAGCTGATGCAACAGCGCTGGAGTAAAAGCAGCGCAGCACTCGCCAACTATGGCCCTGCACAGGGCTTGCCGGAGTTGCAATCGGCCATTGCGGGCTATCTGGCGCAATCTCGCGAGGTGGATTGCCAGCCAGAGCAGATCATGATTTTAAATAGCTCGCAGCAAGCCTTACAAATGATTGCCCAACTGCTGATTGATCCGGAAGACACCGTCTGGCTGGAAGACCCCGGCTATCTAGGCGCTAGAAACGCCATGCTGGCGGCAGGCGCGCAGATTGTGCCGGTGCCGGTAGACCAAGAAGGTTTTAACACCAACATCAGCCAAACACTGGCCGCGCCCCGGCTGATTTACACCACGCCATCGCACCAATATCCGCTTGGCATTGCGATGAGTTTGCCCCGGAGGATGGCGCTGATTGCGCAAGCTGCGGCGCATCAGGCATGGATTATTGAGGATGATTACGATAGCGAGTTTTATTACGACCAACGCCCGCTGCCTGCGCTGCAAGGGCTGGATCAGCAGGGGCGAGTGATTTATGTCGGCACCTTCAGCAAGGTGCTCTTCCCTTCATTACGGCTGGCCTACATCGTCTTGCCGCCAGCCTTAGTCCCTGCATTTATTACCGCAAGAATCGCTTTTGATGGGCATAGTGCGCAGTTTCTACAAGCCGTTACGGCTGACTTTATAAGGCAGGGCTACTTTGCCGCGCATTTACGCCATATGCGCCTGCTTTACCGCAGCCGCCGGGATTTACTACTGGAAAGCCTGCAGCCCATATCCGATATCATCCAGCCCGTTAATACAGCGGCGGGCTTGCAATTTGCACTGCAACTCCCCAAGGGCTTAGAAAAACCGTGGACGATTAAAGGATCTGCTGCGGGACTGGCGCTAAGGCCGCTATCGGCGTTTTATCAGGCCGAGGCAAAAATCGAGGGCTGGCTCATCGGCTATGCCTCATTAAGCAATGAGCAGATTCGCGCCGCTTGCGATCACTTAATCAGCAGTTACAAGGCTATTTAAAAGAATACAGGCCGTGCCCTATCAACGCAGTAACGATAAGAGCCTAAGAAAACAGGCCGTATTTTCAGCTTAGGAAAAATGGCGCTGCGAATAGCTGTCCTCGCCCATATTAGGCGGGGTAATCGGCAGGTGCTTGCGAGAATCAGCCATGCACCAGAGTGAAAACGCATCAGCAGGCATGGGTGCTGCAATTAAATAACCTTGCGCCTCATCGCAGCCCATCACCGCTAGGGCTTGCCATGCAGCTTCGGTTTCTACCCCTTCTGCAATCACGGATAAACCCAGAATATGCCCCAGCTCAATAATCGCGCGAACGATAGATACATTCTCAAAACGCTCGCTCATCGACATCACAAAGCTTTGATCAATTTTTAATTCATGCACCGGCATTTTGGCTAAATAGGCAAAAGACGAATAACCCGTACCAAAATCATCAATCGATAATTTAACGCCCATGGCACGTAAATACTCTAAATTGCGCATTAAATCCTTGGGGTTTCTCATCACCCCTGTTTCGGTGATTTCCAAGCATAAATTCTGTGGCGGCACTTGGCATTGTGCCAGTTGCCGCTCTAAAAAAGACACAAAACTAGCATCTTCAACATCGCTCACGCCCACATTCACCGAGATACACAGCTCCAGCCCTTCTTCAATCCATACCGCAGCCTGCATCAATACATCGTGTACCACCCACTCGGTAATCGCCCTTAATTTGCCTGTTTGTTCGGCAAAAGGAATAAACACACTGGGGGGAATAAAGCCCCGCACCGGATGCTGCCAGCGCACCAGCGCTTCTGCTTCGCTCACCACGCCGTCGATCATTTTGACCTTGGGCTGGTAGTAAACCAGTAAATGCCCTTCGGCCAATGCCTCGCGCAGATCGCCCATCAAGGTGAGCTGATTACGTGAATACGCTTCTTGCTCCGGATCATAAAAAGCAAAGCTGCGCCGGGCAGATTTGGCCCCGCAAAGCGCCACCTCTGCATTACGCAGCAAAATATCGGCACTGAGCCCATGTTCCGGAAATAAAGCCACGCCCGAACTGGCACTAATATCTAAGCGCTCTCCTCCCATCAAAAGAGGCTCGGTCATGCTGGCATCCAGCCGCTCTAATACCTTAAGCACATCATCGCTTAATACACGCTCCAGCAATACGCCAAAGGTATTCGCCCCCAAACGAGCCACTTTAATCACAGGGCGGCGAAGCACATTTAAGCGCTCAGCAATATGCCGTAAGACCTCATCTCCCTGCTGATAACCCAGATATTCATTAATAAAATGAAAATCATTGATATTCAGCATCAATAAAGCAAAAGAGCCTCTTTCCGGGTTTAAATGCTCTGCTGCGTAATGCAAAAAACCCACTCTATTGGCAAGGCCTGACAATGAATCTACATAAGCCAATTCTCGTAAGGACTGATCTCTTGCCGAAACAAGCTCACCCAAGGCATTAAATGCTCTTGCAATATTACCTAATTCATCTTTTCGCCCAGCCTGAATTCTGACCCCAAAATCGCCCGTAGCCATTCTGCGTACTGCCCTGGAAAGCGTGGCAAGTGGTGCAGAAAAATGATGGGCCACCAAATAGCAGACCGCGCATGCCGCAATAAAAAGAATTAACCCCATACTCAATGCTTGCCATCTTGCTTGCATCAGCGACTTATGAAAAAGATCACTATCAATATCGGCACCAATTAAATAATGAGACCCATCGGCCAGCGGCATAGGAAACAAATAGGTTCTGGACTCTCCCCAGGCTTCACTCACAATCACTGAGCGGGGATGCCCATCTTTTAAAGCCAGTAAAGCAGGGCTGGTTTGATTTCCATTGAGTTCTTGATAACGACCATAGTTTGCTTTAGCAAGCAAGGGTGGCGTAGCACTATCAATCAAATAGGCAACCTTGCCATTCTCCAACTTAAAGGCATAGAGATCTCGTAAGCCAGCAATCTGGCAATAGCGCTCTAAAATCGCCAATTGCTGAAGATACTCTTCAGAAGAGATCTCTTCCCCTGCCAGCGCACGAGTTAAATAATGATTAGGCAAGATCATAGGCAAGGTTTGCACCGCGGCAGACAGACGACGATCTGCATCACGGCGCACCTCATCACACATCACTGACTGAAGCAGTAGCGTGAAAATAATCATCAGCAATAGATTTAACAGCAGCAGCACCAGTAAAATTTTTACTCGCGCACTATTGAGCTGACGAAATCTAAGTTTCATAAACTGAGCAACCATCTGAAACGACATTTCAATTGTCATCCCAAATTGATAGCAGTCAGATGCTAGCAAGACAATGTCATTTCCTAGTTAAGCAGCCAATCAGCATACGTAATATTGCCCTCATCACTTCCTGAGGTTAACCTTAAGCCGCAGGTATTGGCCTCTGCAGATTGCAAATGCACATTAAAATGCATCAACTCATCACGGCGAAAAGCCACAATCTCGACTTCGCCATTAGTCGGCTGGCTAGCCAGCAATGCATCCAAATTACCACTGGTCACACGCAAACGATTCATTGCTATCAATAAATCGCCCGCAGATAAACCTGCTTTTTGCGCAGCACCGCCATCCAGAACATGGCTTAATTTTACAAAACCACCCTCATTGCTGGTACGCACACCCAGGCTATTGCTGGGCGAAAGCACTTTATCCAGCCAGCCGCCCTTGTCAGCAGAGCTCACTGGGGCACGCATCTGCCAATCCACGCCAAATTCTGCCAGTAAGGCTTGCAGGGGCAGCTCGTCTGTTGAACGCAATGCCGAATCAAAGAACGACTTCAGATCAAGACCACTTACTTCAAAGGCCAGCTCCTCCCAAGCCGTTTCTGTCACGCCTTCGCCCTGAGTAGCAAAATCTTTGCCATAACGCAGCCACAGGGCACGCATCACATCATCTAAAGATTTCTGCCCCTGTGTTTGCTTTCTGATCAGCAAATCCAGACAAAGCGCAACAAGCGCGCCCTTGGTGTAATAACTCACCAGACTGTTCGGGCTGTTTTCATCCTGACGATAAAACTTTACCCAGGTATCAAAACTTGAATCTTCTAAAGATTGCTTGGTGCGGCCATTGCCTCTTTGCACGCCCGTAATCGTTTGCGCCAATAAATCTAAATAGTCTTGCGGGCTAATTAAACCCGTGCGCACCAAGGTTAAATCGTCGTAATAAGAGGTAATTCCTTCAAAAGCCCACAATAAACGTGTGTAATTCTCTTGCTTTAAATCATAAGGCGCATAAGCGGCTGGCTTAATCCGCTTTACATTCCAGCTATGGAAATACTCATGGCTGCAAAGGCCTAAAAATTGGCGGTAGCCTGCCTTAATTTGCGTTTCGTGCGCTAAAGGCAAATCATCACGATTACACATTAATGCCGTGGATGAGCGATGCTCTAATCCGCCATAACCATCACCCACCGCCATGGTCATAAATACATAGCGATCAAATGGGGCAGGCTCGCCAAAAAGCCGAATCTGGTATTCGCAAATTTGTTTTAAATCTTTTTTCAAACGCTTTAAATCTGCCTGATGCCGGCCCGCAATCACAATATCATGCGGGATACCGCAAGCTTTAAAGCTAATCTGGCTAAATTCGCCCATTTCAACCGGATGATCGATCAGCTCGTCATAATTAGCAGCCTGATAGCTGCCAAACTGGCCCTGCTTCGCATTACGTGCAGCTAAAGTAGTCGCCACTTTCCAGTTTTTATATTCCTTACCTTCCGGCGCAACAATTTCTACATTGCATGGTGCATTTTCTTGCCCTTGCACCGCTAAAAAGACGCTGGTGCCATTAAAAAAACCACGTGTCTGATCTAAATAAGCACCACGCACAGATAAATCCCAGGCATAAACACTGTAATGAATTTCTAAAGGCCCTTTAACAGCCTCAGCCTGCCAGCTATGCTTATCGCTTTTTGTAATTGCAACGGCTTTGCCTGCCGATTCAGCGCGAATCTCAACAATATTGCGGACAAATTCCCGAATTAAATAACTACCCGGTATCCACGCAGGCAAATACACAGCCTGGCCATCCGCGCTGGGGTTTTTAATTAAAACAGAAACATGAAAAATATGGGCGTGCAAAGACGCAGGGGAAATTTTATAAGAGATGGTCATGAATAGTCTTTAAACAAAAGTCGATAAAAACAGCCGTTTTATTTCACTACACTTTTAAAACGATAAAATATCAATGCTTAAGCTTGATGCAAACCCACCTGATTACGCCCTGCATGCTTAGCCTGATAAAGCGCAGTATCTGCAGCGTCAATCAGCTGAGCTGCATCCATACTATTTTTTAAAGCGGCAACACCTGCGCTAAAGGTAACTTGAAACTGAATATCATTCGATGATTGTATTAATTCAGAAAAACGCTTGCGCCAGTCGTCTACCTTTTGCGCAGCACGAACCAAGCTTGTTTCTGTAAAAACCACGGCAAATTCTTCGCCGCCATAACGCCCTGCTGCACCTTCACCATTAATCGACTGACGCAATAAACGCGCTAAGCTTTTAATCACTTGATCGCCAATGCTATGACCATAATTATCATTTATTTTTTTAAAATGATCGATATCAATCATGGCAAAAGATAAAGAAAAGGCTTCTTTTTTAGAGCGCACAACACAGCGCTCTAAAAATTCAATAATATGCGTATGATTCAATAAAGTAGTCAGGCTATCACAACTCATCCAGCGTCGTAATGAGCGATAGCGCGCACAGGTCATATTCACCGAAGCAATTAACTCTTCTTCTGGCATGTTTTTAACCCAGAAATCATCCCCCCCCATACTGCGGGCCATTAATTGCTTAATGCGATTTGTTTCAGTCGATAAGAAAACAATAGGAACACTATCAAATTGCGTATATTGCCTAATCACTTTTGCTATTTCATCTCCTGAACACTGAGGCATATAAACATCCATCAGCACAATATCAGGAGAAAATCGCTCAAGGGGAAAGAAAACATCCAGCGGGTTTTTAAGCACCTGAACTTCCATTCCTGCCTTGATTAAAATATTGGCACTCACTTTTCCCATCGCATCTGAATCATCAACAATCAAAACGCGATACGGTATGCTCAGACTTTGCTCTAATAAAACATCTAATCGATCAATCAACTTTTGAATATCTAAAGGAAAATAAACAAAATCGCTCACGCCAATTTTCATCAGATGAATTTGCTGCACCACACTTAATGACGAAGTTAAATATAAAAGTGGCCCGCGGGATAGCTTGCCAATCAAAGGTATAATTTTCTCAGCGGCGCAATCTTCTAAGCCTGCTTCACCCAACAACACCGCAAAAGGCGCTCTTGTATACATGGCGGCCAGCAACGCACTTTGTTTTGAGAATGCTTGGCATTCAAAACCAAAAAATATCAACTGCCTTGCTAATTCAGCGCCCCCCTGAACCTGCCTCGCGGATAAATAAATAATGGGTTTCTCTTGATTAGCATTCATATTGGCCCGGCTTTACGCTTCTTAAAGTAACTCAGCAAAACACCAGCTCAAAGCTTACAAAAAGAGTTGATGCATTCTTATATGGTTTTTTTTACATCTGTCTCTATCAGAATATCAGTCTTTATCAAAATTTCCGCAAATCCTATTCGCTTGAGCTGTTTTTTTGCTCAAACTGATGCAATTGCCGCCGCCATTTTTTACTAGGCCGCCCCTCTCCTGCCGGATGCTCAAAACGGGGAGCAAGCTGGCGCGCTTCTTGATCACGTTCTCGCCGCAACACACTCTCTTCACTTTCCTGATAAAGCATGCGTGCCACCGTAGCCGGCCCGCGCTGCTCAGACAAGGCCAGCACGCTGATTTCAAACTCGCCTTGCTCGGTGCGTACCCGTAATACATCGGCTAATTTGAGCAAACGCGCGGGCTTGATTCGTTCTTTATTAAGATGTACATGCCCTGCATCAATTGCGGCACTTGCTAATGAGCGCGTCTTAAAAAACCGCGCAGCCCATAACCATTTATCAATCCGAACGCTTTTTACCTCGATCATTTTACTCCCCTGAAACAAAAACACCCCGCATCAGCGGGGTGTTGTGTATCCCGAAAAAACGGAATAAAAGCTTAGTGTGTTTTTGCTTTAAAGTGACGACGACGATCTGTTTCGTTTAAGTAACGCTTACGAATACGGATGCTTGTTGGTGTGATTTCAACCAATTCATCATCATCAATAAACTCAACCGCTGATTCCAGTGTCATTTTGATCGCTGTAGTCAAACGAACCGCTTCGTCAGTACCCGACGCGCGAACGTTAGTCAGTTGCTTACCCTTAACTGGGTTAACAACTAAGTCGTTATCACGGGTGTGAATACCAATAACCATACCTTCGTACAATTTGTCGCCTGGGGCTACAAACATACGACCGCGGTCTTCCAGCTTCCACAATGCGTAGGCTACAGCTTCACCGTTTTCTTGTGAAACCAATACACCATTATGACGACCTGGCATGTCGGCTTTAGCCGGTGCGTAATCATCAAATACGTGGCCAATCAAGCCAGTACCGCGAGTCATGGTCATGAAATCGCCTTGGAAGCCGATCAAACCACGTGCTGGAATATGGTATTCCAGACGAGTACGGCCATTACCATCGGATTCCATATTAGTCAGCTCACCACGGCGACGACCAATTTCTTCCATCACTGCACCTTGATGCTCATCTTCAAGGTCGATAGACAGGTTTTCGTAAGGCTCACATTTTACACCGTTGATGTCTTTGTAAACAACACGTGGTTTAGCCACGGCCATTTCAAAGCCTTCACGGCGCATGTTTTCCAGCAAAATAGTCAGGTGCAATTCACCACGGCCTGAAACGCGGAAGATATCAGCGTCTTCGGTGTCTTCTACTTTCAGCGCTACGTTGATCAGCAGCTCTTTAGTCAGACGGTCACGAATTTGACGGCTAGTAACGAATTTGCCTTCAGTACCGGCTAATGGTGAAGTGTTCACCATAAAGTCCATGGTCAGTGTTGGCTCATCGATGGTTAACATCGGCACGCCTACTGGCATTTCTTTGTCACAGATGGTTACGCCGATACCGATTTCATCCAGACCGGAGATAATAATAATATCGCCAGCTTGTGCTTCTTCAACCGCAACGCGTTCCAGACCACTGAAACCCAATACTTGATTGATACGGCCTTGACCAACTTGATCATCGTGATTCATCACAACAACAGCTTGGCCTGGCTTGATACGGCCATTCAGTACACGACCAACCCCAAGGCGGCCGGTGTATGTGGAGTAATCCAGCGCAGAAATTTGCAATTGCAATGGCGCATCAGGATCGCCGATAGGCGCTTGAACGTGTGTCAGTACAGTATCTAGCAATGGGCGCATGTTATCGGACTCGGTTTCGAGTTCGAGCTTAGCGTAGCCATTCAGAGCAGATGCGTAGATAACCGGGAAATCAAGCTGTTCGTCTGTAGCGCCGAGCTTGTCGAATAAATCGAAAGTTTGGTCTACAACCCAATCCGGGCGCGCGCCAGGACGGTCAACTTTATTAATCACAACAATAGGCTTCAGGCCAAGCGCCAAAGCTTTTTTAGTTACGAAACGGGTTTGTGGCATAGGGCCATCAACCGCGTCAACAAGCAGCAATACGCCATCAACCATACCCAGAACACGTTCCACTTCACCACCGAAATCGGCGTGACCTGGAGTGTCTACGATGTTGATATGGTAGCCTTCGTATTGAAGCGAAGTGTTTTTAGCCAGAATAGTGATACCGCGCTCTTTTTCGATATCATTACTGTCCATCACGCGTTCTGTAACCTGTTGGTTATCGCGGAAGGTGCCGGATTGGCGGAGGAGTTTGTCAACGAGGGTAGTCTTACCGTGGTCAACGTGGGCAATAATTGCAATATTACGAATGGCGCGGGTTGTCATTGTCTGGGCTGCAGATTTTAAAAAAGTGCGCGATTGTACCACGCGAAGTGGATTCCGCGACTAAGTTCCGACGCATTAGGAAATAATTCATAATAATCAGTCGATTACTGGTCAATAAATTTTCCACACTGCTCGTTTTCTGCCAAAAAACCACCTCACATTACAAGCCCGACACCTCCATTTGCTGCTTTGCCACATTAAATATCAGGCCCAGCTGGCTGGCAGAGCGTGAGCCTGCTAGTGGCTGATTACTGCTGGCATGATAACTATAAACCAAAGAATATTTAGTATGCGCTGTGCGATTTCTGCTGGCTGCATGAAAAGTACGCGCATCAAACAGCACCACATCCCCGGCTTGTAAATCCGGGAACACTGCGCGCGCCACCCAAGGTGCCGCCAGCGGGTGGCTGGCCATTAAAAACTCGCGCTCGTCATAAGCATGCTCAGGAAAATCGACCTGATGTGAGCCTGCAATAAAACCCAAGCCGCCGTTCTCACTGGTTTCACTGCCCAGCGCCAGCCATGCAGAAACCAACTCAGGACGGGCAAAGCGCCAGTAACGCACATCCCGGTGCCATCGGGTATCGCTGCTAAAACTAGGCTGCTTACTCATT
The DNA here is from genome assembly GCF_000969645.2 of Janthinobacterium sp. B9-8. Taxonomy (NCBI): domain Bacteria; kingdom Pseudomonadati; phylum Pseudomonadota; class Betaproteobacteria; order Burkholderiales; family Oxalobacteraceae; genus Janthinobacterium; species Janthinobacterium sp. B9-8. The sequence continues at coordinate 2,108,426 of NZ_CP014222.1, forward strand.
AAACTATTATGGTGCACTTGGGTCAGCGTGATTTTCGGCGTGTCCAACAAGTAGCTCACCATGGTAAGCAATTGCGGGTCCCCCGCCCAAGCAGCAAACACAGGATTTCTTGCTGCCATATTTCTTAAGCGCCGAATCGTGCCACCGCCCTCCACTGCCGTCGATACCGGCGCTCCGGGATAACCCAGCTCGGCCTCCAATTCAAAAGGGGGCTGCCGTGCTGCTACCGCATCCATTGCCACCCTACGAATTTCATTCACTCGATCAGGCGATAGCAAGCCGCGCACCAAGACGGCACCATCGGCCTGAAAACGTTCACGCAACGAGGCTAAATGAACAGGCAAGCAAAATTCAGCAAACAAGACCATCACTCCGACTATATAAAGTCAAATTGTAACAGTCCCTATTTAGTCACGTCCTGCCTACCGCCTGTATTTCATACCTTGGAAATCCCTAACAAAGAAAGCTTTTTTTGATACAGATCATCTTTTTGAATTTCCCCAGACAGTGCCAACTTCTTCAAACTCAAACCACAAGAAAAAATTTACGCCTGCTGAAGTAAAGCCAGTTCTGCCATGTTATGGCGCTTTTATTTCTTAAGCAGCACACTTATTTTTCAAAGTTGCCGCGGGCTTCTTTCCTTTTGAAAACGAATTGCGCTTTTGAAATACTCTGTTAATATTTCTTAATACCACCTGTCTTTTTTTACCCGCCAGCTTGTCCCGATCCTGATTACTTTGCTCATCTTTGGTGCCAGCCGTCTTACCCGAACACTTACTTAAGCTGTATTGTTTGCGGAAGTGCATATGTCGATCATCGGTACAGAAGAAGGCGAAAAGCCAAGCAGCCAAGATGGCGTTACGGAATTTCGTCGCCAAAAAACCCTACTGAAAACAGGGGCCCTACAAGACGCTATTTTCAATAGCGCCTATTTCTCCAGCATTGCCACGGATGAAAAGGGAGTGATTCAGATTTTTAATGTCGGTGCCGAGCGCATGTTGGGCTATGAGGCGCTCGATGTAGTCAACCGTATCACCCCTGCCGATATTTCTGATCCGCAAGAAGTAATTATGCGGGCCGCCGCCTTAAGCCTAGAACTCGACACCCCCATTACGCCCGGTTTTGAAGCTTTGGTCTTTAAAGCCTCACGCGGTATTGAGGATATTTACGAGCTCACCTATATCCGCAAAGATGGCAGCCGTTTTCCCGCCGTGGTTTCAGTTACGGCACTGCGGGATGAGCAAGATGCCATCATCGGCTATTTGCTGATTGGTACCGATAATACGGCGCGTAAGCAGGCTTCGCAGTATGCCCGCAGCCTGCTTGAGGCCAGTCTTGATCCGCTAGTAACCATCAGTGCCGAAGGCAAAATAACAGATATTAATGAGGCCTCGATTAAGGCCACCGGCGTGGCACGTGAGAAGCTGATCGGCACTGATTTTTCTGACTACTTTACTGAGCCCGCCAAAGCGCGTGAAGGCTACCAGCAGGTTTTTGCCCAAGGTTTTGTAACAGATTATCCGCTGACGATCCGGCACAGCGATGGCCGTCTTACCGACGTGCTTTATAACGCTTCCGTTTATAAAGACGTGCGCGGCAATGTGCTCGGTGTGTTTGCTGCGGCCCGGGATATTACCGATCGTAAGCGAATAGAAGCCGCGCTACTTAAAACAGGGGCCTTGCAAGACGCTATTTTCAATAGCGCCTATTTCTCCAGTATTGCCACCGATGCCAAAGGGGTGATTCAGATTTTTAACGTCGGTGCCGAACGCATGCTGGGCTATGCCGCCGTAGAGGTCATGAACAAAATCACCCCCGCAGATTTTTCTGTCCCAGAGGAGCTAGTCGACCGTGCTGAGGCGCTGAGTCTTGAGCTGGGTACGCCCATTACTCCAGGGTTTGAGGCGCTGGTATTTAAGGCGGCACGCGGCATTGAGGATATTTATGAGCTCACTAAAATTCGCAAGGATGGCAGTCGTTTTCCTGCGGTTGTTTCCGTCACCGCACTGCGTGATGCCGAAGATGCCATCATCGGCTATTTACTGATTAGTACCGATAACACGGCTCGTAAACTGGCAGAAGAAGCGCTGCTTAAAGCGGGCGCACTACAAAGAGCGATTTTTAACAGCGCCAACTTCTCCAGCATCGCCACCGATGCCAAAGGCGTGATTCAGATTTTCAATGTGGGGGCCGAGCGCATGCTGGGCTATACCGCAGCCGAAGTCATGAACAAAATCACCCCCGCAGATATTTCCGATCCGCAAGAATTAATCGCCCGCGCCGCAGCCCTCAGCTTGGAGCTAGACACCCCTATCACCCCCGGCTTTGAAGCCCTCGTTTTCAAGGCCACGCGCGGCATTGAGGATATTTACGAGCTAACTTACTTTCGCAAAGATGGCAGCCGTTTTCCCGCCATTGTTTCGGTCACCGCACTACGCGATGCGCAAGATGCCATTATTGGTTATCTACTCATTGGCACGGACAATACCGCACGCAAACAAGCAGAAGAAGCACTGCTTAAAGCAGGCGCCTTGCAAAGTGCTATTTTCAATAGTGCTAATTTCTCTAGCATTGCGACCGATGCGAAAGGCGTAATTCAGATTTTCAATGTAGGGGCCGAGCGCATGCTGGGCTATACCGCGGCCGAAGTCATGAATAAAATCACGCCTGCAGATATTTCTGATTCGCAAGAAGTGATTATGCGGGCCGCCGCCTTAAGCCTCGAACTCGATACGCCCATTACCCCCGGCTTTGAAGCTTTGGTATTCAAAGCATCGCGTGGCATTGAGGATATTTACGAGCTGACCTATATCCGCAAAGATGGCAGCCGTTTTCCCGCCGTGGTTTCAGTCACCGCACTACGTGACGATCAAGACTCCATTATTGGTTATCTACTCATTGGCACGGACAATACCGCACGCAAACAGGCCGAAGATGCCTTGCTTAAGGCTGGCGCCTTACAAAGAGCTATTTTTAACAGCGCCAATTTCTCTAGTATTGCCACCGATGCCAAGGGCGTGATTCAGATTTTCAATGTGGGGGCCGAGCGCATGCTGGGCTATACCGCAGCCGAAGTCATGAACAAAATCACCCCCGCAGATATTTCCGATCCGCAAGAATTAATCGCCCGCGCCGCAGCCCTCAGCTTGGAGCTAGACACCCCTATCACCCCCGGCTTTGAAGCCCTCGTTTTCAAGGCCACGCGCGGCATTGAGGATATTTACGAGCTAACCTATTTTCGCAAGGTAGCCGCTTTCCCGCCGTGGTGTCCGTCACGGCACTTCGTGATGCGCAAGATGCCATCATCGGCTACCTATTGATTGGCACAGACAATGCGGCCCGCAAGCAAGTTGAAGAAGCCCGTACCGTGCTCGATCAGCGCTTACGCGATCAGCAGTTTTATACCCGATCTTTGATTGAATCCAATATCGATGCGCTGATGACCACCGATCCGCAGGGCATTATTTCCGACGTAAACCAACAAATGATCGCGCTCACCGGGCGAACCCGTGATGAGCTAATTGGTGCGCCCTGCAAAAATTTCTTTACCGATCCGGTACGGGCTGATGCCGCCATTAAACGTGTGCTCACAGAAAACAAAGTCAGCGATTACGAGCTCACCGTCAGAGCGCAAAACGGCCTAGAAACCGTGGTGTCCTACAACGCGGCCACTTTTCATGATCGGGATCGCAAGGTACAGGGTGTGTTTGCTGCCGCACGGGATGTAACCGATCGCAAGCGCTTTGAGCGCACCTTACAAGAAAAAAATATTGAGTTAGAACATGCCAGCCGGATGAAATCCGAGTTTCTCGCCACCATGTCGCACGAGCTGCGCACGCCGCTTAACGCCATTATTGGCTTTTCTGAAGCCTTAAAAGATGGCTTTATGGGCCCGACCAGTGACATTCAGCACGAATACATCGGTGATATTTTTACCAGCGGCCAACACCTGCTCTCGCTGATTAATGACATTCTCGACCTATCCAAAGTTGAAGCGGGCATGATGACGCTGGATTTAGAAACGGTTGATTTGCACAGTCTGCTGACAAGCAGCCTGACTATCGTCAAAGAAAAAGCCGCTACTCAACGCATCCGGCTGGAGCTAGACGCCAGTGAAGACCTGGGCATTCCTCAGTTCGATCAGCGTAAAACCAAGCAAATTGTTTATAACTTGCTCTCTAATGCGGTCAAATTCACTGCTAATGGGGGTTGTGTCACCCTCAGGGCACGTCGTGTTTTCCGTAGCAGCGTAGGGCAGTTATCGGGCACATGGCCGGTGCATAGCTTTCCTCTGCTCAATAATGAATACAACGAGTTTCTTGAAATTTGCGTAACCGACAATGGTATTGGTATTTCTAAAGCCAATATGGCGAAATTATTTCAAGCTTTTAGCCAGATCGACAGCCGCTTAGCGCGTAAATTTGAAGGAACAGGCTTGGGGCTGGCCATGGTTAAACAACTGGCAGAGCTACATGGCGGCACCGTAGCCGTCGCAAGTGCAGAGGGTGAAGGCGCAAGTTTTGCTGCTTGGCTCCCTTTGCGCAATATGCAACCTGCAACACTCCCTTGCACCGCAAACATAAACTTTGCTGATGCAAAAGGATGTATTGCGCTGATCATCGAAAATGACGAGCAATCGGCCAATTTGATTGGTCTACAGCTTGAAGCAGAAGGCTTTTCCATACTCTATGCATCGACGACAGAGGCTGCACTACAACTCGCCCCACAAGCAAACTTGCGCTTAATTATTCTCGACTTAGATTTACCGGCCACAGGAGAGGCTTGGGAATTTCTTTTACGAATCCGCGAAAACCGTCACTTAGCCCATGTGCCTGTCGTCATTATCTCTAATCTTAGCGATAGCAAAATGGCCTTACTTGAAGGTGCCTCCGCCGTTTTACAAAAGCCAATCAGCCATACCGAATTAAAAACCGCCCTTGCCAATTTGCGCCTAAGCCCAGGCCCGCAAAATCCTTACACCGTATTGATCATTGATGATGATGCCAAAGCGATTGATGCGCTGACCGTCTTTTTATCAGCTCCAGCCTATATTGTCGTGCAGGCGCTCAGCGGCAAGGAAGGGCTAAAGCTAGCGCAGCAGCTTAATCCTGACTTAATTTTACTTGATCTGCTCATGCCAGATATGAGTGGCTTTGAGGTCGTAGACGCATTAGAGCTTGACCCTGCTACCGAGCATATTCCCATCTTAGTGGTTACATCCAAACGGATCACAGAGCAAGATCGGGCGGCGCTCAATAGCAAGCCTGAGCGGCAGATCCAGATTATTGAAAAAGCGGGGTTTAATCACCTTGGCTTTATCGCCAAAGTGAAACGCGCATTACGCCCCCCATTAGAAAGGACACCCGATGGCCAGAGTATTAGTCATTGAAGACAACGCAGCGAATATGAAACTCACCGCGCTACTACTACGAAATGCAGCACATACCGTGCTATGTGCAGTCGATGCCGAAACCGGCCTGACACTGGCACGCACCGAGCAGCCAGATCTGATCTTAATGGATATTCAACTACCAGATATGGATGGCTTAGCCGCAACGGCCTTGCTCAAACAAGACCCCTGTACCGCCGCGATTCCAGTGATTGCACTCACGGCACTCGCCATGAAAGCCGACAAGGAAAAAAGCCAGATCGCCGGTTGCGATGCCTATATCGCCAAACCGCTACGTTACCAAGAGCTGTATGCCGTCATCGACAGCTTGTTGGCTAAGGGCCAGAGCAAGCCAGCAGATCAGATGCCATGAGCAGCACTACCCCCACTATTTTGATTGTGGATGATGAAATTCAGAATCGTAAGTTGCTCGAAGCATTGCTCAGGCCAGAAGGCTACTTTACGCGCTGCGCAGCCAGTGGCGAAGAAGCACTGGCCTCGATTGCCGAGCATGCGCCAGATTTAATCTTGCTCGATATCATGATGCCGGGCATGGATGGCTTTGAAGTGGCGGTAATCCTCAAAGCCAACCCTGCCACTTCCAACATTCCCATCATCATGGTTACGGCACTCGACGATAGAAGCGCTCGACTAGCAGGACTGAATGCGGGGGCTGAAGAGTTTTTAAGCAAGCCTGTTGATCGCGCCGAATTATGGCTAAGAGTGCGCAATTTACTGCGCTTAAAAGCTTTTGGGGATTTTCTACAAAACCACAGCCTTATTCTGGAGCAGGAAGTACAGGCACGCACCGCAGATTTACAGCGCTTTCGCTCTGCGATGGATGCCACGGCCGATGCTATTTTCTTGGTCAGCCGCAATACAATGCGCTTTGTTGAAATCAATGCCACCGCCTGCAGCATGCTAGGCTATACCCGCCAGGAATTACTTGACGCCACCCCTGCTGAAATCGGCGAAGTCTCGCTTGAAGCCCTTGAAACCACCTACGACAGCATCATTGCGGGCCAAGATATTAATGTGCTGGTGGACACCACGATACGGCGTAAAGATGGCTCTTATTTACAAGTAGAAGTTCATCAACAAGCCCAAAAATCAGAAAACGACTGGGTTATGGTTGGCGTAGCACGCGACCTGACCGAGCGTAAGGAATCAGCGCAGCGCCTGCACCAACTGGCCCATTACGATGTACTTACCGGCTTACCCAATCGCACCCTGTTTTATGAAGCACTCAAAAACGCGCTGATTCAGGCCACAGACAGCAATGGCCAGCTGGCCGTGCTCTTTGTTGATTTAGACCTTTTTAAAAATGTAAACGATACCTTGGGCCATGCAATCGGCGATGAGCTGCTCAACCAGTTTGGCAATCGCTTAGTTCAATGCATGCGTACTGGTGATACGGTGGGGCGCTTGGGCGGCGATGAATTTGCACTCATCTTGGTTATGCAGAACGAGCCCTTCTATCCCACACTGGTTGCCAATAAAATACGTGAGGTATTGCGTGAATCTTTTGAGATTCAAGGCCAGGAAGTGACGGTCAGCGCCAGTATGGGCATCACTATTTACCCTGATGACGCCACCGCCCATGAAACACTCATCAAATATGCAGATACCGCGATGTACCGTGCCAAACAAGCAGGGCGCGATACCTATCGTTTTTTTACCGCGCAAATGAATGCCGAAGTTTTAGCCCGGCATGATCTTGAAGTGGCTTTACACAAGGCCGTAGAAAACAAGGAATTTGTACTGCATTACCAGCCCAAAGTGCACCTCAAAAGTGGCCGTATCGTAGGACTTGAAGCCCTATTACGCTGGCAGCGCCCCGGACATGGGCTGGTGCCACCCTACCTTTTTATCCCTGTACTCGAAGAAACAGGGCTGATTGTGCGAGTAGGAAGCTGGGCCATCACAACCGCTTGCCAGCAAATCGGACAATGGCTGCACGCCGCAATTGGCCCAATGCAAATTTCTGTCAACGTGGCTGGCCGTCAATTTATTGAGGGCGATTTAGAAGGAGATGTCATTAAAGCACTGCTTGATCATGACATCCCTGCCAATTTGCTCGAATTGGAGTTAACAGAAGGATCGTTAATGGTGAATACCAAACGCACCATCACCATCTTGCAAAATCTAAAAACACGCGGCGTACAAATTTCTATTGATGACTTTGGCACCGGTTACTCAAGCCTCGCCTATTTACGGCGCTTTCCGATTGATAAGCTCAAGATTGATATCGCGTTTATTCGCGAAGTGACCACCAATCCCGACGATGCAGCCATTGCACTAGCCATTATCCGCATGGCCCATAGCTTAAAACTTGAAGTGATCGCTGAAGGGGTAGAAACCGAAGCGCAGCTCACGTTTTTACTACGCTACCACTGTGATCAAATCCAAGGCTATTACTTCAGCCCGCCATTACCCTTACACGAGCTAGAACAAGTATTACTCTCGGAAACACTGGATCTGGCCGGGCTGGCAGATCCAAACACCAAGGAGCAGGATGAATAACGCCCCCTTGCTCCCTGATTGATAGTCAAACAATCCTGAGCACAGACTTCCACACAGACCCGCAATACTTCAACCCTGTACTCCTCAGACACCGGCTAAGGTGTAACTAGCCAAAAAGCCTGCTCATCGGCATGATCAAAGCTCTTCACCTTTTGAGCCACAGCCATGCGACAGACCTCCAGCTCCTTGCCGCTTTTGACCGCCGGCTTTGTCACTGTGCTAGTAGGCTTTACCAGCTCTGCCGCCATTGTTTTTCAGGCCGCCACCGCAGCGGGTGCAACACCGGGGCAGCTTGCCTCGTGGATGTGGGCGCTGGGCATGGGGATGGGCCTCACCTGTATTGGATTATCACTACGTTATAAAAACCCGGTTGTCACGGCATGGTCCACGCCGGGCGCGGCGCTGCTGGCGAGCAGTTTGCAGGGTATTCCTATGGGGGAAGCCATTGGCGCATTTATGTTTTGCGCTGCGCTGATTACCTTAAGCGGCATAACAGGTTGGTTTGAACGCATCATGAGCCGCATTCCGCTGCCGATTGCAGCCGCCATGCTGGCAGGCGTTTTAGCACGATTTGGCATCAATATTTTCACCGAAATGCAAGGCCAGTTCACCCTTGTCTTTGCCATGTTCATTGCTTATTTAATATGTAAAAGATTTTGGCCGCGTTACGCCATCATGATGGTCTTGGCGCTAGGGATTGCGATTGCTGCAGGGCAAGGTTTATTGCATATCAAAGAAGTGAATATCGCCTTTGCCAAGCCAGAATTCATGATGCCGGTTTTTAACTGGCAGACCATGCTTAGCATTGGCGTGCCGCTCTTTGTCGTCACAATGGCTTCGCAAAATATGCCCGGTGTGGCGGTGATTCGAGCTAATGGCTACAACACACCCATTTCGCCCTTAATCAGCTGGACCGGCATCACCACCTTGCTACTTGCCCCTTTTGGCTGCTTCTCGCTCAATTTAGCCGCCATTACCGCCGCCATTTGTATGGGTAAAGAAGCACATGAAGACCCCGCTCAGCGCTTTAAAGCCAGCATTGCCGCAGGCTGTTTCTATTTATTACTGGGCGTTTTTGGCGCAACCATTGGGGCGCTCTTTACTGCGTTTCCTAACGCTTTGGTGTTAGCCATTGCAGGCCTCGCTCTACTGGGCACGATCGCCAACGGCTTGAGCGCAGCGATGAGCGATGAGAAAGTTCGCGAGCCTGCTCTAGTGACATTTCTAGTCACGCTTTCAGGGATTTCACTCTTAGGAATTGGCGCGGCTTTCTGGGGGCTTATTGCGGGCGCAATAGCGATCCTTATTATGAAAAAAAACTGATGAAACAACGAACTACAAGACATACCCCTTGATTATTTTATGCTGTGCCAATGCGCTAAATAAGCGGGCAACGGCCATGACATTGCAATGAAAATAAACGTAACAATTAATTACAATGTCTTACATTTACATTGCGATTTTACTTAGCATCATGATAAAAACTGTCCTCTTCTATTAAAAATCACCCTCAGAAAGTGGTGATCAAGGCCAAAAGCCTCTCTCTTTGCACTGACGATATCGTGGCGCTAAGCCTTTAGGTTTTATCGAAACAAGCTAAGAAGCATCATCTTGGCTCCAGTCAGTGCAATTCATACTGCGATTTTTATTTTACAAAATCGCCAGGCTTTGTTGCCGCTTGTTTCCACAGCAGTGCGAAACAAGCCTCAAACAAGCTCAAGCAAGGCAACCCTCAACACTTAAGTTGTCACTCTCATCATTGCGAGCGGATTTTTACGCTCTACAAGAAAGGAGTCAGCACATGTCTGTGCATCTAAAACGCGGCCTGTTCATTGCCTTTTTGGCCGCGATCTTCGCCCTTATTCAGTCGCAACCCGCGTGGCTAAAAACCTACCAAAGCGATCTGATCTACCTTGGCCAGCAGCATCTTCGCCTTGCTGGCTACTCTATGTTTTTAGCTTTGATTGTTGGTCTGCCTGCGGGCATTGTGCTGAGCAGAAGCTGGGCCAGACGCTATGCCGAGCCCTTATTGCAGATCTTTAATGTTGGGAACACCCTCCCTCCGCTCGCCGTGCTGGCTCTGGCGATGGTACTGGTTGGCATTGGCGACAAGCCTGCCATTATTGCGCTCTTTTTAGCCTCTCTCCTCCCTATTGTCCGCAACACTTATACCGGCCTTTGCGGTGTATCACCTGCTTTACTTGAAGCCGCTCGCGGCCTTGGCATGACTCCCAGACAAAGCCTTTACTACGTTGAACTACCCAATGCCGCGCCGGTTATTTTGGTGGGCGTACGTCTGGCTTTAGTCATCAATGTGGGCACGGTACCCCTGACTTTCCTCATTGGAGCCAGCAGCTATGGCGAGCTGATTTTCCCCGGCATCTTCTTAAATAATCAGACCCAGCTCTTAGTGGGTGCAGGTGCAACCGCCATTGTGGCACTGGCACTTGATCAAACCGTTGCCCGTATTGGCCAGATTTTTGCCAAACGCGCATCAAACTAAAAGGAGCGAATAATGCAACGATTTTTCCTCTCTATCAGCCTGATGCTGATTGCCAGCTTGGCCCACGCAGCACCTATCCGCTTAGGCAGCAAAGACTTTACCGAGCAGCATTTACTTTCGTCGATGACCAAGCAATATCTAGTGAGCAAAGGCTTCGAGGTCACCACCACCACGGATTTACCCAGTGTGATCATGCGTGGTGCACTCATCAATAAACAGCTAGACATGGTCTGGGATTACACCGGCACGGCGCTGATCGTTTATCACAAGCTCACCGAAGTAAACCCCAAGCAAAGCTATGACAAAGTAAAAGAGCTGGATATTCCTAATGGTTTGATCTGGCTCAAGCCCGCCGCCATGAACAATACCTATTCCTTTGCCATGCAACGCAAGCGGGCTGAGGAACTGGGCATCACCACCATGAGCGGCATGGCAAAAGAATTTAACCAGCATAAAGATTGGAAACTGGGGTTGGATATCGAATTTGCAGGCCGGCCCGATGGTTTAGCCCCGATGAAAGAGAAATATCAGCTAGAGCTTGAACGCCCGCAAATGAAGCAGATGAATTCTGGTTTAGTTTACAACGCCATTCGTGATGGCTTTGTTGAAGTGGGCTTGGTCTACGCCACAGATGGCCGGGTCAAAGGTTTTGATTTTATTATCCTCGAAGACGATCAGCATTTTTTCCCTAGCTATGCGGCAACACCCGTTGTAGAGAAATCTGTGCTTGCTGCCAATCCTGGCCTTGAAGAAGCACTCAACACCTTGTCTGCGCTGCTCGACAACGACACCATTTCTACCCTCAACGCCAAAGTAGATATTGAGCACCAGCGCATTGAAAAAGTAGCCGCCCAATTTCTAAAAGATCAGGGCTTACTTCAAGGAGATTAAGATGGAAGTCATCCACTATTTTTGGGAAAACAGCAGCATTATTTTAAGCTTAACCCGTGAACATATGATGCTGGTCTCCATTGCGGTGGGCTTTGCAATTTTGCTAGGCGTACCAATCGGCGTGCTGATTGTTCGGCTCCCCTCGCTTGCACCCTGGGTGCTGGGCCTTGCCACGGTTATTCTTACTACGCCATCAATTGCGCTGTTTGGCCTGATGATTCCGCTATTTTCGATGATCAACCAGGGCATCGGCTATGTGCCGGCGATCTCGGCGGTATTTTTATACTCGTTACTGCCGATTATTCGTAACACCCACACCGCTTTGCAGCATATTGATCCGGGCGTGCGCGAATCGTGCAAGGGCCTTGGTATGAGTTTTTTCCAACGGCTTTGCTGGGTAGAGCTACCACTGGCTGTACCGCTTATTTTTGGCGGCATCCGCACCGCCGTAGTCATGAATATCGGCGTTATGGCGATTGCCAGCACCATCGGTGCAGGTGGCCTTGGCCTCTTGATTTTGCATGGCATTAGTCAGAGTGATATCCGTCAACTCATTGTTGGCGCAGTGATGATCAGTCTGCTCGCCATAGTGATGGATCTTATCCTCAATCGTATTCAGCACTACCTCACTCCTAAAGGTATCCGCTCATGATTCAGCTAGAAAATCTCAGTAAGACATTTACCCAAAAAAATGGCCAAACCGTAACTGCGGTCAACAATGTTAATTTGCATGTTGAAGAAGGCAAAATCTGCGTCTTGCTCGGGCCATCAGGTTGCGGTAAAACCACCACGCTTAAAATGGTGAATCGCCTCATTAACCCTAGCTCGGGCCGAATTCTGATTAATGGCCAAGATACCCAAGAAATGGATGTAGTGGCGCTGCGCCGCCAGATTGGCTATGTCATTCAGCAGATTGGTCTATTCCCAAACATGACCATCGAAGAAAATATCTGCATCGTGCCCCGCCTTTTAGGTTGGGATAAAAAGCGCAGCCGTGAGCGAGCCAGAGAGCTGATGGATATGGTGGCACTCGACCCCAATCGCTTTCTAAGCCGCTACCCGCGTGAAATGTCAGGTGGCCAGCAGCAGCGCATTGGCGTAATCCGCGCACTGGCAGCAGATGCTCCCGTACTTCTGATGGACGAGCCCTTCGGTGCGGTTGATCCGATCAATCGTGAATCAATTCAGAACGAGTTTTTGCTGATGCAGCGTAAGCTCAATAAAACCGTACTGATGGTCAGCCACGATATCGACGAAGCCATCAAATTAGGCGATAACATTGCCATCTTCAGGCAGGGGAAAATTGTGCAACACGCCACGCCTGATCAACTGCTCGCCGCCCCGGTGGACGATTTTGTGGGCTCTTTTGTAGGGCAAGATCGCACACTGAAACGCCTGCTACTAATTAATGCGGGCCAGGTCTGTGATGGCCAAACCACCTTGACGGCACAACCTTCTACCGACTTAAAAGAAGCATTTAGCTTAATGGACGATAACGAGCAGCGCTTTCTGACCATTGTTGACGATAAAGCCACGCCACTGGGCTATGTTTCCCGCAAGGAAATCCGCAATGCCAGCGGCACCTGCCTTGATAAGCTTCATCCTTTTGAGGTCACTGCCCAGGCCAGCGACAATTTGCGCGTTATCCTTTCCAAGCTCTACGAACACAACCTCGTCTGGATGCCGATTGTGGATGATGAGAATAATTACCAAGGGGAAATCTCGCAAGACGATATCGCCCGCCATTTAAGTACGCCAGCGCTATAAAGAGAACAGCCATCACCATGCTGGCGATGGCTGTTTCAAGGGCTCTCATTTCAGCAAGATAAACCGCTGATGCACCGACAATACAATTGGTAACCATTATCATTTATACTGCGGTATCGTCATCGAGATGTCGCCAAAAAGTGAGCTGCCATGAGTCAAGAATCGCCTCCTAAACAAGCCCCGCGCAAATTGCAAGTACTGCAAAGCGTGCCGCTTACTCCGCATTTGCAACGTCTTACTCTGGGAGGACCAGAGCTACAAGGGTTTCCCAGCCCGAGTAATGGCGCACATATCAAGCTGCTGTTGCCCCAGGAAGGCCGGGCACTCACCCTGCCTACCGTTGGCCCCAAAGGCTTAATCTGGCCCCCCGCGCAAGACCGGCCTGTGGTGCGCACTTATACGGTTCGCCAATTTGATGCCAAGCAACAAAAACTAGTCGTTGATTTTGTGATTCACGATGAATACGGCCCTGCTTCCTACTGGGCGCAGCATGCACAAATAGGCGACGATGTCGGCCTGGCAGGCCCCAGTGGCCCGGCACGTTTTAATCCAGACGCAGATTACTTTTTATTAGCGGGTGATTTATCGGCCCTGCCAGCACTCTGCACAGTGCTTGAAGCATTGCCTGCAAACGCCATTGGCACCGCTTTGATCGAGATTCCTACAGCAGAAGACCAGCAGCCTCTGCAACACCCAGCTGGAGTTAATATTGTATGGCTAATCAGCACCACGCCTAGTGCTCTGCTACCTCAGGCTGTTTTGGATCTGCCGTGGCCAGAAGGATCCGTCTCTGCCACCGTGGCAGGCGAAACAGAAGCCGTAGTGCAAATCCGAAAATATCTGCGTATTAATAAAAAGCTCAATGTAAGTCAGTGCTACGCCGTGCCTTACTGGAAATATCAGCACAGCGAAGAGGCCTACCACGACGAGCGCCATCGCATTATGGATGAAGTACTGACACCAGCGTAAGCTATAGACCAGATAAATCGGCGACAACTCCTGTCACAAGCAGAAAAAATGAAGAAAGCAAGGCGTTGATTTACTACTTTGCTGCATGCAGCCCACCACATTCATAAAATGGCGGGCTGCTCATTTATGCTTTAAAAACAAATTATTACAGAATAAAGACATGGGAAAATTCTGTAATTTGCACTTTTTTATCAAAAAATACAAAAAACTGTTGACAAGAAACAAGAAGACAGCAACAATCACTCCACTAATTTGATTGAGCATAACCTTGTAAAGCGAATATCTTTATTCGCAATGTGTTTGTAGCAGTACTATCCAGCAAGCCTTCTCAGCTTTTCTGCAAGTTCTCCCCGAACCAGGTGCTCTTCTTTTGGTGCTTTGCCATCCAACCTTGGATGGCCATTTACTAGGAGCCATCATGGCACAATTTGATTTTATCGTAGAAGCACGTCCCTCCACCCGCCACACAGGCATGGAAGGTTGGTACCAAATCGTCGTTTGTCACGGCAAGCAAAAAAAGCCAGTCACCGACTGGCAAGCAGCACCCCAAGCACACGACAATAAGTTGCACAGCGTATTAAACAGCGCCGCAGCTTTAGCCAAACAACAGATCCAAGTGCAATTTCACTAAATCTGCAATGTAAGCTAAGTAGTTCACTCAAAAGCCCACGACAACGTGGGCTTTTTACATTTCGCCCAAGCTATTCCCAAAACCTGCAATACCGGCTCGCATGGTAGAATCTTGGCTTAATTGTTCATCTGCCAGCCCATGCCCTATCTCGCGCTCGACACCTCTACCGAATATCTTTCACTCGCAATCAGCACCAGCAAGGGCATTGTTGCCCGTGATTGGCCTGCCGGTCAAAAACATGCCGAGATGATTCTTCCCTCCTTAGCGACGCTACTGGAAGAATGCCAGCTCAGCATGAAAGACATCGCAGGGGTCGCCTTTGGCAATGGCCCCGGCTCTTTTACGGGCCTGCGTATCGCGGCGGGGATCACCCAAGGCTTAGCCTTTGCGCAAGATATCCCCGTATTGGGAATTTCTACCTTAGCAGCGCTGGCTGAAGGCTGTCAGGCCAATCAGGTTTATGTATGTCTGGACGCCCGAATGAACCAAGTTTATTGCGCGGCCTATCGCAAAGAAGCGGGCGTGTGGCAAACCATTATCGAGCCTTGCCTGAGCGATCCTGATGCGATCCCGCTTCCGGATGGTAGTAACTGGCTAGGCGCAGGCAGCGGCTTTGCGGCGTATGGCGAGGCACTCAAGCAGCGCCTTGGCGCTCAGCTAAACGGTGCAAATGCAGCGCGTTTTCCACAGGCCAAAGATATTCTAACGCTAGCCCTGCCTGATTTTGCCGCAGGCAAAGGCATGCCCGCAGCAGAAGCAGAGCTGGTATATTTACGCAATAAAGTGGCCCTCAAAACCCACGAGCGAATCAAGAAATGACAGTACGCGAGTTAAATGCCAGCGATATTCCACAACTCATGGCACTTGATGCGGCCACCAATTCGCACCCTTGGGATATCAGCCACTGGCAGCATTCTTTAAAAGCCGATGTTTGCCTTGGCATTGATGGCGAAGCGGGCCTGAATGCCTTTGCTGTAGCGATGAAGATGGTTGATGAAGCCGAGCTACTATTGATTGCCGTTGCGCCAGCATTACAAGGCAAGGGCCTTGGCCAGCGTATTTTTAGTGCGCTAAGCGAAAAGCTAGCCAACAACGGCGCGCAAAGCCTGTTTTTAGAAGTGCGTGAATCCAATCGCCAAGCAAGGCGTTTTTACGAATCAGCGGGCTTTGCTGAAACTGGCATCCGCCCTGCTTACTACCCGGCAGCCAGCGGCTCTGGCCGTGAAGATGCTTTAATTTTTGCACTGAGTATTTTTAAATGAGCCGCCGGGCGCTGATACTGGATGAGCTGGGCCTTAGCCCGGTCTGGATACGCAAAGATATTCTGGCTGAGCTGCAAGCGGCTGAGCCCGCTCCCATCCGCCCAGCCAGCAACGCTGCTCCTGTGCCTCGTCCGCAAGGCTTTTCACCTGTGGCAGTAGCGGCACATCAAGCGCTTGCGCCATTAGTGAGCTCGCCTAAATTTACGCCGCCGCCCGTTATCGCTCCTGCTAATGAGCCGGTAGAAGACGAGCGATCGAAGCGAATCTCGATAATGAGCTGGGAAGAATTACGCAGTGCAGTTAGCAGCTGTACCGCCTGCGCACTTTGCCAAAGCCGCCAGAAAAATGGCGAACAGCCTGTTTTTGGCACGGGGCCAATGCAGCCGAATATTATGGTACTCGGTGAAGCACCGGATGGTGACGAAGAAGCCCAGCAAACCCCGTTTCTAGGTGAGGCAGGCAGGCTGCTCGACAATATGCTGGCAGCCATCGGCGAAGAACAACAAGTTTACAAAGCCAATATTATAAAATGCCGCACACCCAATAAACGTAACCCACAAGCCGCCGAAGTCCTGCAATGCGCGCCGTTTTTAAAGCGCCAGATCGAGCTACTCCAGCCCAAATCATTATTTGTAGTAGGCCGCTTCGCCCTAAAAACATTGCTAGAAACCGACGAGCCCGTCAGCGCACTACGTGAAAATCTACATCACTACAAGCAGATTCCGCTGGTTGTTAGCTACAACCCCAGCTATCTGCTGCGTAACTTACCAGACAAATCCCGCGCATGGCACGATCTGCTGCGCCTTAAAGCCTCAATCAACAAGCACCCGCTTTAAACCGAATATCTTGTCTGGTGACAACAAAATAAACGTGAGCGCTTCAGTCTTAAAAATTAGCGGCTAGACTGCAGTACTCACCTTTGCTCAGACCGCCATGCAAAACGCTTATCACCTAGGACGACAACCCATCCTAAACCGCCAGCAAGAGCTGGTGGCTTACGAATTACTATTCAGAAACAGCAGTCAGCGTAACGAAGCCATCGTTCCCGATGATTTTCTGGCAACACTAGATGTCATTCAGCACGCATTCAGCACACTCGGTGCAAGCAGTGTATTAGGAGATAAACTCGGCTTTATTAATGTAAACGCAGATTTATTAATGTCTGATGTCTTAGAATTATTACCCCCAAAGCAAGTTGTATTAGAAATTCTGGAAACAGTCGAAATTACCCCAGCTATTATTGAGCGCTGTCTTGCCCTAAAAAAGAAAGGCTTTAAATTAGCCCTGGATGACATTATCCATTTAGGCGATGCACAACGTGCCATTTTGCCGCACCTCTGTTTTGCCAAATTAGAAGTCATGGGCATGAGCAGCGCACAAATGCGCAGATTAATGAGCGAGCTACGCGCCTACCCGCTGCAAATACTCGCCGAAAAAGTAGATAGCCCGGAGCAACATCAGCTTTGCATGAAGCTGGGGTTTGATTTATTTCAAGGCTATTACTTTGCCAAACCCACTATTTTATCCGGCAGCAAACCACAGCCTTCCCAAATGGCTTTATTACGCCTATTAGGGCTTATTAATTCGAATGCAGATAATAGCGAAATTGAAACCGCATTTAAGCACTCGCCCGATCTCACCATTAATTTACTAAAGCTGGTTAATTCAGTCGGAGCAAGCTCCCCTAAAAAAATAGATAGCCTCTCTGCCGCCATCACCGTATTAGGCCGCCGTCAATTAGGACGCTGGATTCATTTACTGGTTTATGTACAGCAATCGGGTAAAGCCATCAATAACAACCCGCTCGTACAAACAGCGGCTATTCGTGGCAAGTTTATGGAACTACTGGCACTAAAACAAAAGCCAAACAATCAAAGCTTTGCCGATCAAGCTTTTATGGTGGGTATGTTTTCTTTAATTGATGTTTTTTTTAATGCACCACTTCAGGATTTACTAGAGCCGCTCAATCTGAGCGACGATGTAAAAGATGCACTGATGGGGAAAAGTAATTTACTGGGTAATTTACTCGCCCAAGCCCTGCTGACAGAAGACAACACCCCTGATGCCAACACCAACCCGCCCTGCGATTTTGAAGCACTACTCAATGCCATGAGCTGGGCCAATGAATTAGGCTAGGCCACCGATCCTGTTGCAGAATAGGTGCAAACCACGAGCAATACTGAAAAGTACGCGGCTTACACCCACCCTGCGATCATTCGATATTTGCAAACAGACAAGCCCAAAACAAATACCTAGCCTGATACGCTTAAGCGCTGACTCAGCCTAATAGCAGCATCGACACCTTCTTCCATATCAGGGACGGCGTCAAATTGCACTACACAGTAGATTTTCCAGCCTTCCACTCCACGCTTGACGTGATAGCAAGTGCCATACTGCCAAGGTGCCAGATCTAGTCGCGTTACTGACCAGATCAGCTTGACGGTTGCAAAGTTGTCATCAATAAAGAGTACTTCTTCTATCTTGTAAGTCGCACTGAGAAACCCTTGCTGCTCAAACCAGCCTAGCAAAGCCGCTGTTGCAGGCAGCAATGAATCCATCGTTTCCCAAACGGTGCCCTGCCCTTGGTGAACGGTCATAAAGGGCAAAGCAAACATGGACGAGGTCGCGTTCGCATCCAAGGCAGAATAAGCCTCACCATATTGCTCAAAAAACGCTTCCAATCCTTGATTCACCTTCATCACTCCATTCTCTCAATATTTCTTTAATTTATACATGGAGCTTTAAAGCAATACAACAAGTTACTTATTCATTTTTACTTTTATTTATTGGGGTTTGTCCGTAGGTAGTTGTAAAAAATACACTAAATACAATCTCGCTGAAATGCAAAAATGATTGCGTAGCCTGTTTAAGGTGCCATAGAGAATTTCGGTATCAATATGATGTCTTTTAAAAAAATGAATTAAACATATTTCAATTATTAAAATAATTACGCAGGCATCTATCTAACATTCAAGCTATGAGATTATTTTTTTATATTCCCAAACTAAAAAAACCATGCGCAGGTGATCAGCGTAGCTACAAAATCACCCACGCTGATGCACTCGTTTCTTAAAGTTAGCGTACTTTAATGCCCGTCCAGTAGCGGCTTAATAAGCGCCGCTCTTTGGCATCATACGCGCGCAATAAAGTCCACTTGGCAAAGTCCTGAGGTTTGGGATTGAGTACCGGATGCTGGCTAAGCTCCGGGTCTAAAAAGGGCACTGCGGTACTGACAGGGCTGATGCCACCACTGGCTTTTGATTGTGCCGCTGCCGTTTTTCCTTCTAGCAGGAAATCAATAAACTGATGGGCAAGATCCGGCCTTGGTGCGTCTTTCATAATGGTGACGGTATCCATCCACCATTCATTGCCTTCTTTTTGCGCGGTAAATTCCAAGTTGAATTTTCGCTTGGTCTCTTTAACTTCACGGCGCGCCTGAAATAAATCCGAGCTATTACCCATCGCCAGCCAAATATTGCCGTTTGCAAGTTGGCGGCTATAGCTATCGTTATTAAATGCGGCCCAATAAGGCTTGGCTTTACGGATTACATCACTGGCTGCAGCAAGGTCTTCCTGCTTACCAGAGTTAGGATCTTTTCCCAGATACATCAGCGCAGCGGCAAATAATTCGCGCGAGCTATCTAACACGGTGACTTTGTTTTTTATCTTTTTAAGCTGCTCCGGGTCAAAAATAGCGGCCCAACTGCTTGGATCAACGCCTGCCGCTTTCAATTTTTCTGCGTTATAGCCCAGCAAAGTTACGCCGATCATAAAGGGCTGGTGGTAGGCATTATTGCTGTCGTAGGGCACACGTAAAAAAGCGGGCAAAATATCTTTGCTATGCGGAAGTTTGTTTTTATCGAGGGCGAGTAGCTTATTAGGGCCGATCAGCGCAGGCAGGACAAAGGTCGATGGGAACACCAGATCGTAACCCTTAGCACCCGCAGCCAGCTTGGCAAGTAGCTCTTCATTATCGCCATAATAACTTTGCTCAACACGGCATTGGCAGCGTGCTTCAAAGGCCTTGATGGTGCTGGCAGGCATGGAATTGCTCCATACATAAATCGATAATTTATCGTCAGCATTTGCCCAGGATACATGAAGTAAAAAGCCTAAAAATAACCATTTCCACATAGTGTGCACTTCCTTTGGATGAGCTTAAATATCGCGGTTTAGAAGGTAAAACAGCCGTTTGGGCTGGGCTGTTTCTAAAAAAGGCGCAAAGATATCACGCAAGTGCTTATTGCCGCATTGCTGAAGCGCATGGGCAGACCCCTATTCGCACTTGGTTACGGTAGAATAGACGGTATCTAAGTATCTACAGAACCCTATTCAGACATGAGCAATGAAGCCCCGATTGTAAGCAATTTTATTCGTAGCACGATTGAAAGCGATCTTGCCAGCGGCAAGCATGCGAGTATTCAAACGCGTTTTCCGCCTGAGCCTAATGGCTATCTGCACGTTGGCCACGCTAAATCGATTTGTCTGAACTTTGGTGTTGCACAAGATTACCAAGGCCAGTGCAATTTGCGCATGGACGACACAAATCCTGAAAAAGAAAATGAAGAATTCGCGCAAGCCATTGCCAGCGATGTGAAATGGCTGGGCTATGAGTGGGCGGGTGAAATTCGCCATGCTGCAGATTATTTTGACCAGCTTTACGCATACGCAGAAGAGCTTATCCAAGCAGGCAAGGCCTTTGTTTGTGAGCTGAACGCCGAGCAAATGCGCGAATACCGTGGCAATTTTGAAGTACCGGGTAAAAACAGCCCTTTCCGCGATCGTGCGATTGAAGAAAATATGGATTTATTCCGCCGTATGAAAGCCGGTGAATTTGCCGATGGCAGCAGAACACTGCGCTTAAAAATTGATATGGCCTCGCCTAATTTAAATATGCGCGATCCGGTGATCTACCGCATCAAGCGCGCGCACCATATTCGTACCGGTGATAAATGGTGCATCTACCCGATGTATGACTACACCCATTGTATTTCTGATGCGCTGGAAGGCATTACGCACAGCCTATGTACGCTCGAATTTGCCGATCACCGCCCGCTTTACGATTGGGTGCTGGACAATATCAGTATCGATTGCCACCCACAGCAGATCGAATTCTCGCGCCTTGAGCTGCTTTACACCATGACCTCCAAGCGTAAGCTGGCTGCGCTGGTGAATGAAGGGCTGGTGTCGGGTTGGGATGATCCGCGTATGCCTACCGTGATCGGCATGCGCCGCCGTGGTTATACGCCAGAGGGGATTAAATTATTTGCCCAACGCGTGGGTGTTTCTAAATCAGAAAACGTAGTGGATTTAAGTATTCTGGAAGGCGCAGTACGCGAGCAATTAGAAAGCAACTGCCCGCGCATTATGGCTGTGGTTCGCCCGCTGAAAGTGACGCTGACTAATTATGAAGAAGGCGTCACAGCATCTCGCGCCGCACCGTACCACCCGCAACACCCGGAATTTGGCGAGCGCAATGTACCTATCTCGCGCGAGATCTGGGTAGAGCAAGATGATTTTGCCGAAGTGCCACCCGCAGGCTGGCAACGTCTGACCGTGGGTAGCGAAGTACGTTTGCGCTATTCCTATGTAATGAAATGCGATGAAGTCATCAAAGACGCCGCAGGTAATGTCATCGAGCTGAAATGCAGCTTAGATATGGCAACCTTGGGTCAAAACCCAGTGGGGCGTAAGGTAAAAGGCGTGATTCACTGGTTGTCAGCAGAGCACGCTGTGCCTGCCGAAGTGCGCCTCTATGATCGCCTGTTTACTGAAGCACGCCCTGATGCGGTGCGTGGTGCGGATGGCGAATACGTCGATTTCCGTCAGTTTATTAGTCCAGAATCACTGGAAGTGGTGACGGCCTATGTGGAGGCCGTGGCGCGCGATCTAGCACCCGAAACCCATTATCAGTTTGAGCGCGTTGGGTATTTCGTCACCGATCGCAAAGACCATATTGCTGGTGAAAAGATTGTATTTAACCGCGCCGTTACCCTGAAAGACACTTGGAAAAGCGCCACATGAGAAAGTTACTAGCACTGGTTTTACTGGCATGTAGTGGTGCTGTATTTTCTGCAACGCCTTCTGCAACACCAGCTGTGGTGTATCAAGGGGGTGCAGGCCAGCATCCGGTGCAAGTGGCTTTAGCTTATCTGAAAGATAAAATCAGCAACCCTGCCGGGCAGTTTGAATATCAGCGTTTGGATATTCAGCAGCGCTCGCAAGGCGAAGATTTTGCCCATACTCAGATCAGTGTAGAAATTAAAGGCCTGATGGACGATAGCGTGGCGAATGAGCGTTATCGCCTGAAAATGGCTTTTGTCGATGCTGCGTGGGTGATTACGGCAGAGCAAAAAGATCATCGCTGCCGTCGTGGCTTGAAAGGCTATACCCAGAAGCTTTGCCGCTAAAAAAATGTGGAATTTCCGCCTGTTCTTCAGCAATTCGCCCCGCATATGGGGCGTGTTGCTTTAAAAGGAAAGTGATTAATCAATGAGCCAATTACAAAACGATACTTTCTTGCGCGCGTTATGCCGTGAGCCTGTTGAATACACACCGGTCTGGCTGATGCGCCAAGCTGGGCGTTATTTGCCTGAGTACTGCGCTACTCGCAAAGTGGCCGGTTCTTTTTTGCAGCTTTGCAAAAATACCGAGCTGGCTACCGAAGTGACCTTACAACCGCTAGAGCGCTACCCTCTGGATGCCGCAATTTTATTCAGCGATATCCTGACCGTGCCCGATGCAATGGGGCTGGGGCTGTATTTTAGCGAGGGTGAAGGCCCGAAGTTTGAGCGACCACTGCGTGACGAGCGCGATATCCTGGCGCTGACCGTACCTGATGTAGGCACTGAGCTGCGTTATGTGACCGATGCTGTGTCATCCATCCGCAAGGCTTTAAATGGCCGCGTGCCTCTGATTGGATTCTCGGGCAGCCCATTTACTTTGGCCTGCTACATGATTGAAGGCCAAGGATCTGCTACGTTTAGCCGCGTAAAAACCATGCTCTACGATCGGCCAGACCTGTTGCACCATATCTTGGATGTGAATGCACGCACGGTGATCGATTATCTGAATGCTCAAATTGAAGCAGGTGCACAGGCGGTGCAAATTTTTGATACATGGGGCGGCGCTTTAGCCTATGGCAAGTATCAGGAATTCTCACTCAATTATATGAAACAGGTGATTGCCGGCCTTAAACGTGAACACGACGGGCGCAAAGTACCAGTGATTGTGTTTACCAAGGGCGGTGGCCTGTGGCTGGAAGATATCGCTGATAGTGGCTGCGATGCAGTGGGCTTGGATTGGACGGTTGATCTGGCTGATGCACGTCGCCGTATTGGCGATAAAGTGGCTTTACAAGGTAATTTTGATCCGAATGCTTTATTTGCCAATCCCGCCGCAATTGAATCCGAGGTGGATCGTTTATTAGCAAGCTTTGGCAAGGGTGAAGGTCATGTATTTAATCTGGGCCATGGCATTTCGCAATTCACCAACCCAGATCATGTCACCACCTTGGTGAATAGTGTACATAAACTGTCACGAAACTATCATCAAATTCATAAATAAAACAAGGGCTTATACTGAAAGATCATTAGATTTTTTTGATATAAGCCTAAGTTATACACATTACTCATAGCCATGAAGGGCAGCTTGTCAAGTGTTAAGGTAAAATTAATCCTTTGTTACTGATTTTTTTAAGTCATTGATTTTAAAGGGACTAATTTAAAGTTCAAAAAATAGGCAAGCTAAGCATAGCCCCGAATCTATTGGGGTTTGTCCACTTATCTTCAGTTAATCCACAAAGTTATCCACACAATCTGTGGGTAGTCTTGTTTTGCAGCTATTTGCAGGGCGTTTATGACCGGAGTATTAAAGAAATGTGTTTATGTTTCGGTGGCGCTCGATGTTCCGCTTACACGCCTTTTTGAATATAGCGTTACAGCAGAGCGCACGCCAGCTATTGGCGCTCGGGTGATTATTCCCTTTGGCCCGCGCCGTTTAGCAGGCGTTGTGCTGGGAGTAGCCGCTGAAACGCAGTTTGATAGCAGCAAGATCCGCCCAGTGATTGCTCTGCCTGATGATATGCCGCCCTTGCCAGAGGATGTACTGGCGCTGAGCCGCTTTTGTGCCGAGTATTATGGCCACCCCTTAGGCCAAGTCTTGGCCACCGCCCTACCCGTCGCTTTGCGCCAGCCCAAGGCCTTTGTGCCACCTGAGCCAAGCGGCGTCTATCAAGCCAGCAATATGGATGCGCTATTACAAAGCCTGTCTTCCCGCGCCACGGCACAAAGGCAGCTTGCCTTAATGCTAGCCCAGCCAATGGCGCGTGCCGAGCTGGCAGCTATTTCGCCAAGCGCCAATAAATGGCTAAAAAACTGGATAGATGCAGGTTGGGTGGCTTTTACCGAAACACTGCCCGATGCGATTCCCTTGCCTGTCGGGGCGGCCGAGGCCAATGCCGAGCAAGCCGCAGCAATCAACCTGATTGATAGCCAGCATGCGTCATTTGCCGCGTTTTTATTGTTCGGGATTACTGGCAGTGGCAAAACCGAAGTGTATTTGCAGACCATCGCAGCTTGCCTCGCCAGAGGTCGGCAAGCCTTGGTCTTGGTGCCCGAGATTAACCTTACCCCGCAGCTGGAAGCGCGGTTTAGAGCGCGCTTCCCCAGTGCCCGTATTGTGGCGCTGCATAGCGGCTTAAGTGATAAAGAAAGGGTTCTGAACTGGCTGTCTGCCAGCAGTGGTGAGGCGCATATTGTGCTCGGCACACGTTTGGCCGTGTTTACACCCATGCCACGCTTAGGAATGATTGTAGTGGACGAGGAACACGATGCCTCGTTTAAGCAGCAGGAAGGCCTGCGCTATTCGGCGCGGGACGCGGCCGTGTATCGCGCGCATCAGCGGCAGGTGCCTATTGTGCTGGGTTCAGCGACGCCAGCACTAGAGACCTGGCATAACGCCCGCCAAGGGCGCTATCGCCTGATCACCCTGCAACACCGCGCGGTGGGCGGTGCGATGCCACCAAAAATCGAAATTATCCCCATGCACCGCGCCAAGGTGGTGGAAGGCCTGCATCAGGCCACTTTAAATATCATGCGTGATCATCTGGCGGCAGGCCAGCAGGTACTGGTGTTTATCAATCGCCGTGGTTATGCACCGGTGCTCTCTTGCGGCGAATGCGGCTGGCTAGGCGAATGCAAGCGCTGCTCGGCCAAGCTGGTTCTGCACTTAAAAGAGCGCCGCTTGCGCTGCCATCATTGCGGCTATGAGGAAGAGATTCCTACCGCTTGCCCAGATTGCGGCAATCAGGATATACGCCCGCTTGGGCAAGGCACGCAGCGGATTGAAGCCGCTTTAGAAACGCTGTTTCCTGACGCAAAAATCTTACGCATCGATCGGGACAACACACGGCGCAAAGGCAGTTTGCAGGAAATGCTGCGCCAGGTAAGCGCGGGCGAGGCTAATTTGCTGGTCGGCACGCAAATGATGGCTAAGGGCCATGATTTCCCTGCACTTAACTTGGTAGTGGTGTTAAACGCCGATGCGGGCCTGTTTAGCGTCGATTTTCGGGGTGAAGAGCGAATGTATGCCCAGCTTTTACAGGTGGCGGGCAGAGCCGGACGCGCAGGCACGCAAGGCCGGGTGCTCATTCAGACTGGCTATCACGACCATCCCTTTTACGGCCAACTGCTAGCGCAGGACTACGCTGCCTTTGCCGATACGCAGCTGGACGAGCGCCGCAGCATGCAGCTGCCGCCGTTTGCGGCTTATGCGCTACTACGGGCCGAGGCCGAAGATGGCACACTGGCGAAAGCTTTTCTACAGCAATTACAAGCCGTGCTCGCCGATGCGGCAGGAGTACAAATGTTTGACCCTATTGCCGCCACCATGCAGCGCAAAGCGGGCATGGAGCGCTGGCAGCTGCTGGTGATGAGCGACACGCGCCATCCTCTGGTCAATGCCCTAAAACGAATCGCGCCACTACTGGAAGCACGTAATAATAAAGTGCGCTGTATTCTGGATGTGGACCCGATTGAAATGTGATTGCTATAAAGAGGCAGAGCATTTGCGGATAAATGCCTGCGATATTTGCACTTAAACGAGCAAGATTAAGCCAAATGAGTTTAACCCATTCATAAAAAAGGCTGGGCCCTGTGCAATACAGAACTCAGCCCTTGGCAAACTTGCTTAATAAGATCAGTTAAATCAAACAGCAGTATTTTATATTACTTGCTTACGCTTAATATTTTAACCTTTACTTCTTTACCGCCCGGCGCAGGCCAATCAATACTTTGCCCCACCGATAAACCCAATAAAGCACTGCCCACAGGGGCGGTAACAGAAACCTTGCCTGCTGCGCCGTCTATTTCATGCGGAAAACACAGCGTCAGCTCAAATTCTTTATCGCCCGGCGTCATCAAAAAGCGTGCAGTAGAGTGCATAGACACCACATCATCGGGCATATCGGCCTGCTCCAGCACAGTGGCCCGGCCCAATTCTGCCTCTAATGCATCCGCATCCGGAAAAGCATCTGCAGGCAATTTATCCAGCAAAGCATAAAGACGATCACTATCTAAAGTGGATACGGTAATCGGGGGCAATACGCTCATTATCTAATTCTCCAAACCCGCCGGCAAAGGCAATAATATTTAACAATCAAGATTAGACGCAACATATAAAAAGTAGTTCCCTAATAAACCATTAAACAAAAAAAATCCCCATCGCACGATGGGGATTTTTTAAATAGGCAAGTCGCGAATTTAAGTGCGGCGTCTGAATAATGGCTGTTGCTGATCTAGGCCTGTTTGATAAGCTTCAGGGAAATCATTCAATCCCAATAAAGCGTCTTCCAGATTTTTATCGCTATTCACCACAAAGGCATTAAAACCACAGCGTTTTAAATAGCCCATCGTATCTTTAAATACATCACCAAACGCACGTAATTCACCCACAAAACCAAAGCGCTCGCGTAATACACGACCAATCGAAAAACCACGGCCATCGGTAAAAGTGGGGAATTCCACTGCAATCAGCGCAAGGCTGGCAGCCTCTGCACCCAAGCTTTCCGGCTCATCATCCGGCGCAAACCACACACCAAAATCGCCACGACTGATCAACGCTGATTTTTGTGCAAAATACTGTGCCAAGGGCACAATCACTAAACCACTGGCCGGCAACTCAGCAAAGCTGCCATCGTCACTAAGGCGCAGTAGCTGTGCATCGCATTCCACAATAGCTGCATCTTTAATAATACGCGCCATTATGCCGTCTCCTTCGCATAAACGCGGGCCTTAAAGGGCGGCATACCAATGCGATCAAACACATCAATAAAACGCTCTTCACCCAAACGATTTTCTACAAATACGGCCATGATTTTTTCGATGACATCTGGCATTTGTTCCTGAGCAAAAGAAGGCCCAACCACCTTAGCTAAAGTCGCCCCATTACCCTGACGCCCGCCCAAAGACACCTGATACCATTCGGAGCCATTTTTATCGACCCCTAAAATGCCGATATTACCGACGTGGTGGTGGCCACAGGCGTTCATACAGCCCGACATATTTAAATCAATTTCGCCCAGATCATAGAGATAATCCAAATCATCAAAGCGCTCTTGAATCGCAATGGCAATCGGGATTGATTTGGCATTGGCTAACGAGCAGAAATCGCCACCGGGGCAGCAAATTACATCGGTCATTAAGCCAATGTTAGGGGTTGCAAAACCAATTGCCTTGGCTTTTTCCCATAGTTCAAACAAATCGGCTTGTTTTACATCGGCCAGAATCAAATTCTGCTCGTGCGAAACACGTAATTCACCAAAAGAATAAGCATCGGCCAAATCGGCGACGGCAGCCAATTGATCGCTAGACGCATCCCCTGGTGCAACGCCATGCTTTTTAAGGCTGAGTGTGACTGCGGCATAACCTGCTTGCTTATGCTTAAACACATTACGCTCTACCCAACGGGCGAATGCTTTGCTATCTAATTGCTGCTGAACAAAGCCCGCATCGTCCCCCGCAAAAGCAGTGTAATCCGGCACCGTAAAGAAGCCTTTCATTCTATCGATTTCGGTCGCGGTTAAAGTTTGTGGGCCGTCTTTTAAAAATGCCCATTCTGTTTCAACTTTGCTGGCGAATACTTCGGGCGTCATGGCTTTAACCAGAATTTTAATTCGCGCTTTATACTTATTATCCCGACGGCCATAGCGGTTATACACACGCAATACCGCATCTAAGTAAGTCAGCAAATGAATGCTAGGTAAAAACTCGCAAATCACGCTGCCAATAATCGGCGTGCGGCCTAAGCCCCCACCCACAATCACTTTAAAGCCAATCTCACCGGCTTCGTTTTGCACCACATTTAAACCAATATCGTGCACCCAAATAGCCGCGCGATCTTCTGCTGCGCCATTGACTGCAATTTTAAATTTACGTGGTAAATGGGCGAATTCAGGATGGAAAGTCGACCATTGACGAATAATCTCGCACCAAGGGCGCGGATCAAGTATTTCATCATGTGCCACACCCGCAAACTGATCTGAAGTGGTATTGCGAATACAGTTGCCCGAGGTTTGAATAGCGTGCATTTGCACGGTGGCTAATTCAGCCAGAATATCAGGCACGTCTTCTAATTTGGGCCAGTTATATTGCAGATTTTGGCGGGTAGTAAAGTGCGCATAATCTTTATCATATTTACGTGCAATTTCTGCCAATTTACGTAATTGGATGCTAGTCAGATGCCCATAGGGAATCGCCACGCGCAGCATAGGGGCATGGCGCTGGATATAAAGGCCGTTTTGCAAACGCAGCGGGCGGAATTCTTCATCGCTCAGCTCACCCGCTAAAAAACGGCGAGTTTGATCACGGTACTGAACCACACGCTGGTCTACGATGCGTTGATCGTAGTCGTCGTAGATATACATCTGAATCATCCAGAAAAAGAGATCGGGCTATGTGCCGCCAATGACATTAAAACTGCAATAAAAAGGGCAGAAAATCTCACTACTTGCAGAGATTGTCTACCCGAGTGTGCCAATTTATCCCTCAGACTATACCAGCGGCACTTTACAAACCAAATGACTATTTTTGAATAAGGTTAGGCTGCAATCGGCATATACCCGCTTGCCTTCTGGAGTAAAGAGACGGCTCCGTAAATAAACTGCCCATAAGCCCGGTTTAAAGCAGCTGGCATAATAAGCTGCAAAAATCATCAGCAAAACAATGTACTGGGCATTATTTACCTTGCTCTCTGCTGGCACAGGCCAATCGTATGGGATAACCACGATGGCGATTTGTTTACACGGCTCTTGCACGAAGAGTATCCTCGCATTTCAATCGAACTTTGAACCCACAGCATGACACTCCAAAGCACCCCAATTAATCGCCTCGATTACACTCCTCCGGCCTTTTTAATCGACCGAGTGGATCTTACTTTCGAACTAGAAGAAAGCCAGACCCGGGTTCAATCCCGTCTGGTACTCAAACGCAACCCTGAGGCCGCGCCCCAATTACCACTGGAGCTGGCTGGCGAAGAGCTGACACTTGAATCGATCAAGTTAGACGGCGCGCCACTCAAGGCCGATGCTTATACGGTTTCTGCCAATGGCTTAATGATCGCGGCCATGCCCGACGAAGCCATTCTGGAAATCGTGACCCTGATTAACCCGCTCACCAACACCAGCTTAAATGGGCTGTATGTTTCGAGCGGTAATTTTATTACTCAGTGCGAGGCCGAAGGCTTTCGCAAGATTACTTATTACTTAGATCGCCCTGATGTGATGGCTAAATTTACCACCACCATCATTGCCGATAAAACCCGCTACCCTGTACTGCTGTCTAACGGCAATCGCGTCGACAGCGGCCAGATGGATAAAAACCGTCACTGGGTAAAATGGGTCGATCCATTTAAAAAACCCGCTTATCTCTTTGCACTGGTTGCCGGTAAATTAGTCATGCTGGCCGATCAGCACACCACGCCAAGTGGCCGCCAGGTTGCGCTAGAGATTTTTGTAGAGCCGGGCAATCTGGATAAATGTCATCACGCCATGGCCGCAGTCAAAAAAGCCATGCGCTGGGATGAAGAGCGCTTTGGTCTGGAATACGATCTGGATTCCTACATGATTGTTGCCACCAGCGATTTCAATATGGGCGCGATGGAAAACAAAGGCTTGAATATTTTCAACACCAAATACGTGTTGGCCAAGCCAGAAACCGCCACTGACGTGGATTTTGACGGCATTGATGCCGTGGTTGCCCACGAATACTTCCATAACTGGACCGGCAATCGCGTGACCTGCCGCGATTGGTTCCAGCTCAGCCTAAAAGAAGGGCTAACGGTTTATCGCGATCAGGAGTTCTCCAGCGATATCGGCAGCCGCTCGGTTGAGCGTATTAATAACGTAAAAGCGCTGCGCGAAATGCAATTTGCCGAAGACGCAGGCCCGCAAGCGCACTCGGTTCGCCCAGAAGCTTACTCAGAAATTAATAATTTCTACACCATGACCATTTACGAGAAAGGCTCGGAAGTGGTGCGCATGTATGCCACCCTTTTGGGCAAGGCAGGCTTTCGTAAGGGGATGGATCTCTACTTTAAGCGCCACGATGGCCAGGCAGTTACATGTGATGATTTCCGTGCGGCCATGAGTGATGCAAATGGTGTTGATCTCACTCAGTTTGAAGAGTGGTATAAGCAGGCAGGTACACCAGAATTGGCCATCACCAGCCAATATGACGCCGCAGCCAAAACCTATACCCTGCATATCGAGCAAAGCTGCCCAGCCACACCGGGCCAAGCCGAAAAACGCCCTTTCCATATTCCGCTGGCACTAGGCCTCTTGGATAAGCAAGGCAAAGACTTGCCGCTGCAATTAGTGGGTGAAGTAGAAGCACAGGGCACAACACGCGTGCTGGAGCTGACGGCCACCAGCCACAGCTTTAGCTTTATCAATATTGACGAAGCGCCAACGCCATCCTTGCTACGTGATTTCTCTGCGCCGGTGAAGCTGAGCTATGCTTACAGCGATGAAGAGCTGGTGTTTCTGATGGCTAACGACAGCGATGCCTTTAATCGCTGGGAAGCTGCCAATACCTTTGCAAAAAACCTGCTGCTCTCGCTTTACGCCAGCAACGATGATCAGCCACTCGCGCCTGCCAGCTTTATTAATGCGCTGCGTAAAGTATTAAGCGAAAAGCTCGATCCTTCACTCATTGCACTGATGCTGGATCTGCCGCGCGAAAATTATCTGCTTGAACAAATCGACAGCGTAAACCCTGCGCAATTGCATCTGGTACATCGCAGCGTCAAAGCACAAATCGCCCGCGAATTACGCGCCGAGCTGCTAGCAACTTACAACAAGCTCAACGATGGTAGCGCCTACCAGTACGAAGACGCGGGTAAACGCAGCCTGAAAAACATCTGCTTAGATTACTTAGCCGAGCTGGATGAACCCTTAGTTACCGAGCTATTAAGTAAGCAATATCGCCTTTCCGACAATATGACCGATCGCCTTTCCGCGCTTAAAGCACTGGTTAACCGTGATGGTGGTGAAGCCCAGCTGGCAGATTTTGCGGTGCAATGGCACGACGACGCGCTGGTGATGGATAAATGGTTTGCCCTGCAATCCACCAGCCGCCGCCCCGGCGCACTCAGCCGTGTGCAAGCGCTCATGGATCATCCGGCATTTTCAATTAAAAACCCGAATAAAGTACGCGCGCTGATTATGGGTTTTTGCTTGCAAAATGCAGTGCATTTCCACGCAGCAGATGGCTATGGCTATGCTTTTGCTGCCGACCGAATTATTGAACTCGACAAAATCAACCCACAAGTCGCAGCCCGCTTGGCATCCAGCTTTAACCGCTGGAAAAAAATGGAGCCACAACGCAGGCAAATGATGCAAGACGAGCTACAACGCATTGCCCAGCAAGATGATTTATCCAGCGATTTGGCTGAAATTGTGAATAAAGCGCTGAGCTAATTTTTTCGCTACGTCAGCAGCACAAATACCTTTGGGCATGCTCAAAGGTATTTTTTTGCTTAAAAACGACTCAAAAACCCTGACACAGATATTTCACCCTATAATGCTTAGCCACCCAATAGCTTACAATAAAAAACAACACTTAATCAGCGGAAATCCCATCCCAAAATAAAACCCAAATCTTGAAGCACTTCGACCCCAGAGAACGCAGAGTTGCACGAAGAAAACCTTGTATATAGATGCTTTTCTCCGTGGCCCCCGTGTTCTCCCTTTCCTTTGTGGCTCAAGATTTGGGTTTTACATGACTTCCACTAACACGTACTAGCAAACATCCAGCGAATAAGATGATGAAAAAAATCTCCTTAAAATGGATATTGGCACTCACCCTTGGCAGCGTCACCGCGCTTGGGGCTTACTGGGTTTTCAAGCCTAGCAAAGAAATCCCGCCCAAGCTGGATACGCCGATTATTGCACTGGCAGCTGGCTTGGCAGCCCCTGATGTCGTGCTGGCGACCCCTAATTTAGCGCAGCTACCTGCCGCACTGATGCAAGTACCACTATTTAAAAAGGTGCTCACAGAAGATGCGGTGGATTATTACGAGCATCATCCGGACAAACTAGGCCTGGAAGGTTCGCTCAGACGGATTGCTTTTGAGCACGAGCTTAATCTGCAAGACCGTTTTATGAATGCGCTGCTCTCTGAGCCTGCCGAAATGGCGATGTGGAAAAGCGACGATGGCCGCCCCGGCCACTGGGTGCTGCGCATTACAAAAAACAATTTCGCCAGCCTGCTGCAATGGGTAGCTAAGGCTTCATTAAGCGATAGCCAGCTTAGCGTGGATGGCAGCATCGCCAAAGTGCCATTGTATAAATTGCAATATGGCAACGACGACGCCCTCTGGTTTTTTAGCCAGAATAATAAACTAGTCGTGCTTTCTGATAAAAGCTGGCTGGAAGGCAAGCAGGCTGCGGCATGGACTAAAATCTTAAGCGGCCTGCTTGATGACAAGGCCAATCCTTTACTCCAGCATTACGGCGTGCAAGCCGCCAACAGCGGCCATGCTGTGGTCGCGAATATGAAATATCTTTCATTTGGCTATCAAAGCCTCTTTGCCAATGTAAAAGCGCTGCGCATGGATGTCAGCAAAGAAAACGGCTGGTTCAGCCATGTACTGCTTAATCAGCAAACTCGATGGGATGGCATGGCGCTCTGGCAATCTGCCCCCGATGGCGCTGCGCTTTGTCTATCCGCCCCTGTAGATTGGAAAACACTCAAGCCCGTCAGCAAAAAAGCCAATATCCCCGCCGAATGGCTGGCACAACTGGAGCCTGCCGCAGGCGTGTGCTGGTATCCGGATTCATCGCTCTACACCCCGCTGCTGCTGGCACAAACCCGCGAGCCAAAGCAATTTACCAAGCACGCCCCCAAGCTGTTTGACTGGCTGATAGGCGCAAGTGAAGCCGGCCTGCGGGACGAAGAAGCATCGCGCCTGCCGGTCAGAAAAAGTAAAAAAGATGATGGCCTGCTATTGCAACGCGCGGTGAGCGCCGACGATGGCAACCTGAGCAAAGAGGCCAAAGACGCCGCGCCTGATGTCGATAAGCTCACGCTGGGCCGCTATTTTGACGTCAGCATGGCGCAATCCGGATCATCCATCGTGTTCTCGCCAGACAGCAAACTCGTCAGCACAGCCATGGCCGTACAGCAAAAACGCTACGCCGCACTGGCAGACCGAATGGAAGGCCCAAAACAAGGCTATATCGCCCCGGAAGCGCTCTCCAAACTACTTACCACCGCCACGATGTCCACGCTGCCGGGCAAAGCACAGCCCCTGCTACAAAACGCCGCCGTTACGTATCTCATCCCGCATATCACTGCGATAGGCGAGTTCTCCAACACCGGCCTGCAACTCAGCCCCAGCGCAGATCAACGCAAAGATCAGCATTGGGAAAGATTGGAGTGGAAGAATCCGAAGTGATTTATGGGGGAATTGACAAACCCACACCTTGAACCACTTCGGCCCCAGAGAACGCGGAGTTTCACGGAGAAAAACAGGGCAGTAGGTATTTAATATTTTAAAACCCAGCGACTAGGGTTTAGATCTCTGCTCGTGGCACGGGGCTTAACTCCCCCTTGAAGCACGCCGAAGCGAGGAACAAGCGGGGTTTCGGCGAGGACTGTTTGAGCGAAGCGAGTTCCGCAGCCGCCGCTCGATTGTCCGCAGCGATGGGTTTCGTGCTGGCCGGGGCGGCCTTCTTTGCGTACTAGGATTTCTGGCCGTTCAAGAAAGTGAGTCCCACGCGGGGGATTCCCACACCAAAATCAACGTGCCGGAGGCACTGATCTTTTTGAATTTGTTTGCCGTACATGAAATGAAAACCGCCACATTTGGCAAACACCCCAAACAACAGCGAATATCACCCCCAACACAAGGAAACCGACCTTCTGTGTTTTTAAGTAAATATCTCTGCACTGGCCTTATCCTGCTCTGCACCACCAGCCATGCCGCAGAACCCGTCCTCAACCCCGCTCAAACGCAGGCTTTTCGGGGCTGGTTTGTGCGGATTGTGAATGAGCAGCTTCGTCAGGGGCCGAACCCGCGCTGGCAGCATCGAGATTGCGCGGGGCTGGTGCGTTTTGCGGTGGCAGAAGCCTTGCAAAAGCACGATGCGGCATGGCTGCAAAGCAATGGCATCAGCCGTACAGGTTTACCGCCAGAAGTGGATTTAAGCCCAGCCAGCCGCGATGCCCTGCGGCACAACTGGAAGCAATCTGACGGCAAACGTGCCGCCTATGTGCCCACCTTCGGGCTGGTGCAAAATAATGCCCGCCTGATTGGCAAAGATATTAATCAGGCAGAGGCGGGTGATTTACTTTTTTTTGACCAGGGCGACGATCAGCATGTGATGGTCTGGACTGGTCGTTATATTGCCTACCACACCGGAACGTCTCACCCAAAAGACTCGGGTTTAAGAGCCGTAAGAATCGATCAATTAATGCAATGGAAAGACACGCGATGGCAGCCACGCAACGACAACCCCAACTTTATCGGCATCTATCGCCTGGCTTTCTTGCCCTCTGCTTCTTAATTTTCCGCTTCTTCCGTAGTGCACATCAGTGGAAGTTTTATCATATGCAAAATCTTGAACCACAGAGAGCACAGAGTTTCACAGAGAAAAATCTCAAAAAAAGGTTTGGCTTTCTCTGTGGCTCTCTGTGTTCTCCTTTTACTCTGTGGTTCAAGATTCTGATTTTTGCTGGCGCTTTATTACACAGCCCCAGCTTTGCGGCCGATTACGCCGTGCGCGGCAATACTTTTTATTTATTGTCTGATTCTGACTTTGCCAGTACAGACGAGGCCACGGTGCGGCTGGAAGCGTCCACTTACGATGCGCAAAGCTATGGCGGGGTGGATATTCTGGTTTACCGCGTTCCCAAACCGCTGGATTTTCTAAAGCAGCAAAAAGACCCGCATAAGCTTGATTTGAAGGGTAACTATCAGGGCGAAGGCGCGGCCAATGCGCTGCGCTATCTGTGGGACCAATGGTATACCCGCTCACGTAAAGCATGGCAGCGGGTGTTTTCTGCCCCTGCGCGTGGTGCCGTCACCCAAGCCGCGCCCGCACTCAAAACCCCGCCGCCCACCACCACTCGCTATACCGCGGTGCGCCAGTATCAGCCGCTTAAAGGTTTTGAGCTGGTCAACGAGTTTCGCTATCCGCTGCATCTGGCCAAACCAGAAGCTGCGAACAAAGCCGGTCGCTTAGAAGGCAGCAGCAGCGAGCGCGGCGTCACCCCTGGCAATGTTCGCGTACCTTTGGGCAAGCTGGCTCCGGGCTTATATATTATTGAAGGCTATCTGGGCAGCTACCGTGCAGCCACCCTGCTGTTTGTCTCTGATACCGCGCTGGTTACCAAGGTATCGAGCGAACAAATGCTGGCATGGACTGCGCATAAACAAAGCGGCGCCGCCGTAGCCGACAGCGAGCTGGTCTGGAGCGACGGTAATGGCACTTTAAAATCGGGCGACACCGATAAAGAAGGTATCACCGTCTTTAAAAAAACCGCACCTGAGCAAAGCTATGTTTACGGCATAGACAGCAAGGGCGGCGCGATGATCTCGGAGAACTTCTACTATCCGGCAGAGGTGAACAACAGCAAGCTGTATATCGTCACCGACCGCCCGCTCTACCGCCCCGGCGATGAAGTGAATGTGTCGCTGGTAGGCCGCCAATTTGAAAGCGCCCGCGAAAGCAGCCGGCTTAAAGCTGAAACCGTGCAACTGATGCTGCGCGATCCTGCGGGCACCGAATTATCGCGCCAGGAAATCAAAATCAGCAACGATGGCGCAACCAGCCGCTTTACCCTGCCGGACAATGCCGTGGCAGGTGGCTATGAGCTGAGGCTGGTTTACCAGAACACCCCTTATGCCGCGCCGTTTCGCGTGTCTGAATATACCAAGCCGCATTACGATATCAGCATTGATTTGGATAAGGCCGCGCTTAAAACCGGTGAAGAAGTCAGCGGTAAAGTCAGCATGCGCTACCCCGATGGCCGCCCTGTGGCAGGGGCCAGCGTAGAGCTGGTGCTGCGCAGCCAGCGGGTATCTATGGTGAATGCCGAAGTGCAATACCAAGGCTTGTTCCCCCTTAAGGTAAAACAAGACACGCTTAAGCTGGATGCCAGCGGCAATGCCCGCTTTAGCCTGCCTGCCGCCACCGACCCCAGCCGCTATGTCTTGCGTGTGATCGGCAGCCAATCTGGCGCTTACCCCGTTACAGCCAGCCGCGAAGTGCTGATCGACAGCGCCGCCAGCCGCTACCACATCGTGCCGGACAAGCAGTTTTCTGCACCTAACGAAACCGCCCGCTTTAAGCTGATCAGCGATTGGCCGGGGCAGAATAAACCCGCCAGCTGGAATGCTCAGCGACTGGAAGACCGCAGCACACAAAGCGGCACGCTCGCAGGCAATGTCCAACAATTTGATATTCAGTTTAAGCAGGCCGGTAATTACCAGATTAATTTGCTGGATGCTGCGGGCAAGCCACTTGGGCAAAGCAGCTTTATAGTCAGCGGCAAGGGGCTAAATGTAGCGCCGGGATCGATCTCACTGCTGTTTGATCGCGAAAACTATGCGGTGGGTGAAACCGCCGAAGGGGTACTGAGTTTTCCTGAAGATGTAAACGATGCCCTGCTCACCTTAGAGCTGGAAAACGTGCAGGAAAAAGCCACGCTGGCCCAAGGCGGTGATTGGCTCAAGCTGAATAAAATCAACGCCCGCCAGTGGAAAATTAGCCTGCCTATCGTTAAAGACTATCGCCCGAATATGACTTTCTCGGTGCTGTATATCAAGCACGGCAGCCATACTTTCCAGAACCGTGGCTTAGCAGTGATTCAGCCCAAAATCGACGTCGCCATTAAAAGCGACAAAAAAGAATATCAACCCGGCGATATGGTGACGCTGGAGCTAAGCAGCAGTGTGGCGGGTAAAGGCGCACCGGCTCAGCTTAGCTTGGGTGTGGTCGATGAAATGATTTATCTGCTGCAGCCTGAAATCACGCCGGATATTTATGACTTTTTCTACCACGCCCGCCGCAATGCGGTGCGCACCAGCGCCAGCTTAAATTTCTATGGCTACGATATGGCATGGTCGCCGCGCGCAGGTGGGGAAGATGAAATGCGCTATAGCTCGCGCTCGCAAAAAATGCTGGTTCGCCCGCGGCGCGACAATATGGACACAGCCTACTGGAACGGCGCGCTGAAGACCGACGCCAACGGCAAACTCAAAATCCAGTTCCGCATGCCCGACGCGCTCAGCCGCTGGCGTATTACTGCCAGAGCCATTGATAACGACGGTGTGGTCGGGCAAAAAACCCACTATATCAACTCGAATAAAGCCGCCTATGTGCAATGGGCCGCGGCCAAAACCTTCCGTGAGGGCGACACGCCCAGCCTGCAAATCGCCGTGACTCAGCAGGCCGAAAAAGCCCAGTATCAATTGGTGACGCGCGCGGGGAATAGCGTACAAAAAGAGCAAACGCTCAACCTCACCAAGGGCACCAGTTATATTCCACTGGAGACTGGCCCGCTGCAAAACGGCCAGTTGATTGTTGAATTAAAACAAGGCGGCAAGCTGATCGACCGGCTGATTACCGATCTTAGCCTGCAAGCGGCGCAAGAAATGCACACGGTCAGCCAAAGCATTCAGCTAAAAGAGGGTAAGGCAGATATCAGCCTGCCTGCCGATGCACAAGCCGTGCGCCTACAGCTTTTAGATAGCGGCGATGCGGCGTTTCGCAGTGTGATCGATGATTTAATCGATTACCCCTATGGCTGCGTAGAGCAAACCGCCAGCCGCCTGCTGCCCTTAAGCCTTGCTTACCAAAAGCTCAGCGACGCCCCAGCGCCTATGCGCGCTGCCTTGCGCCAGCGTATCGAAAACGCACGTTTACGCTTACTAAAAATGAGCGGCAGCGGCGCGGTCTTTAGCTGGTGGGGCGACAGCACGGCAGGCGACCCGATGCTGACCAGCTACGCCCGCCTTGCCGAAGCACAGGCCAGCCGTGCGCTGGGCCTAAGCCCAAGGCTGGCCAACAGCAAATCCTTCCAAACGCTGTATGCCAATCAAGTAAAATCCATGCCGCCGCTGCATCAGGCGCTTACTTTATGGATGGCGGCCGACACCGGCGAGGCGATTCGCACCCAGCTTTCCGGTCTTGTCGATCAGCTGGCAAAAACCAGCCCTTCAGCAAATACGGCCAAGGCCAATATCATGAACTCGCCCGATTCGGCGCAAGGCCAGCAGGCCGCGCTGGTGCTGGTCAGCAAGCTGGCCAGCCAGCACAAGCTCGCACTGCCGGACGCCATCAAAACATCGGCCAAAACGGCAACGCTCAGCCTTAAAAAATCAAACAAGCCATGGCTGCAGGCACTGGCAGCATGGAGCAGTGGCGAGCTAGCTGACACCGCACAGCTGCTGGCCACACTCAGCCAGAACACACCAACGCTGGAGCGCTCCCTCGCCCTGCTGTGGTTGCAAGATGAGTGGAAAACCGCCAAGGCCGGCACGCTTGCGCCACAGGGGGCATGGCGCAAAAACGCAGGTAGCAGCGGCGGCATTGAATGGCGTTTAAACAGCAAAGCCACAGAAACATTGACTGTTCAGGTAGCTAAAGCACCGGCCTTACTCAATGCCACGCTGAAATACGATAGCGCCAGCAAAGCAGCAAGCGCGCTGCCAGTGAGCATTACCCGTCAGCTTTATGTATTAGAGCCCAAAGGAGAGGCGGGCTTTACCGCCAAGCCTGTGCCCTGGACCAGTAAGCTGGCGACCGACAAATTGTATATCGATGAAATCGTGCTGCAATCGAAAAAAACCTACCGCTACGGCCTGATTGAAGCGGCACTGCCACCGGGAGCCATGATTGAAGAGCAGCATTGGGGATTAAATATCGACAATCTGCCGGGGCAGGATAAATACGAGGATGAGGAAGGAAACGAGCAAAACACCCTCGCCGTCCAGCCCATGCAACAGCGCCCCCTAGGCTACGCCCAGCCTGTGGCCGTGCTAGATGGCAAAGTCGTGCAGCGGCAGATTATCCGCTTCACCCAAGCGGGCCGCTTTACCCTGCCTGTAGCACGCTACTTTAGAATGTATCAGCCAGACGAAGCCGCGCTAGAAGAAGGAGCTGCTCGTGTTGTGGAGATTCGCTAAGCCGAAATCCCCCCTAGCCCCCCTTTTTCAAAGGGGGGAAGCGACCTATGCAGCGCACTGGGGAGCTGTTTGCTCTGCGCAAAACGGCGACAGTAAGCACCACGCCTCCCCCTTTGAAAAAGGGGGATTGAGGGGGATTTGCCTGTTCATTCTGCTCCTCACCAGCAACCAAGCCACAGCCAGCACGCCCTGCCAGCCCTTGCCAGAAATCCAGCAAAGGCTGGAGCAACTGGCGCGTGGCTGGCATAGCACACTGGCGCTAGAAACCGGCTATGCACCGCCAGCACGCTATACCGTTTGCCAGTTAAAAAGTGGCCTGCCCTTTGCGGATCACCCGCTAAAACGTATTTATATCCGTGGGCTTGCCAGCGAGAACGATGAAATCACCCTCGCCCACGAATACCTGCACCTCGCCTTCAGCCACCACCCACGCGGCCACTATGAGGTGTTTATCGAAGCCATGGCAAGACGCCTTGTGGGGGTGCAGTGAAATACCCGAACACTTAAAAAGTTCTGTAGACACAGAGCTACGAAGAGCACACGGAGAAAACCTATAAGAAGAAGGTCTTAACGCTTTCGTTTTTCTCTGTGTTCTGCTTTTAAACTCTGTGTTCTCTGTGTCTACAGATCTTAGGTTTTCTCAGCTTTCCGCCTTAACGCGCATTTATTCGGATCAACACCATGAAGCCTTTAGCCCTGTTTCTCTGCCTTTTGAGCCCCTTTGCCGCTGCCGCCGGTTTGCAGATCGACGCTCCTGCTGGTGGCTGGCGTAATACGACGGGTAAGCCCGAGCGCTATACGCAAAACGTGCAGTATCCGGCCACGCTGGTGAATACGCCTGAAAACCAAGGCAAGATGGCCTTGATTCGTGGGCATATTGGCAAAACGCCTAAGGAGCTTCCCAAGGGAGAAGACAACCCGCCTTACCGATTAATCGTTAACGGCGTACCCATGCCGCTGCGCGTTGATGCCGATGGCAGCTTCTCGCGCCCCTATTCTTTTGGCCGTGGCGCTAATAGCGTAGAAATTCAAAGCCCAGATGGTAAAGAGCGCGCGGCCACTCAGTTTTTTGATAGCAATAAAGACCGCCCACAAACCAAATTACGCGTGGTGCTGTCGTGGAATACCAATAGCACCGATCTGGATTTACACGTCATTAGCCCGGATGGCGAGCACACTTATTATGGCAACCGCGTCAGCAAAAACGGCGGCGCGCTTGATATCGACGTCACCTCCGGCTACGGCCCGGAAATCTACGCCAACCCCAGCCCGCCCAAGGGCCGCTATCTGGTGTATGTCAATTACTACGGCGGCTATGATGCAAAACCCGCCATGACCATCGCCCAGCTTTCCATCATCAACAACGAAAACACCCTGCACGAGAAACAACAGCTGTTTAATGTTCCCATGCGTAAAACAGGGGATTTAACGCTGGTAGGCAGCTTTGTTTATCCATAGGTTAGCCGGGCATGAACGCCGTCTACTTACACACCTTTTGCACAAAGTGTTCAATGACCGCATCTCCCAATCCCCCTTGGTCTCGCTTGTTTCCTGCTTGCTGGCTCATCCTTACCCTCAGCCTACTTATGCTCTGGCATGGCCCTATTACCCAGCATGCTCATTACCATGATTTTGCTGATCAGCGCGCTGGCTTTGGCGTACCTAATTTATTGGATGTGTTTTCTAATGCGGGCTTTGCACTGATCGGTCTGTGGGGCTTAAGGCTCTGCTGGCATCAAACAAGCATCAGCCGCGCGGGCTGGGTTTTAGGGTTTTTTAGCCTGATTCTGACTGCGCTTGGCTCTGCCTGGTATCACCTTGCGCCTGATGACACACGACTGATTTGGGATCGCTTACCCATTGCGCTAGCGTGCGCTGGTTTTTTATCGGCGCTGGCCAGCCAGTTACATGGGCAGCTCAATAGCCGCTGGTTTGCTCTGCCCCTAGCTTTATGGGCGATATTTTCTGTGAGCTACTGGGTAGTCACGCAGGATTTACGCCCTTATTTATTGCTACAGGCCTTGCCCTTGATTTTGCTGCCTTTGTGGCAATGGCAAATCGGTGGCAAACACCGCGCTTTCTGGCTGATGCTACTCGCAAGCCTTTGCTATATTTTAGCCAAAATCACCGAGCTGCAAGATCAGGCTTTATTTCATACACTGCACCAAATCATTTCTGGCCACACGCTTAAACACCTTTTTGCAAGCGTTGCCTGCCTGTTTATTTTGCTATCGAGAAAATATGAAATTGCCCAAACTACAGCCCATGCATCTGATTCGCCGCGCGGCTAAACCGCTCCATCACTTGCTTGGCGCGATGCTGTTTAGCTTCAGTATTCCCGCGCTGGCTGGCAGCAGCTTGCCCGATTTTCAGGCCAATATCAGTGATATGCTCAGTATTCGCGCCGAGGCTTATCAATTTGCCGAGCTGCACCAAATTATTGGCAGCAGTGCTACGCCTAAATTAAACCGGCAGCAAAGCGAGCAATTGCGCAATATTATTCAACGCTATATGAGCAGCCGTGCACGCCTCATGCCCGAAGTAGAGCGAGTTTCGCCTTGCTTTTCGCTGATCGCCCCCATCCGCCTCAACATACAAAAGCCAAGCGATACCGGCCTGCCCGAGCTATGCACAGCATCCAAAGGGCGAATGTGGTCGCCCTCGCTCAACCCCTATGATGCTGCGGGCAAACAGCTAATTGGTGAAATAGCACGCGGCCTGGCTGCTGCGCTGGTGCTGATGGATAGCTATCAGATTGCCATTGAGCCCTACGCTCAAAACGCCGAGCTGCGTTATCTGATGAATTAC
This sequence comes from Janthinobacterium sp. B9-8, assembly GCF_000969645.2. Classification (NCBI taxonomy): domain Bacteria; kingdom Pseudomonadati; phylum Pseudomonadota; class Betaproteobacteria; order Burkholderiales; family Oxalobacteraceae; genus Janthinobacterium; species Janthinobacterium sp. B9-8. Next base: position 2,150,857 of record NZ_CP014222.1, read on the forward strand.
GATATGCAAAACAAGGTGCAAATTGATCAGCTTATTCATCAATACCGCTCTGCCGACGTTCATTCCCAGCTGCTGCTGGCCACTGATCTGATCGATCAGTATTTTAAAATCCAGCGCGAAGGCGGCAGCACACCGGATGCGCTTGAACAATATCTTTACACTCTGAGCCAAAGCACGGTCTGGTATGTGAATCAGCGTAAAAACACCTGGACTAACCCACTGCAAGTCACGCAATTTGTACTGGAAGACTTTAATCAGCAAAAAAAAGTAGCGCTCAATACACTGAGTTTTGGTCTCAGTTTTGGCTTTGGCCAGATGGTGGGGCTGGTGCAAACCCGCAGTGGCAAGCTGCGCCAGTTAGATAAAAGTGAGCTTGCCCAGCTTGAATCCGAAATGAAGCCGCTGGATATTTTGCTGGAGAAAACTCCTTTCCGCCTCACCGATAAAATGATCCCCGGCTATTACGGCCATATGGCAGTGTGGCTGGGCAGCGAGGCCGAGCTCAAAGAAATAGGCGCATGGGAAACCATTCCCAGCCAGTGGCAAGAGCAAGTCCGCAAGGGGAAACGGATCGTTGAGGCGCTGCGCTCTGGCGTAACGCTCAGCACACTTGATCATTTTATGAATATTGATGATCTTTTAGTGCTGCGCGATCAGCGCCCGCTTAATCCAGAATACCTGCGCAATGCCGCCCTCACCGCCGTGCAGCAACTCGGCAAAGAATACGACTTTAACTTTGATGTGATGACACACGAGCGCATTGTTTGCTCGGAGCTGGCCTATGTGGTCTTTCCGGATATCGACTGGCCCTTAGCCCAAACACTGGGGCGCTACACCATCAGCCCGGATAACGTCGCCCAACTTGCCGTGGGCGAATCACCGGTTTTTAGCCCCGTAATTATGTATCGCGATGGCAAGCGAGAAGCTGATCAATTGCAAGAAAAACTACAAGCACTTATTGCAAGGAATTAAGCCCAGCCTAGTGCATTGGAAAAGCGTAGTGTTGCATAGGGTGTGCAAGTCGTTTTTCTTGCGCACCGCCTCTCTGCGCTCCGCCTGCGTTGTTGCACGGCCTATAAAAAACGGCTCCCCCAATGGTATAGAGCGGTGCGCAAGAAAATATTGAGTCAATCAATCACGCATGCAAATGCATCGCCTGCCTTTGAGGCGCGACGGTGGCTTTATTTTTAGATTGCTTACCCGCGTAATCACTGGCAATTAAATCTTGAGCCGTGGCCAAAGCTACGCCCTGCTCTTCCACTAAATATTGCACCACCATTTTCGCCAACCTATCCAGCGCAATGCGGTGCGTGGCATCGGTGTTTTGATACAGCCAATCGCTAAACGTCATAAATTGATTAAATGGCGAATCGCCTAGTAATACCGGCAGGGTATGGGCAAAGCGGCCAGAATTGGCGACTAAATCCCAATAGCGCGAAAAGCGCACCAAGCGCTGCATGGTGGCAAAATCGATTACCTTGTTTGCCAGAATGGTGTACGGCGGAAAGCTGTCGTAGACCATGCCAAAATCCTCAGTATGGCGAATAATCGGCGTGCCGCGCAGGCGTTTTAAAATACCGAATTGAATTTCATGCGGGCGTAGCGCGTAAAGCTGATCGAAGCCTCGGCCAAAACTCGCCATATCTTCCCCCGGCAAGCCCGCAATCAAATCCACATGCAAATGCGCGTGCGAATGCTCAATTAGCCAGGAAATATTATCCGCCGCTTTCTCATTATTTTGCTTACGGCTCACCAAGGCTTGCACTTCAGGATTAAAGCTTTGAATGCCGATCTCAAATTGCAAAGCACCGGCAGGAAACTGGCTAATGCCCGCCTTTAAGGCTTCGGGCAAATGATCAGGCACTACTTCAAAGTGAGCAAATACTGGGTCATCTGGATGGGCGGCAATTTTATCCAGAAAGAACTGCATGATTTTTAAGCTAGATTTGATATTCAGATTAAACGTGCGATCCACAAATTTAAACAACCGCGCGCCGCGCTGATACAGCGTTTCCATCTCGGCCAGAAATACATCCAGATCAAACGGCCACGCTGTTTTATCCAGCGCCGACAAACAGAACTCGCACTTAAACGGGCAACCTCGGGAAGCCTCTACATACAGAGTGCGGTGAGCAATATCTTCATCGGTATAGAGGGAATACGGCAGCGCCAAATCATTTAGCGGTGGCTGCACACCCACATGCGTTTTCATCAAAGGCTGCGGGCCTTGCAAAATCTGCTTACAAAGCTGCGGCAAAGTCACCTCGCCCCAACCGGTAATCAGGAAATCCGCCAACTTAACAATACTTTGCTCAGCGCTTTCATAAGAGACCTCGGGCCCGCCCAAGATAATCTTGATGTGCGGTGCAACGCGTTTAAGCATCGCCACCACCCGCTCTGTTTCCTCAACATTCCAGATATACACGCCAAAACCAATAATCTTGGGATGTTTAGCCAGCAATCGCTCCACAATCTCGGTGGTCTTGGTGCCAATCACAAACTCCGCCAGCTGCGTCTCCCCCCGCAAATCGCCCATATTGGCCAGCAAATAACGCAGCCCCAGTGAAGCATGGGTGTAGCGAGCGTTGAGAGTAGAAAGAATAATCGACATGGCAGACATCTGGCTGAGGCAAAAGGGGGTATTTTACGGGTTAATAGACACAGGAGGCGATCAAATATAGGGAATACAAAAAATGTCATGCCTCGCCCGCTGTGCCTATATAAAATCAAACCATTCAGAAAAACCAGTACAGCTATCAAGAAAAATAACCGTAAGCAAAACACTGAACTGACAAATATCCAGCGGCGAAGCAAACTTTCAAGCATTGTTGAAACATTCAAACCATCACAGTTAATTTAACCAAAGAAGCCCATGCAAACCAAAAAACACTACACGACTTCCCGGTTCATTAACTACTTCACCCACGCAAGCTTGCTATTATTCATTTCCATATCAAACATGGCTTTTGCAGATGACTTTGAAAACCCCGAAAGACACATTCAGCATATTTATCAAGAGAAAATAAAGCAAACACTTAGCAACTAGCCTCTCTCTATTTTAAAAGCAATAAAAAGTATATCTTAGGCGATCCAAATGCATATCAAATTAATTCGTTTTTTTCTTATCAGCAGCCTTGCTTGTGTCCCAGACTACACAAAAAGAATGTAGAAGCCAAAAAAAACACATACGCAAAACTCATGCTAATACTAGCGGTTCTTTCATTATTACTTGCACTATTGTCACTAGATTTAATCCTATCTATCATATTCAGCAACTACAAAAGCATAACAGATCTATTGTTTTAAACATTTATTGACCTTTTCCCCATTAAAAAGCCAGATCATCCAATCTGGCTTTTTAATATTACAAGCTATGCTATATCTTAACTTTTTAAAATCTGCAAAGGTACGCGCAGCATATCGTCGCCATGCCCGGCAAAATACCAAATAATGCTAATCAATGCGCCAACGGTGATTAAATACCACACCGCAGAGAAGATTTGCCCATAGCGATCCAGCGGCAATAGATGGCTTTGATGGCGGCCTCGCCATTCAAAGACGATTTCCACACTACCAATCAGCAATAAGAATCCTAATAATGCCAAACCAAGGGTATAGCTGATAAATACACCGAAAGCAGCACCCGCCACACAGGCCACCAAGCCCAGCACGCTATTCATCGAAAAACTAATACTTTTTAAGATGTGCCCGCCATCAAGCGGCAGAATGGGTAATAAATTAAATAGATTAAGTAGCGCATTAAATGCAGCCAAGCCTGCAAAAAACATCGAGCCCGTCAGCCAATAAACCACCAGACCAGCAATCGATAACAATAGGCCAAAGCTTGGCCCCATGATTGAAATCACTACATCTTGCCAGCGAGTATTAATTTTCTCATCCGACAATGCTAATCCGCCCATAAAGGGAATTAAATAAATGCCTTTGGTTTTGATACCGAAGTATTTCATCGCCCTGATATGGCCGTATTCATGAAAAACCAAACAGGCAATCAGCGCAATGGCAAACTGAAAAGAGAATAGCCATGAATACGCCGCAACACTCGCCCCGGCTAAAGCCACTTTAACCAGTTTGGCACTTTTAAGCAGTTTAAGCGCCAAAGCACCCAGCCCAAGCAAGCTCAGCTTATTGGTTTTAGTAATCGGCACAACAGGTGTTTGCCGCTCGATATCCCGAGTATTTCGCTGGCCTTGGACCGCCTCTTGCTCATCAACGAGCAAGCGATATTTCAGCACAAAGGGCTGCCACTGCAGATCTGTTTCAAGGCGAACACGCGTGGTTGCGGCGGTGCCATCTTGCGCTACCGCAGAGAGCTCAAATTGCAAAGCACTCAATCCTTCGCGCTCAGCCGAGGCGTTTTTTTCTGCAACTAAGGTATTGTCCCAAAATAGCTGCTGCCAGCCCGCTGGCGTACCTTCCAGCCTGAGCGCTTTGCCCAGGCAATTAATATTTAATAATTCCACGGCGTATCCAGTTCAATAAGAGTCATCAACAAGGCATAAAGCTTGAGCGAATGCGGGCATTTTACGGGTTTCTGAGTATTTAGGGGCAAGCACTATGGGTAAGTTCAGGCAAGGCTAAGTGCCCATCTTGTTTAAGAATCAGACAAACTGGCCCAGCGGCAACCCCAGTGAAAGGGTGGTATTCGTAAATGCCGCAGCGTGGTCGTGTGCATGCTCAGACAACAAGCGAAACAACACCACCTTGCCCAGCTCCGTGCTAGATAATGCGCCCGCATCATGGCTTCCAATCACAGCCACGCCAGAAACCGCTGGCCAGCCTGCTTTGGCGTAGAACGAAGCTAGTGGTGGATCGCAAGTAAACAAGCCGATATCAGCATGGCTGTTTTCAATACAGCGAGTGGCTGCACTGACGACTAAACTACTTAGCCCCTGCTTCTGATAGGCAGGGTCGGTTGCAACACAGCTCAATGCGGCCACGCGAAAGGTCTGCCCGGCGTGGCTAAGTGTAAAATTCAGCACCGCAGCGTAGCTCAGCAGGCGATTGCCCCGATATATAAAGCAGGAAAGCGCATCTAGCGCCGGATCATGCTCCTCTGGCACGGTTTCGCCCTGAGAGGGAGCAGACTGATCAGGCCATACACGATGCATCAGCAAGGCAATATCCCGCCGCACCTGCCCAGAAGTCTGTCGGTAAGGCTGGATGCTCAGTAAGTCAGAAGAGACGGAACTCAAAGAATTAAAACTCCCAGATAGCAGATAAAATATGAGCTGCGAAAAACTGTATTTAGCTGCCCTTTGCACGTATTGTTAAGACAAAGAAGCTGCTTTTAAAAATATGCTAAAGTGTTATTAGCACCTCATTCGTAAAATAAGGCTCGTCCTCTACCCAGAAAATATAATCCAAGCCTAAATAATTCTGGCCAAAATCCAGAATATCGCCCACTGTGTTCTTTTTGCCGGTCTTAGGGTTAATCTGGCGAAGATTACCATCCTGCACGGCCATGCCTTTGACTAAGCTATTAGAATAATCTTTAAAAAAACCATAGCTCTGCGCCATATGGCTTTTGCGGTAAGGCATTAAATCCGGCCCACCCACGCCCATTTTTAACGATTGGGCCAAGGCAAACAGACCGCGCATATAGCCCTTATCATCGCCCGGCAGCCATTCATCCGGCAGAAAATTTAAATAAACCATGGCGGTGGATTGCTTAAATGCGCCAGCCAACACGCGCATATTGTCGCCAATCGCATCTACATAGGCCTTAGGGCTGAAATCTTTTGGAAAAGTAGTGCTGCCATCGGCGTTTTCAGTGCCGATATCAATCGAGCTTTCGCTAAAATTAATCCCTGCAATCTTGCCATCAAATTCACGGCCCAATTGCTGGATTAGTTTTTGATAGCGCTCCCGCACCGATGGCTCCCACATTTTGGCCGACCAGCCATATTCATCATCCGTCACCGGCTTATTGGGATCGCGCTCGGGCGCACTCAACATGCTTTGCTTGACTACACCACCTTTAAAAACAGGATCTTGCCGCAGATAATCAGGCACATTCACACGGGGCGTAAAAGACTTTTCCTGCAGCTGAATCCACAGTTTTTTATTCATCGAATTCAAATAGGCAATATCGGCTTTAATGGCACTAAAATCGTAATGATCTTTCCTTGGCTCCAGATCCCGCCATGTGTAAACAATTTGCGCACCGCTAAAGCGAGGATCAAGCAGACCCTTATCCGCCTTGATATTTGCGCCGTCTGCCTCGCGGTGATTAATATAAATAAAATGCTGCAAAGTAGGTGCGGCGGCCAAAGCCGCCGAGCTCATTACGGATAAAACCAGAGCAAAACAGAATAATCGGCTAAGCATAATAGCTCTGCATGGGATGATGGATGCTAAAGTTAACCTGAATAGGCCAGAGCAGATACCCAGATTATTTACATATCCTGAGTAGAATTTTATTTATGCCACTCAATTAATTAGCAGGGGTTATGCCATGCCACTTCCATGCAATAAAGCAGAGCTGCTTCTGAACTTTGACAGCGCTTATTCCAAGCTAATCAAAGAGCTCGCCACCATACCGGAGCAAGATACAAGATTGCCCGAAATAGAAGGGAAAATATCAGCGTGTGATTTACTTGCCTATCAAATAGGCTGGGGCCGGCTTTTATTGCAATGGGATAAAGACGAGTTACAAGGGAAACCCGCACAAATGCCTGCGCCGGGCTTTAAATGGAATCAGCTTGGGCTGCTCGCCCAAAGCTTTTACACCCGCCATTGCAATTCATCACTCAGCCAATTACATGCAGAATTTGCCGAATTAGCCGGACAAATCCGACAATTTATTCTGGACAATGAAGAAAGCACACTTTTTGAACAGGACAAAAGGAAATGGGCGGGGGACAAATGGCCGATCGTAAAATGGATACAAGTCAACACCATCGCCCCCTACCAGAGTGCGTGCTCAAAACTGCGCAGATGGAAAAAACATCAGTCCCTGCCTGCTGCTGAGCGCCCTAGCGATTCTGCCTCTGCAAAGCCATAAAAACGCTCACCCATCAATTGCCAGGTACCCGCCTCACGCGCCTCAAACGCAATATCGCGCAAGGTGCCCATGAGTGCCAGCATCGGACAAACACCCAGACTCACCCGACGCACGCCTGTGGCAAACAAAGCCGCAGCGGAAGGCGCGCCTGGCATGGCCATCACGCTGACGGGGCCATTTACCAACTGGCAAAGACGCGTTAACGAGGGCAAATCAACTAAGCCCGGCACAAACACCATATCGGCCCCTGCGGCCAGATAGGCATTTGCCCGCTCTACTGTGATCATTAAGCGCTCTTCCTCATCCTTCCCCAAACCCAGTAAATAGGTGTCAGTACGGGCATTCATCCACAGTAGATCTCCCGCCGCTGTGCGGGCTGCACTGATTCGAGCCGCTTGTGCGCTTATATCAAACAAGCCCGCTGCGCCATGCTGACGATCTTCTAAATTCACGCCCACCGCCCCCGCCGCAATCACCGCAGTGATGGTTGCGGCTACCGACTCGGGCAAGTTGCCGTAGCCTGCTTCAATGTCCGCAGTTACGGGCAGATCTACTGCGCGGCAGATGGCTGCCAGCTCGCTGAACATGATCTGCGGATCCATTTGCTCGCCGTCTTTAAACCCACGCGAATAGGCAATTCCGCCACTGGTTGTACCAAGGGCCACAAAGCCCGCCGCGGCAAAAACCCGCGCACTGCCTGCATCCCAAGCATTAACGAGTAGAAATTGGCCCTGTTCATTAAGTGTGCGAAATTTCTGAGCAAGCTGCATGGTGTGTCTCCTAAAAAAAACGCATCTTGCCGCGATGGCAAGACCAAGGCTGGCGCTTTTCGGACGCGGACATGACTGTGGATAAAAAGTTCTGTAGACACAGAGAAACCCAAATCTTGAACCACGGAGAAAAAGGAGAACACAGAGGGCCACGGAGGGAAACACAGATAGGTTTTCTCCGTGAAACTCCGCGTTCTCAGTGTCCTCCGTGTTTTAAGATTTGGGTTTTACATGCCTGCCACGTCCGAAAACCGCTGGCCAGCATCTGCCTTGCCTGTCATGATTTCGACCATGGAACTCGATCACGATATTTGCTACAGAGCACTTGCCAGCCGCGATGCGCGCTTTGATGGGCGGTTTTTTATTGCCGTTAAAACCACCCGCATCTATTGCCGGCCCATCTGCCCTGCCCGCACGGCCAAGCAAGAGAATGTTTTATTCTTTCATACCGCCGCCGAGGCACAGGAGCTGGGCTTTCGCCCCTGCTTACGTTGCAGGCCAGAGGCCGCCCCGCATTCTGGCGCTTGGCGTGGCGTATCTAACACGGGCGTTTCTAATACGGTAAACCGTGCGCTCAGACTGATCGAAATGGGCGCTTTAGATGAAGGCTCGCTGGCTTCTCTCAGCGATAAATTGGGCGTAGGTGAGCGCCAATTACGTCGCCTATTTGAGCAATATGTGGGTGCATCGCCACAGGGCGTGGCACAAACGCGGCGTGTGTTACTCGCCAAGCAGCTGATCCACGAAACCGCAATGCCCATTACCGATATTGCTTTTGCCGCAGGCTTTGGCAGCGTGCGCCGCTTTAATGAAGTTTTTCAGCAGCTCTACCAGCGCCCACCCAGTGATTTACGCCGTGATAAGCAGGCCGGATCATCAAGCGGTGTCACCCTACTGCTGCGCTATCACCCCCCTTATGATTGGGGGGCGATGCTGACCTATTTATCGGCTCGCGCCATAACTGGGCTAGAGATCGTAGAGGGCGGCATTTACACCAGAACGATCTGCATCAACGGTGTGCAGGGCACGGTATCGGTGCAACAGAGCAATCACCATGCGTTGGCAGCCACTATTTGTTTTCCTAATTTGGCCGCACTGCCACACATTATCGCCCGCCTCAGGGCCATGTTTGATTTAGCCGCCGATCCCGGCATGATTAATCAGCAATTAGCCAGCGATCCTCTGATGGCAAAGCTGACCGCAAGGCACCCCGGCCTACGCGTACCCGGTGCATGGGATGGTTTTGAGCTGGCCATTCGCGCCATCCTTGGCCAGCAAATCACCGTCGCCGCCGCCATTCAACTGGCAAGCAAAATAGTAGCGCAATATGGTGAGCCATTAGCCACACCCGATGCGCAATACCCCACTTTAAGCCATGTCTTCCCCACTCCAGCCCTATTGAGCAAGGCAAATCTCACAGGCATACCACAAAGCCGCACCAACACTATCCGGGCGCTGGCCGCAGCCTTTGAAGCGGAGCCTGATTTACTCACCAGCGGCAGCAACGCAGCTGAGGCCAGCAGCAAACTACTCGCCATTTCTGGCATCGGCGACTGGACCACCCAATATATCGCCATGCGTCAATTACGAGAGCCCGACGCCTTCCCCACCAGCGATGTCACCCTCATCAAAGCCATCACCCAACTAGAGGGCCCATGCAAACTCAGCACCCGAGCCGAAGCATGGCAGCCTTGGCGTGCCTATGCGGCGCAGCATCTTTGGACATCGCTAGGGGCTGCCCCCCTAGCCCAAATCACTGATTGCGCCCATTCACAAAGTCACTGGCCTGCCCAATAATCCAAGCAGAGAAATCCGCTAATTTACAGCTGGCGCTGCTTTTTTCTGGCCAAATCAGCCAATAAGCGTATTGATAGGGGACTTCTATCTCAGTGATTTGCACTAGGCTGCCTGCATTTATAGCCGCACTCACTAAAGATCGACGCAGCAGCGCAAGGCCATGCCCCAGCTTCACGCTTTCAATCTCTAAATTACTGTCGTTATACGTAAATAGAGGCTTAGGCCGCCAATCTGCAAGACCCGCAGCTTGGCACCAGTTAGTCCATTGCACGGCTGGGTTGGTGATAATCGCTGCCGTTTGCACTTCGGCAGCAGTCTGAGGACGGGGACTAAAGTGAGGAGCTGCCACCAAAAGCAACGACTCATCCATTAAGCACTGCTGTTGCAGCCCCTCCCAATTGCCATTTCCCATACGAATCGCTAAATCAAGCAGACCATTATTCATTTCCTCAAAGCCCAAACTCGCTCGAAGATTAATGGTGTATTGCGGATATTTCGCCTTAAAATCAGGTAAGCGTGGCAACAACCAGTGCAAGGCAAACGAAGGAAGAACTCCAATCGTGATGTCATTCGGCCTAGGGCGAGTCAGTACCCGCTGAGTCGCCTCCGCCATATCCCCCAAAGCGCCCCTCACCCGCAGCGCGTAAATCCGCCCTTCTTCTGTCAGCAGCAGTTTTTTCCCTTCGCGTAAAAATAACGACAAGCCCAAAAAGTCTTCCAGCGTACGTAATTGATGGCTAATTGCGCTGTGCGTGACATGTAAGGATTCTGCTGCTTTGACCACGCTACCCAAGCGTGCAACCGCTTCAAAAGCACGTAAGGCCCCTAAGGGCGGCAATTGGCTCATGTTAATTTTACTCACATAAAGGCTGAAAATTGATCAGTAACGTACTTGGTATTCTTGGATATAGTGAATTGATTATGCCAAAGAGATGAAAGATATGTTCACCTATCCAAGATTAAACTTGCAAGTAGGTGAATTATTTGCGGTCGATTTAGCCCATGCGGCCCAATTAAGTTGTGAATTAGGCGAGCGGTGGCTAACCCTCGATCGCTTAAGCGAAGATTTTGAATTAAAACTAGGCACACAGCTTGCCCTGCCTAAGGGAAAAGTGCTCATTGAAGGTCGTGGGCAGCTGCATTTTTATGGTGAACGTGCAGCCATGAAAAATAGCGTCCATATCCACAAAGGGAAGTAGCGGTGCTAAAAGCCAGATTTATCCTGCGTATTTAGCACGCTGACAATTTAAGCAGCCTGATTATTCAATTGATCAACCACACAATTCATTTGCATAAAAGAGAGCAATCAATGCACTTAACCATTTCTATGATTTTGTTTTCACTCGCCATGTCTATTTCACCTGGCCCCGCCAATATGGTCATTGTTTCTTCTGGGGCCAAGCATGGATTTAGGCAAACACTTCCCTTCGTTTCTGGGGCCAGTTTTGGCTTTACTTTATTACTTATATTTGTAGGCTTTGGGTTTATTCAATTAATGAACGCTTACCCTATTTTTTTGACCTCGCTAAGTTGGATAGGCGCTATTTTTATCAGCTATATGGCCTATAAAATTGCCTTCTCTGCTCCAGAAATTGCACTGCATAAAGTAAACAGGCCCACATTTTTACAAGGATTTTTATTGCAATGGCTTAATCCTAAAGCATGGATGGCCTGCGCTTCTGGGGTTGCCCTATTTTCTAATGCCCATAGCGCTAAGCCACTCATTATTTTTATTCTGATTTATTTTTTAATCTGCTACGCATCGCTTTCTGCATGGGCGCTGCTTGGTGATCGCGCTGCAGTTTTTCTTAATAGCAGGAATCGAGTGCGATTTTTTAATCTCACCATGGGTGGTCTACTGATGGCGACGGCGGCGTATCTTATTTATCTGCAAGCAGAAGCCATCATTCGCTAATCAAATCGCCCCCTAAGAGCAATATTACCCCTGCTCCGAAGTCTTCCAATATACCCTTAACGGGTATATTATCGTATCTGACAGGAGGGGCAAAATGACTTCAGAAATCCAACTTCGCCTTGGTGGTATGACCTGCGCAGCGTGTGCGGCGCGGATTGAAAAAATCCTTAATCGCCAGGCAGGTGTGGCTGCGGAGGTTAACTTTGCGACTGAAACTGCGCATATCAGCCGTAGCGACACGACTATCACCGCCGAATCGCTAATTGCCACCATCAGCCGCGCAGGGTTCACCGCCGAGCTGGCAAGTAGCCCTGCTAGCGTAGAAAAAGATGAGCGCTGGCCACTGCTGATCGCCGCCCTGCTTAGCCTGCCGCTAATGGCAAGCATGTTTAGCACAGATCACGCCGAGCTATTGCCGCGCTGGCTGCAAATGCTGCTGGCCACGCCGGTGCAATTTATTTTGGGCTGGCGCTTTTATCGCGGCGCGTTTTTTGCGCTAAAAAGTGGCGGGGCAAATATGGATGTGCTGGTGGCACTGGGCACCACCATGGCCTATGGCCTATCCGCCGCCGTTACCATTATGGGCATGCACGAGCAGCACGTATATTTTGAAGCCAGCGCGGTGATTATTACGCTGGTGTTGGCAGGAAAATGGCTGGAAAGCCGCGCCAAGAAGAAAACATCGGGGGCGATTAGCGAGCTTTTAAAGCTGCAACCTAAAACCGCAAGGGTAGAAACGGCGGATGGACTGATTGACGTAGCCATCGGCCAGCTCAAGCCCGGCGATATCGTGATAGTGCGCCACGGCGAAGTGATTCCCGTCGATGGCGTAGTCATCGAGGGCCAGGCTGCAGTCGATGAAAGCATGCTGACGGGGGAGAGCTTGCCGGTCGAAAAAAACTTCGATAGTAAGGTATTTGCCGCTACGAAAAACAGCAGCGGTATGCTTAAAATCAAGGCCAGCAGTGTCGGCAGCAAAACACAGCTGGCTGAAATTGTGCGGCTGGTGGCCCATGCTCAAGGCTCTAAAGCGCCGATCCAACGCCTTGCCGATCAGATTTCCGGCATCTTTGTGCCCATTGTGACCGCGATTGCCGTGTTTACCTTTTTGGGGAGTTTTTGGTACTGGGATAGCGCCGTCACCGCGCTAATCCATGCCGTTGCTGTGCTGGTGATCGCCTGCCCTTGCGCGCTGGGGCTGGCCACGCCCACCGCGATATCAGTCGGCATAGGCCGTGCGGCGCAGCAGGGTATTTTATTTAGGAATGCTACAGCGCTAGAGCATGCGGGCAAGATTGAAATGCTGGTGGTCGATAAAACCGGCACACTGACCACAGGGCAGGCCAAGGTGGTGGAGATCATCAGCTTGCAAAGTGATATCTCCAAAGATGAATTGCTGCAGCTGGCAGCCAGCTTGGAGCAAGGCTCGGAACACCCGCTGGCCCATGCCATCCTAACAGCCAACACTCTGCCACTCTTGCCTATCAGTGACTTTGTCGCCGTAGCAGGGCAAGGCGTAATGGGCAAGCTCAGCAATGGCAGTGAAATTAAGGTTGGCATTCCAAGCTGGGCGGGTGAAATGCCAGAAAAAAACACCCAGCCGCATACCCTGGTGAGCATCTCCAAGAATGGCCTTTTGCTTGGACAATTAGCACTGGCCGATACACTCAGAGCCAGCTCGGTGGAGGCAGTCAAACGCCTGCACGAGATGGGCATTGAAGTAGTGATGCTCACCGGCGATCAGCCCGCCACCGCGGCCGCCATTGCCAAGGCCAGTGGCATCCGCCAGCACCAAGCCTTAATGCGCCCACAAGACAAGGCTGCGTTTATTCAGCAGCAAAATAAGGTAGTAGCGATGGTTGGCGATGGTGTAAACGACGCCCCTGCACTCGCCGTTGCAGCAGTTAGCTTTGCCATGGGCGCAGGCAGCGATGTGGCAATCGAAGCGGCCGATATCACCCTATTGCATAACGATTTGCTGGCGGTCAGCGACGCGATTGCACTATCGCGCGCCACCATAAAAAAAATCCGCCAGAATTTATTCTTCGCGTTTTTCTATAACACGCTTGGCATACCGCTGGCAGCCATCGGCCTGCTCAACCCTGTATTAGCCGGAGCTGCGATGGCGCTGAGCTCGGTTTCGGTGGTGAGTAATTCGCTGCTACTGAGGCGCTGGAAAAGTCACCCCCAACAAAATCATTAAACCTATAGACACAGAGATCAGGGAGAACACAGAGCGCACAGAGCGCACAGAGAAAACCAACACAACGAAAATGTAATTTGTTTTTTACAAAAACGCAGAGCACAAAGAAGCCTAAGAGTTTGGCCGTGATTAACTTCCTGTACCCAAAACACCGTCATTCCCGCATGCCTTTGGCGGGAATCCAGCAGCGTTACTGGATCCCCGATAAAAACACTCGGGGATGACGGTTTTCCTAGCCAGGCAGCTATTTTTCGCCATGCCCTAATACCAAGTTTTCTCTGCGTGCTCTGTGCTCTCTCTTTGGCTCTGCGCCTACAGAACTTAGGTTTTTTTATACATTTTGAATGGAGCAAGAAAATGGAACACAGCACACTTAAAATTGAAGGCATGACTTGTATGGGTTGTGTACGTACTTTAACCAGCGTATTAAGCGCTCTGCCCGGAGTGAGCCATGTGACCATTGATTTAGAAAGCGGGATTGCTAAAGTGGATCACAACGCGGCCCTTACTTCGACTGACACCTTGAGTGACGCCATTGAAGGAGCGGGCTTTGAGCTTGTCTGATTGCTACACCCCAGATGAAGGGCCAAAAGTGATTCAGCCGGGCAAGCAAAAACTGCTCTCTCGGCTCAATCGCATTGAAGGTCAGGTACGTGGCGTGATTAAAATGGTTGATGAGGATAGATACTGCGTAGATGTGCTGACGCAAATCTCGGCCATAAAATCAGCCATGGACTCAGTCGCCATGCAGCTACTGGAAAACCATGCTCATGGCTGCGTGGCACAAGCGATTAAAGATGGGGAAGGAGATGCGGCCATTGATGAACTGATGATGGTCGTCAAAAAACTAAGCGGCAAAACGCTGGGGTAAATCAAAAAATTCTGTAGACACGGAGCAAAACGAAGAACACAGAGGACACGGAGAAAACTAAATATTTGGTTTTCTCCGTGTCCTCTCTTTATCCCCTCGGTGTTCTCCGTGTCTACAGAATTTAGGGGGTTCCAAATTTACAACGTCAACCCTCCCGTTACTTCAATCGCTGCACCGTTGATATAGCTGGCTTCATCGCTGGCTAAAAACGCATACACATTGGCGATTTCTTCGGGCTGGGCCATGCGTTTCATTGGCACACGCTCTTCCATCGCTTGAATCACTTTTTCTGGCATGGCTTTCAGGATCGGTGTGGCTACAAAGCCGGGGCAAACTGCATTAGCGCGAATGCCTTTCTTACCCAGCTCTTTGGCCCATGTTTTTACAAAACCAATCACCCCAAATTTAGCTGCCGCATAATTAGTCTGGCCAAAATTGCCATATACGCCCACCACCGATGAGGCGTTCAAAATCACACCACTGCCCTGCTCTACCATGGTATCAACCACGGCGCGGGCGCAGTTATAAACACCTTTCAGATTGATATCGATCACGCGATCAAACTGATCTTCGGTCATTTTGATCAGTTGTGCGTCTTGCACAATGCCTGCGTTATTCACCAGCACATCGATGCGACCAAATTGCGCCTTAACCGCCGCCACCATTTCAGCAATCTGGGTTTTATTGGTCACATCCACCACGTACCCTACCGCCACTGCGCCACTTTGTACAAGGCTGGAAACGACGGCATCAATACCGCTCTGGTTCACATCACACACCACCACTTTGGCGCCTTCTGTGGCAAACTTAATCGCTGTGGCCTGGCCAATTCCGCTGGCGGAACCTGTGATAATCGCAACTTTATCTTTCAGTCTCATAACACACCTTTCATATCAATTGAAAATGGCCGTACCCGGAGCCAGTTAGATCATCAGCCAATCTTGCTAACTGACTGATTAATCAACAGCAAACAAGCAATTAATTCAGCATAGACGCTCTTGGTGCAACGCAACAAGCCAATCATCACAGGAATCAAAAGATTCACACTATTTTTAGTGCATCAAACAAGCCAATAGCCGCAGCAAAACATGCAAAGATTGGCATCAAGGGAGGGAAAGCGCGCAAGGAAGATGCAGCCAGACAAGGTCTGGCTGCCACAATCGCGTTTATTCTGCGGGTTTATCCGCGTAATGCTCACTCAGCAAGGAGCGGCAATCTACAATGCGTAAATCATTGTCGCGGGCAAAGGTCATGAGGAATTCGAAGACACGCGGATCGATTTTTTCAAGCTGTTTGTCCACAGCCACACAACGAACATTGTCGTGCACCATAGGGCGAACAAAAGGGGCGTAAGAAAGCTTTTGATCAACGCCAAATGTGCTTAAGATGCCAGACAAGCGATCAGCCCAGTCGCTGGGCCGAAATTCACGCCCATTACTGGTAATGCCCTGAATAATGATTTCGTATGGATTGCAGATCATTTTAACAACAGCGTATTTAATGGTGGAATATCTACCAGATTATACCATCGCAGGCCAAACTGCTGCCTTAGAAATTCTCAAACACTTGCAGATCAGACGCCACAGATAAAACAATAAGACGCTGACAAAGCTTGCCAGCCGCCTGCAAACGGTTGAATAATGGTTGTTTTTTCTCAAAGTGGCTCAACCCGTTTCAAAAATGAAAGCTGCATAGCCTGCATAAAAAATCATGGTGTAGCATCGAAAACCTGTAAGAAATTGTGCAGAGCACAGTGGATCAGAGCTTTGAGCACACTAAGATTTATCTTTTTTGAAGCGGCAGCCCATTCGGACTGTTCCCTATGCGCCATTATCTGCAATTCACTGATTTCACCCGCGAAGAATACGATTACCTATTCAAACGCGCTGCCATTCTTAAAGCAAAACTGGCCGCAGGCGAGCTTTATCAGCCCCTGATTGGTAAAGTTTTGGCCATGATTTTTGAAAAATCATCCACCCGCACCCGTGTTTCTTTTGAAGCGGGCATGGCGCAATTCGGTGGCCATGCGATGTTTTTGCAATCCAAAGACACTCAGTTAGGTCGCGGCGAGCCCATCGAAGATGTAGCTAAAGTGATTAGCCGCATGACCAATATCGTAATGGTTCGCACTTTTGAGCAAAGCATTGTTGAGCGCTTTGCCGATAATTCTTTAGTCCCTGTCATTAACGGGCTGACTAATGAATATCATCCATGCCAGATTTTGGCCGATATTTTTACTTATATCGAAAAAAATGGCTCGATCGAAGGCAAGACCGTGGCTTGGATTGGGGACAGCAACAATATCTCCCGCACTTGGCTGCAAGCAGCGAAAATATTCAACTTCAAACTCAACCAAGCCTGCCCGCGCGGCTATGAAATGACGGTTTTAGACGGCCAGAGATACGGTGCCGAGCATTTCGAAACCTTTTATGATCCGTATCAAGCCGCCAGAGATGCCGATATCGTCAGCACTGACGTTTGCACCTCGATGGGTTTTGAGCGCGAAACATTGCAGCGCAGAAAAGACTTTTTGCACTATAAAGTCAGTGAAAAAGTGATGCTGCAAGCCAAGGCAAATGCCATGTTTATGCACTGCCTGCCTGCACATCGCGGCGAAGAAGTCGACCCGGAAGTGATCGATGGCCCACAATCGGTAGTCTGGGATGAAGCAGAAAATCGTATGCACACACAAAAAGCAGTGATTGAATACCTATTACTCGGTAAAGTAGAGGATTAAGTAAGCTTATTACCCAGAAATGGGCACAAACTGCTTATCTCCAGCCCCGTGATACAGGATCACCCTTAATGTTTGGCATTACCGATTTAAGCAGCTATTTACTCGGCACTATTTTTATTATCTTATTGCCGGGGCCCAATTCCATTTTTGCACTTTCTGTTGCGGCCAAACAAGGCGTGCGCGCAGGCTATGCCGCTGCGGCAGGTATTGTAACGGGCGATTTTATCCTGATGCTATTAGCCAGCGTTGGTGTTGCTTCTTTAATGCGCACTCATCCGGCAGCCTTTGATATGGTTCGCTATGCAGGTGCAGCGTATTTAGCTTGGATGGGTTTGAAAATGCTGCTTGCCAAACCGCAGGCAACAAGCAGTACCCCTATTGAAGTGCCATCCAGTCATATTTTTAAGCAGGCACTCTCAATTTCACTGGTAAATGTGAAAGCTATATTATTTTTTATGGCATTCTTCCCCCAGTTTGTGGATCCGACTTATGATCGGGTTCCGCTCACGTTTGTAGTACTTGGCATGATCGTACAAGCCGTAAGTTTGGCTTATCTGACCTTTTTAATTTTTGCTGGCGCTGGCCTTTCTCGGCGGCTAGCAGGCAAACAGTGGCTGGGCCGCTGGCTAGCTCGCCTAACCGGTGTACTTTTCATCAGTTTTGGTGCGCGGCTTGCTCTTATTCACTAATCCTTGCCTTTCTCCCTTCTTGGAGTTCTCATGTCTGATGTAAAAAAAGCGGTTCTTGCCTACTCCGGTGGCCTCGATACCTCGGTAATTCTGAAGTGGCTGCAAGATACATATCAATGCGAAGTGGTGACATTTACCGCAGACCTGGGCCAAGGCGAAGAGCTTGAGCCTGCCCGCCAAAAAGCGGTGCAATTTGGCATTAAGCCAGAAAATATTTTTATTGATGATTTGCGCGAAGAATTTGTGCGTGACTTTGTATTCCCGATGTTCCGCGCCAACACGGTTTACGAAGGCGAATACCTACTGGGCACCTCGATTGCCCGCCCGCTGATTGCCAAGCGCCAAATTGAAATTGCTAATTTGACCGGCGCAGATGCTGTCAGCCATGGCGCCACCGGCAAGGGCAATGATCAGGTCCGCTTCGAGCTGGGCTATTACGCCCTGCGTCCAGATATTAAAGTGATTGCACCGTGGCGTGAGTGGGATTTAAACAGCCGTGAAAAGCTGCTGGATTACGCTGAAAAGCACGGCATGGATATTGCCAAGAAAAAAAATGGCGGCAGCCCTTACTCAATGGACGCCAATCTGCTGCATATCTCTTACGAAGGCCAAGTGCTGGAAAACCCAGCCGCCGAGCCAGAAGAAGACATGTGGTTATGGTCGGTTAGCCCGGAAAAAGCACCGGATGCGGCTGAGTATGTAGAGCTTGAGTACGAGCAAGGCGATATCGTCGGCATTAATGGCGTGAAGATGAGCCCAGCCACGGTATTAGCCACACTGAATAAACTCGGTGGCAAGCACGGCATCGGCCGTCTTGATCTCGTTGAAAACCGCTTTGTGGGCATGAAGAGCCGTGGCTGCTACGAAACCCCTGGCGGCACCATTATGCTCAAGGCGCACCGCGCCATTGAATCGATCTGCCTTGATCGGGAAGTGGCTCACCTTAAAGACGAGCTGATGCCTAAATACGCCAGCCTGATTTATAACGGCTACTGGTGGGCACCAGAGCGCCTGATGCTGCAAAGCATGATTGATGCAAGCCAAACCCATGTAAATGGCTGGGTGCGCGTTAAGCTCTACAAAGGGAATGTGATTGTGGTGGGCCGTGATTCTAAAGAATCACTCTTTGATGCCAACATTGCCACCTTTGAAGACGACGGCGGGGCTTATAATCAAGCAGATGCAGCAGGCTTTATTAAACTCAATGCACTACGCATGAGAATTGCCGCCAAACTACGTAAGTAAGCTTACCGTTATTTTACAAAGCCGGCTACGAGCCGGCTTTGTTCGTCAAAGGAAACCATCATGCTTGAGGCGCTTCAAAATATGTCTGAGGAAACATTCACCACACTATCGGTGTCTATCCTCTGTACCGGCCTCATCATTTATATGGGCTTTATCATTTATCGATTAGCAGCGGATTCTAAAGCGGGGAAATACGGCTCCTTGGTTTTATTTTTCACACTGGGGTTCGGCGTATTCGGCTTTATTATTAAAACAGTGCTCACCGAAGTCATTCAAAAATAAAGAGAATTCTCTATGTCACAATTTGATAATGTATCTGTACTTAAGCAAGGCAATGTTTATTTCGACGGTCTATGCATATCGCACACGCTGATTTTAGCAAATGGCGAAAAGAAAACCGTCGGCGTTATTTTGCCATCGACGCTGACTTTCAATACAGGCGCAGCAGAAATCATGGAAATCGTAGCGGGTCTTTGCCATGTAAAACAGGCAGGTGAATCTGAGCCCACCCCCTATACTGCAGGTCAAAGCTTTCACGTACCCGCTAACTCCAGCTTTAGCATTGAAGCACTGGAAACACTGCATTACGTTTGTCATTTTGCTTAAACCGCAAAATACCAAATAAATTTAATTAACTACTTACAAAAAGGAGAAGCCTGTGCCTTCTTTCGACATTAGCTCCGAACTCGATATGGTTGCCCTCAAGAATGCGATTGATGCGGTTGAACGCGTGATCAACAATCGCTTTGACTTTAAAGGCACCAGCGCCAAAGTTGATTTAAACGAAAAAGACGAAACCATCACTCTGCATGGCGATTCCAATGCGCAGCTCGATCAGATTAAAGATATTTTATTCCCTGCGTTAGAGAAAAAAGAAGCTGATAGTAGCAAGCGCTTAGAAAGCGGCGAAGTGCAAAAAATTTCTGGTAATAAAGTAAAACTAGAAATGAAAATCAAGGCAGGGATTGATCAAGACTTAGCAAAAAAAATCATCAAGCTGATTAAAGATGAAAAGCTAAAAGTACAAACCGCCATTCAAGGCGATACCGTGCGTGTAACGGGTGCCAAGCGTGATATTTTGCAAGAAGTAATCGCATTCATGCGTAAATCAATTACTGATTTTCCATTACAGTACCAAAACTTCCGCGACTAATCATTGAGGATTAGGGCGGCAGATCGTTGCCGCCCACGCCATGAACTGGACCACTCGCCAATCTGCTTTTATCACCCTGCTTGCCATGCTTTTTGGCCTGGGGATGATTTTTATTCTTGCCTATCAAGTCAATAGCTCTTACAGGATTGAGGTGCAACGCACCCGTTTGAACGTTACTCACCAATCCAGCGAAGTAGCCAATCAAATTAGCAGCGCATTAAGAGAAATAGATATTGTTCTTAAAGATTTAAGCGATCGGATCAGCCCTCAAGACCTTCTCAATGCAGAGCAAGGCGACAGCCGCAATGCAGAATTACAAAATATTTTATTAGATAAACTACTTCAAGTTCACCAAGCGGACAATATCGTCCTCGTGAGCAGCAATAGCAGTATCACCCATCGTGCGCTAGATACACCCGGCCACGGGCAATTAATGGACGATGCTTATTTTCAGCTAATTCGTAACAATCGCTATCAAGAGCGAATTTATGCTCGCCTTGCCAGCCATAGCCAGAATACAGGCATTGTTGTCGCAAGGCGGGTTGAATCGCTTACTGCTGAATTTTCCGGATTAATTGTCGCCAGCATGACCCGCAGCTATTTAGATGGTTTATTAAGTGCCCTCCCTTTAGGAAAGCACGGCAGCATTCAGCTCATCGATCAAAATAAAAACATCCTTGCAAAATACCCACCCAATGCGCTCGCCTTACCCTTAGACGAGGCAGGCATCAAAGATTTGCTCGCAGGTAAAGAAAGTAAAATATTAGTTAACCACATCAGCCCCACCCAAAGCATCAGCAGCTATCATTTAATAAAAGACACTCCTTTTATTGTGATTGTGAATGCCTCATCCGACGATTATTTATTACTTTGGCGAAACAACACCCTGTATTACTTACTAGGCGGTGGAACTCTACTGATTATGGCTTTGCTGATGTGTTATTTCTTTTGGCGATCACATCGTTTAACTCAAAATCTGCATAAAAAAGAAAAACACTTAAATGCAAGCGAGGCACGTTTCAGGCAAATGATTGAAACCAGTCCTGTGGCCATCGTGCTTGCCCGTATGCCGGATTACTTTATTACTTATATCAATCATCAGGCCGCAGAATTATTTGACCAAACACAGGCAGGCGCTTTATCGCAACGCGCTTTTGAATTATATAAATCCAAACCGATGTTTATGGAACAGGTTCAAAAAATTCAACAAGGACAATGCCAGCACAATATTGAAGTCATGCTGCAACGTAAAGATGGCCAACCCTTTTGGGGTAATCTTTCAATGTCGATGCATGAAACCAACCACATCACTACGCTTATGATTGGTATCAGCGATATCACCAGCAAAAAACAAATGGAAGCCGATCTGCAACATAAAGCCACAATTGATAGCTTATCTGGCTTATTTAATCGTGCTTATTTTACCGAACGCGCAAATCATGAAATTGCACGTGCCAAACGTAATCAGCAGCCACTCATTGTGATCATGCTCGATATTGATCACTTCAAGCATATTAATGATAACTGGGGGCATGATATTGGTGATAAAGCGATTCAAAGCCTAGCCGAGCTTTGTCGCACCACATTGCGGGATATCGATATTATTGGCCGAATTGGCGGTGAGGAATTTGCCATTTTATTACCCGAAACGGATTTAGAAAAAGGCTACCCGGTTGCAGAGCGCTTGCGTCAGCGCATTGAAGCACAGCGTATTTCATTAGCAAACGAGCAAACGCTGCAATTCACTGCCAGTATCGGACTAAGCATACTCTGCGCCGACGATGATAAGCTTGATCGCATCCTTAAGCGAGCAGATCTGGCACTTTATCAAGCAAAAAACGAGGGTAGAAATCAAACGGTTATTTACAGCAAAATCGCCGAATAAGCACAAAAAATGATAAAGACATAAAAAGCTTGATTTTCATCAATACCCAGAACAACGCTTTGCATTTATATAGCATTATATAAACACATGGCGATCATCATGGAAAACACACCTCTGCAAGCGCTGTTTACTTCTGATATTGGCTTATTAAGCTTATTTACTATTCTATTTATTCTGGGAATGGCTGCGTATATTTTTTTCTACGTTCGGCGCAAAGTGATCGAAGAAACAGCAGCACACGCAAAAAGCATTGATAAAAACACACAAAAACAATCATCGCTATAAAAAAATAAAATATCTAAAGGATCGCTTACTTATGTAAGCGATCCTTTTTTGCTTATTGCACCGTAATCAAAGCAAAAGACTCTTTATGCTCCCCCGCGCGATTACCACGCCATAACACGGTGCTGCCCAATGGCTCGCCACCAATGGTCATCCGCAAAGAACACAACTCCGCTTTAGCCCCCTGCTTCAGGGTAATCCCGGCAAAATACTCAAATGACGCAAGAGGAGCTGAAGGGATATTGCGCCCATCGATACAATCCTTGCGCTCTTGCATGGCATCACGCAAAGAATAGGAAACCGCCCGATAGCTTTTTTGAGCATCCAGCCAAGGCTGCCACAAGCTAATCAGCACCCCCCAAACCAAAGCCACACCACACGCCCAGTTCGTCACCGCCAAGCGCCCTGGCGGGCGTTTACGTGCAATCACAAAGCACCAGATTACCGTTAAGCACAGCGCAAAAATCAAACCCAGATAACCCCACTGCGCAATATAAGCCGGGCTTGCCTCACGCAGCGTTCTTGCCATTCCAGTAGGCACTCCGGTATGCACAGCCAACCAGCCTAGCCAGAGCAAGCCCGTAAACAGGCCAAAAGTCATCATGCCAAACCAATTGAGCGCCTGAGCTGCACCTCGGCGCAGATCATCTACTCCGCTAGCCGCCAGAATCGATAAAGGCAGTAAAACAATCAGCGCATGCGATTCACGAGCATCACCTGCCATCACAAACCAAAGCACATGCAATAGTAGCAACACGCTGGGCAATAGCATCTTTGGCTGAATCAGCTGGCGACGATTCGCCCATAAACCCCAAATTGCCAGAGGCAAAGCTGGCCAAGCAAACCACAATACGATGGATGAAAAAAAGCCAAAAGCATGAAACGCTTTAAAATCAGCCAGCCCGCCAAATGGGCCTAAGGCATATTGATTAATCCATAAATCAAAAACCGGGCGGGCATGCTGATAAAGATCGATAGGCCAGATTGCACTCAGCGGAACAGCGATCACCAAGGCAGACAGTAAACTCACACCATAAGAAGTATTTCGCCAAGGCTTAAATAGAAACAGCAGCAAAGCCGATGCAAGCGCCAGAATAAACTCAGCCCAGTTTCCGCCCAGAAGCAGTAACAGCCAAGCGATTCCCAACACAAACCCAGCACGTAGCGGCTGGCGGAGTGCGTAGGCAAGCGCATAAATATGCCATGAAAAACCAGCCAGCACTAAAACTTGCGGGGAAAGATGATGCCCCCAGATAATCAAACCAATGCAGCCAATCAAGGTAATCACAGCCACGCGGCCATAGCGGCGGCCATACAGCTCTCGGCCTGCCATGCCCACGCCCCATAAACCGAGCGCCATCCAAATGCCCGTCGTTAAACGGGCCGCATCGTGCACTGCCATCCCCAGCTTTTGCAAAGGCCAAGCCAATAAGGCAGCGGTCCAATAATACAAAGGGGCATGCTCTAAATAAGGCTGGCCAGCAAACTGTGGTACCGACCAATAAGCCCCATGCATAAACTGCTGAATCACTGCCGCCGTTTCAACCTCATCCGGCTTCCAAGGATCATGGCCAATCAGGCCTGGCAGCAACCAGACCAAACAAAGCAGCAGTAGCAGCCAAGGCTTTTCTGTACCAGCAGGCAGCGGCTCACGCTCAAGAGGAGGAATATAAGTCAACATGGTATTTACCCAAGACCAGCAGGAATTCAATAAAGTTTATTGAATTTTTGAAGCCAATATTTAAATGCAAAAAAGGCAGCGCGCGGCTGCCTTTTTCAGATACTGCGCAGGAACAATTATTCCTTGCTGCCGTACATGCTGTATTTTTGACGGAACTTGTCGATACGGCCAGCAGTGTCCACGATCTTTTGTTTGCCGGTGTAGAATGGGTGTGATTCCGAAGAAATATCCAGCTTAACCAGTGGGTACTCTTTACCGTCAGTCCAAACGATAGTTTGCTTAGCAGTCAGAGTAGAACGGCTCATAAATTTGAAATCAGCCGCTGCGTCATGAAACACAACGTCTTTATATTCTGGGTGAATACCATCTTTCATTTTACTTCCCTTTATTTGTTAGCGTGCTGGGGTTGTGCCAACACTAGCCATAAAAACGAGATCATCGCACAAAAGCGCAGTTTGAACAAGCCGCGCTGTATGTGTTTATCGACGCATCGAATCAAAGAAATCCATATTATTCTTGGTGCCTTTGATTTTATCTAACAAGAATTCCATCGCATCCAAATCATCCATTGGATAAAGTAATTTGCGCAGAACCCAAATCTTTTGTAATTGATCTTGCTGAATCAGCAATTCTTCGCGGCGAGTACCAGAGCGATTTACATTGAGTGCTGGATAAGTACGCTTTTCTGCCATACGACGATCAAGGTGGATTTCATTATTACCCGTACCTTTGAATTCTTCGTAAATCACGTCATCCATACGGCTACCGGTATCGATCAATGCCGTAGCAATAATCGTTAAGCTACCGCCTTCTTCGATATTACGTGCGGCACCAAAAAAGCGCTTAGGACGCTGCAATGCGTTCGCATCCACACCACCAGTCAGTACCTTGCCTGAGGCTGGCACGACGGTATTGTAGGCACGAGCCAGACGGGTAATCGAATCCAGCAAAATCACTACATCTTTTTTATGCTCAACAAGACGCTTGGCTTTTTCGATCACCATCTCTGCCACTTGTACGTGGCGAGTTGCTGGCTCATCAAAAGTAGAAGAAACCACTTCGCCCTTCACTGAGCGCTGCATTTCGGTTACTTCTTCAGGGCGCTCGTCAATCAGGAGCACAATCAGCATCACTTCCGGGTGATTGGCACTAATCGCATGGGCAATATGCTGCAACATCACCGTTTTACCAGTTTTGGGCGGCGCAACTAATAATGCGCGTTGGCCTTTACCGATAGGAGCGATCAAATCAATGATACGGCCAGTGACGTTTTCTTCGGCGCGAATATCACGCTCAAGATGCAAACGCTTATTCGGAAATAACGGCGTTAAGTTTTCGAATAAGATTTTATGCTTGGCATTTTCAGGCGATTCGCCATTAACCTTATCGACTTTAACCAAGGCAAAGTAGCGCTCGCCATCCTTAGGCGTGCGAATTTCACCATCAATGGTATCGCCAGTATGCAGATTAAAGCGGCGAATCTGGCTTGGGCTGACATAAATATCATCAGGGCCAGCCAGATAAGAAGTATCCGGGCTTCGCAAAAAACCAAAACCATCGGGCAACACTTCCAGCGTTCCATCGCCATAAATGCTCTCGCCTTTCTTGGCCTTGGTTTTCAGAATGGCAAAAACAAGATCTTGCTTACGCAGCCGGTTTGCACCGTCGATTTCGCAAGACGTAGCCATATCAACAAGTTCGGAAACGTGGAGGTGTTTTAAATCAGACAGGTGCATAGGGAGGGCGCGCTTGAGTAAATCAGGAAGGGAAAAATAGAATTTAATATACTGGGCGGGCCGAAAAGAATATCCGGCTGGCCCAGTTGAATACCCATAAGCCTATATGGGTTTACTTAGTGCTGTCAAATATTACTATCAAGAAATGCAGTGAGTTGCGATTTTGACAACGCGCCTACCTTTGTTGCCTTCACTTCACCGCCCACAAACAACATCAGTGTTGGGATGCCGCGAATGCCGTATTTAGGCGGAGTGGCTTGGTTTTCATCAATATTAAGCTTAGTCACTTTCAGGCGACCTGCATATTCAGCGCCTACTTCTTCCAAAATAGGAGTAATCATTTTGCACGGGCCGCACCATTCAGCCCAATAATCAACCAAAACAGGGCCTTGCGCTTGCAATACTTCAGCATCAAACGTGGCATCTGTAACCTGTGCGATATGTTCACTCATATTAAAATCTCCAGCATGGGGGGAATGGGGTTCATTCAAAGACTAGACTTATCAAATCCTAGACGAAGGAAGAAGTAGCCAGCAATGTTTAATTGATGTGGGCGAACTGATCTTTTTCAAGCCCATTGTACTAGAAAACTTACAGAGCCGCGTTAACCGCCTCGTCTAAACGCTCAACCAGCGTCACCGTCATGCCCTCAATACTTTGCCGGGGGCGATTGCCTTTAGGCACGATCGCGTGGGTAAAGCCCAGCTTAGCCGCCTCACGCAAGCGCTCCTGCCCCCTTTGTACTGGCCTCACTTCGCCCGCCAGCCCTACCTCACCAAATACAACTAATTTTTCTGGTAGCGGGCGGTTTTTTAAAGAAGACACAATTGCCAATAAAACCGCTAAGTCTGCCGCAGGCTCGGCAATCCGCACACCGCCCACCGCATTAATAAATACATCCTGATCAAATGCAGCGATCCCTGCGTGGCGATGTAATACCGCCAGCAGCAAGGCTAGACGATTTTGCTCAACCCCCACCGCCAAACGCTTAGGCTGAGGCGAGTGTGAATCATCCACAAGCGCCTGAATCTCCACTAGTAAGGGCCGTGTCCCCTCTTGCGTCACCAAAACGCAACTTCCCGGCACGGGCTCCTTATGCTGCGACAAAAATAGAGCCGAAGGATTAGACACTTCGCGCAGGCCTTTATCGGTCATTGCAAACACGCCCAACTCGTTCACGGCGCCAAATCGATTTTTTATCGCACGAATCAGTCTAAAACTGGAGTGCGTATCACCTTCAAAATAAAGCACCGCATCGACAATATGCTCAAGCACACGCGGCCCGGCAATGGCACCATCTTTCGTTACATGCCCCACCAAAAAGATAGTTGTACCTGTGCGCTTGGCATAGCGTGTGAGCTGCGCAGCACATTCCCTCACCTGCGCCACGCTGCCCGGAGCAGAAGTCAGCGCCTCAGAATAAACCGTTTGAATCGAGTCAATCACCGCGACTTGCGGGCCGACTTTTTCGAGTGCCAGCAAAATTTTTTCTAAGCCAATTTCAGCATAAAGCGCTACTTTACCGGCAGGCAAACCCAAGCGTTTGGCACGCAGGGCGATTTGTTGTGGGGATTCTTCACCCGACACATACAAAACCGGCCGTTCAGCCGCAAGCAAAGTCATGGCTTGCAGCAAGAGCGTTGATTTACCAATACCGGGATCACCCCCAATCAGCACCACGCCACCGGGCACCAGACCACCACCCAATACACGATCAAGCTCGGCCATGCCCGTTGCAATTCGGGGGATTTCTGCGGCTTCTACATCAATGAGCTGGTGAATTGCGCCATCAGCCGCCAAAGACTGAAAGCGAGTAGCGGGCGCGGTCTCTGCCACGCCCTCTTGCAGGGTATTCCACTCGCCGCAGCCGGGGCATTGCCCTTGCCATTTGGGAGACGCAGAACCACAGAGCTGACAAATAAAAGAAGATCGGATTTTAGCCATAGGCCAGATGATACAGGGAGTCAGTGACGAGATGTCTACGGGGATAATCACCAGCCTCAGAATAGGCGAGGCACACAAGCCTCGCCTTCACTGATTAACTAATGTACTGAAACAAACTCAAGCCTTGCACTTGTGAAAAAGATTTGCGCGAAGCCTCAAGCAGCGTCTGGGTAAGAGAGAAATCACTCAGTGCCTCGGCATAATCCAAATCCTGTAAGCCGGATAATGTTTGCCCATACTGCACTTTAAGATCGCCATTGGTGTTTTGCACCGACTGCGTTTCAACCATCCGCGCCCCCATACTTCCCTGGGACGACAGCACATTAGTCAGCATATTGCTGGTATTTTGCAAAACAGAATTCAGCTGATTCTGAAAATTAGCCATACCTGTTGGGCTAGTCTGATACGCATTCAAAGCATCAGAAAACACCTTCATGGTTTGAAAAATATCGCCATTATTCCGGCTGGGATCAATATTAAATGAATCCAAAGTACCGCTAGACACCGACCCGGTTGGCGTAGCATTGCTACCCAGCGCGCCAATCACCACACTGGGTTTGCCTGTGACATTCATCTTAATGCCGTAATCCCACGCAGGCATTGCGATAGGATCACTCGCGATTTTTTTAAACTCAATATCCCCGCCTGGCAAATAGGCCCGGGGGTAATTATTCAGCGTACCGGGAATAGCCGGTCTGACAGGCACAGCGGTGTAATCATAACCATCCACAATTGATTTATTAAAATTGGTATTCGCCGTCACTCCATCCGCAAGAAAAGGCTGATTATCAATTAAATCATAACTAATCAGTGGTTTACCCGGATTAGCCGGATCATTCACGGATTGGAATTCAACTTTAAATTTTTGCGAATGAGTGGGGTCATTCCACTTGTTTAAATCAACCACTTCGCCGGGACTAATCACACCGCTGCCACTATTGCCCGGCGCGACGCCATTTGCCGAGCTCACAAAACTACCGTTACCTGTGCGGGCTGCCTGGAACATCTGATAGCCCGATTCAGACACAGGAATCTGCCGGGAGCCAGAAATCTGCATCTGACGCTGCCCGTCATCCCCAAAATATTGCACATTGCCAAATGATGTTTCAGTAAAAGGCTGTGTTGTGCCCTTAAAACCGGAATAAAGATAGGAGCCGGTGCCATCGGTTGCATTGGCAAGACTTATCATTTGCTTGTACTGACCCTGCAACTCTGAATCAAGCAGCTTTTTTTCTGCAACGGTTTGCGAAGGATTGCCCGCTTTCACCGCCAGAGAATAAATATCGTGCAATAGCTCGGTTACTTGCTGCATGGTAGCTTCAGACAGGCGCATGGCTGAATCGGCCGTTTTACTATTCACGGCATATTGATCATTCAGCTCTTTGGCCTGCATCACGTCTAAGGCTTTTGCCGATGAAATAGGATCATCAGCCGGTGTCAGCACGCGCCGTCCCGTTGACAATTGATTTTGCAACTTTGCTTGCACACTCTGATGCCGCTGCAACTCAGCAGCGCCCTGCTTATAAATGGTGGTCGTTGCAATACGCATGCTATTTATTCCTTATAAATACCGGTAGGCCGCAATAACGCCGCCTTAACCACCAATCCGCACAATGGCATCAAAAGCTTGCTGAGCAATTTGAATCACTTTACTGGAGGCCTGATAAGCCTGCTGATAGCGCAATAAATTAGCCGCTTCTTCATCCAGATTCACCGCCGAAACAGAATCACGAGAGATTTCGGCTTGTTTCAGCACCTCAGTTTGAGCCGTAGACATAATATTCACTTCATTGGTTTTTGCACCAATCACCGCCACCATCTGCCCGTACGCTTCCTGATAATTAGAGCGATTCCCATCAATAATTTTACGGCTTTGTAATTCGCCCAATTTCAAAGCATTTCGCCCGTCAGCATCTTGAGCTGTACCCGGTTTAATCGAAAATTTATCCCCTTGCGCTGGCTGCCCGTCAATTTTTACATTCCAGCCATTCAATGAAATAGTCTGCCCTGCTGTATAAGTTGCCGGGGCAGAAACCGACCCTGTAACGGTATCGGTAAGGGTGTAAGTGGTGGGTGTAGTAAACGTAATATCCACCAGATTTTTTAATGCAGGGTTCGCTGCCGCCGTCGTCGTGAGCGCAGACGGCGTATCCACAGCAACCTGGCCAATTTTACCCGTACCTGTATTCGTGCGCTGGGTATCCGAAATAATAGCCACACCAGCGGCCAACACGCGCGGATCAGTAGGTTTGATCGCCATGCCACGGCTAAAGCCAGCAAAAGGCTGAACCATAAAGCGATCGCCGCTACTTGGTGCGCCCTGTGAAAAACGAAGACGCAATCCATCAATACTGAGAGAGCTGGCATTATCCGTGAACTGCGCACCGGTAATCATGGTGCGCTGGCCATCAGACTGGCGGGTAATCTGATAATCCGCACCGTCATAAAACACTTCGTAATCACTCGCCTGAACTTTGCTTACATCCTCAATATACCCCCCCAATAAAGGGGCAAGTAAAGGCGGTACAGGCACGGTGTTATTCCGATTAGACAACACATTACCCACAGCAGGAGGCATGCTGATTCCCACTGTTTCACCTGCAGCCATCACGCCCGGCACACCCCAGTTCAAGCCCAAAACAGTTGGGTTGGTCCCCATCACTGCAGCGCTCACTGTTTGGCTTACGTTGTCTGACAAACGGGTGATGCTGTATTCACTTCCAGCTACGCCGGTAAACGTCAGCGAATAATCACTCGCCACGCTTTTTACGCCCGTTGGTAAGCTCACGGTAGCAAATACAGTACTTACCCCTGCAACGGTATGGGTTAATGACAAATTACTTTGCTGATAATCAAAGAAATTTGTCCCCATATTGCCGTATAAATCTTGCCCCTGCCGCATCTGGGCATTGAAGGTTTGCCCCAGCACCAAGGCCATCCGTGCGATAGCATTATCGGCAGCATCCAGTGTTTTATTCCGATACTCTAACAAGCCACCCAGCTTGCCCCCTGTGAGCATTGTTTCCGGGATTTCCGCATCTACGGAGCCTTGGGTATACACAATAGTCAGGCGCTGCGGGTCACTAGCCGACGGCTTGGCCGCAATTGAATACGCCGTCCCCCCCACCACTAAGTTTTGCCCATTGCCAATAAATACATTCAACGTGCCATCGCTCTGCTTAATGGTGGTGGCTTTTACCAAGCTGTTTAAATCCAGCACCATCTGATCACGCTGATCTAATAAATCATTAGGAAGTTGCCCGCCACTACTTGATACCGCAATCTGGCCATTAATTTGTGCAATTTGCTTAGAAAGCGCGGTGACATGATCTGCTGCACTTACCAAACTACCATTCACCCCTTGCCGCATTTCCAGCAAACGCTGATCAAATACCTGAAAACGATTCACCAAGCCCTGTCCATTACTCATTAAAGACTGACGAGCAGGCAAAGAAGCCGGGTTGGTGGCAATCCCTTGAACCGCACTAAAAAACGACTGCAAAACAGGCGATACACCCGCTGCCGGATCGGCCACCAGATTATCCACTTGCTTAATTTCGGCCTGATACGTGCCGTAATAGCTGTCTTGCGATACGGCAGTCTGCACTTGCTTAGTTAAAAACTCATCATAAGAGCGCTGCACCGTATCCACACGCACACCAAGCCCAGTGAAACCACTGCCTGTATATTGCGGATATGGCGCACTTTGCTTAATGCTCTGGCGTGAATAGCCTTGCGTATTGGCATTCGCAATATTATGACCTGTCGTACTTAAACCCAAGCTAGCTGCGTTTAAGCCACTTAAACCGATACCAAATACACTGGCGCCCATGATGCAACTCCTTTGCTACTATTTATCGGCATAAACTGCCAATACTTAAAGGCAGCTCAAAACTTGTGGTTTTTGCAGCCGCAGGTTTAATTGCTTACGCAAGCTGGCGACGTAATTGCTCGGCCACTTGCGCTAATTTGTTAGCATATTGCGGATCGGTAGCATAGCCGCCCGATTGCAAGGCTTTGGCATAGCCCTGCGCATTCGCCCCTTGCCCTACAGCATCACTATAGCGGCGCTTAATCAGGCTGGCATAATCATGAAAAGCATCGGCATAAGAATCATAAACACGGAAAGTCTCTACCCGTTTTTGTGCCTGCCCACCCACAAACTCTGTTGTCACAATATCTGTGGTTTTGCCCTTCCAGTCTTTGGTAGCTTTAATGCCAAATAAGTTATGGCTATCGCTCCCGGCAGCATCTTTGATCGGCTTTTTACCCCAGCCCGATTCTAAAGCGGCGTGTGCCACAAGCACATGCGGTGACACGCCCAGCGATGCCGCAGCACCTTCTGCATTAGCCGCCAATTTAGAAGCAAAAGAATCACCGCTTAAAACGGCACCTTTTGCCGAAACTTCGGCGGCTTTTGCCGCAGGCAAACTGTTATGAAATGAAGGCGAAGATTTTTGATAGAGCGAAGGATCACGCTGCAATTCAATTTGCCGCACAATCGACTCAGCAAAGCCAACCCCACCCTGCTTAGACCACATTTGAGAAAGCTGCTGATCATGCATGCCACGGAACATATTGGCCGTACCTGATTCCATCTCATCGTATTGAGGTGTGGCTTCCCGCATAGATTTAAGCATCTGATTAGTCAGCAATGCTTCAAACTCACGCGCTACCGCCAGTGCAGCCTTGCCTGGATCTTGACGAGCCAGCTGGCGCAGGCTGTCTACACCGCGCACATCAATGGCAAGCTCATTACTGGATGGGGTAGCAGAGGAGGTCATACGGGACCGCGCTTAATAAAAGATTAAGCAGATATGAAGCAATAACTATGCCGGAGTCGGGAGTTGGGAGTTGGGAGTTGGGAGTTGGGAGTTGGGAGTTGGGAGTTGGGAAAGTGTAATTCAATGCATTCCTCAATCAAGTAGTGATTAAGGAATGCTCATCAGCTATCAAATCACTTCCAGCTCTGCTTTTAAAGCGCCGGAAGCTTTCATGGCCTGTAAAATCGCCAATAAATCCTGCGGCGTTGCCCCTACCGCATTCAGCGCCCGCACCACATCGCGCAAAGTACTGGATTTTGGCAATCGCACGATAGGCCCTTTATCAGACTGAATCTGAATATCGGCGTTTTGCACTTTAGTGGTTTTACCGCCAGCCAAAGGATTAGGCTGCACCACCGTATTTTCTGCCGTAATGGTCACAGTTAAATTGCCATGCGCAATGGCGCAGCTATCCAGCTTAACCGCCTGATTCATCACAATCGAGCCCGTGCGCGCATTGATAATCACCTTAGGGCTGGATTCTGCGGGGGTGACATCGATGTTTTCTAGGCGTGATAAAAACGCCACACGTAAATTATTATCCTGCGGTGCACGCACTTGAATCACTCGCCCATCCAAAGCCACAGCCGTGCTTGGATACTGCGCATTCACCGCATTCACCACGCGATTGGCGGTCGTAAAATCGGTCGTCAGTAGCTCAAGCTGAATAAACTCGCCATTGCCTAATAAAGTAGGCACTGATTTTTCAACTGTCGCCCCCGATGGAATACGTCCTGTTGCCAGCTGGTTAACCTGGGTGCTTGATCCACCCGCCGATGCGCCCGCTCCAGCCACAATAATATTTCCCTGTGCCATGGCGTAAATTTGCCCGTCGGCCCCTTTCAGCGGCGCCATCAGAAGTGTTCCGCCGCGCAAAGACTTGGCATTACCAATCGAGGAGATCGTCACATCCAAGGGCTGACCCGGCCTTGCAAAAGCAGGCAAAGTGGAGGTAACGGTCACCGCTGCCACGTTTTTTAACTGTAAATTGCCACCGCTAGGCACTTGAATCCCCAGATTGGTCAGCATATTCACCACCGACTGCACGGTGAACGGCGTTTGCGTGGTTTGATCGCCACTGCCATCCAGACCTACCACGAGGCCATAGCCCACCAACTGGTTATTACGCACGCCTGCAACCGATGCCAGCTCTTTAAGCTTTTCAGCATGAGCAGGTACAAGCGTAAATAAAAAACAGCAGATCAGGGCAAAACGAGACATACACACAACCTATTTAAAGCAACCAAACATGAAAGAAGTATCACTAATCAATTAAAACGGCATCACATTTAAGAAAAACCGCTGCAGCCAGCCTATGGTATTGGCGTCGGCCATAGAGCCAACTCCCAATTGCTCGATACGTGCATCCGCTACTTTATTAGATGAAATGGTATTGCCAGCCTTGATGTCAAGCGGGTTAATCACGCCTGTAAAGCGTAGCGTATTAATTTGATTATTCACTGCAACTTGTTTTTCACCACCCACAATCAAATTGCCATTTGCCAGCAAATCAACCACCGTCACTGAAATCGTGCCTTTAAACGTATTAGTGCTATTAGTCGCGCCCTTCCCTTCAAATTTATTCGTTCCTGCCAACTTGACCGCAGCATCACCCTCACGCGCAAAATATTTTTCAATATCGAAAGGCAACAGGGGAATATTGCCCTGGGTGCTGTAATCAAGCGATCCCGCTTTATTACTGCTGCTATTGGAGGTATTGACGGCAGAGAGGTTTTCTTCGATGGTGATATTGAGCAAATCACCGATATTGCGGGCCACTCTTTCTTCAAACAATAATCGTGAGCTATTAGGCTGAAAAATAGAGCCATTATTGATGCTGGCCACTACCGGCTGGGCAGGCCTTGCCGTAGTCGGCTGAGTAATCACTGAGGGTGGCGTAGTACAAGCGGCAAGCAACACGGCAATCATTGCCGCAACGGCAAGACGAGCAATCATTTCAATCCTTTTAAAACTAAAGCTGCGTAAGTTTTTGCAGCATTTCATCAGATGTTTTAATCGCCTTCGAGTTAATCTCAAAAGAGCGCTGAGCCTGAATCATATTAATCAGCTCTTCAGTCACATTCACGTTCGACGTTTCTACATAGCCCTGATTAAGCGCGCCCAAGCCATTAGTGCCCGGCGTACCGACCGTTGGCGCACCCGAGGCGGTGGTTTCCATATACAAATTTTCCCCAACCGATTGCAAGCCGGGCGGGTTAATAAAAGTAGCCAGCTGAATATTGCCCAGCTGCACTGGGGCCGCGCCATCATTATTCACAATGGCTGTAACCGTACCATCTTTAGCGATCGTCAACTTAGTCGTGCCGGTTGGCACTTGCAAAGCAGGCTGCAAAGCATAGCCACTGGATGTCACCACCGCGCCCTGGCTATCTACTTGAAAAGAGCCATCGCGGGTATAGGCCGTTGTGCCATCGGGCATGGAAATCTGCAAAAAACCCTGGCCATTAATCGCCACATCCAACGTGCCGTCAGTCAGCTGCAAATTACCCTGCATATGAATACGCGCAGTTGCCACTGGCCGCACCCCGGTTCCTAACTGCAAGCCAGTAGGCTGCTGGGTTTGCGCGCTGGTCGAGCCGCCGGGTTGGCGTAAATTCTGGTAAAGCAAATCTTCAAACACCGCACGTTCGCGCTTATAGCCATTGGTGCTGACGTTGGCCAAGTTATGCGAGATAACATCGACATTCATCTGCATGGCATCCATGCCGGTTTTAGCAATCCACAGCGAGCGCATCATGATGCGTACTTCCTATTATTTTTAGTTTGATATGCGATGGTGCGCACTAGGCAGCACCACGCTTTTTTTAATCTGTGAAACACGCTGTTTAATAAATTTTTCTATGAGCGACTTGAAATCCAATCAACCTGTCAGCGTTAATAGCTGCGAGGCACTTTTTGCATTTTGATCGACGGTTTGCATCATTTTAATTTGCAAATCGTATTGGCGCTGCGCGCTAATCATTTGCACTAATTGATCTACCGGGTTCACATTACTCACTTCCAGTGATTCTGAAGCAAGTTTTACGCCAACATCCGCCTGCGCCACTTCGCCATTTCTTTGGCGAAACAAACCATCACTGCCTTTTTCCAGCTCGCTTTCAACGGGGTTGACCAATTTTAGCCGGCCAATTTCTACTGCCTGAGCTGGGTTATCAAACGGTGCACCATTGATCGTGCCATCTTTTGCAATGGTAATACGCGTATTTTCTGGAATAGTCAGCGGGCCATTTTCACCCTGCACTACCAAGCCACTACGCGTTTTTAAGAGGCCTGCCGCATCAATTTCAAAGCCGCCATTGCGGGTATAAGCCTCCCCTGTTGGCGTTTGCACGGCCAGCCAGCCCTCGCCATTGACCGCCACATCTAAAGCACGGCCTGTTTGCTGCACAATACCGGGAGTAAAATCAGCGCCCGTAGTCTGCTCCACCACATAAGCACGGCTAGGTACACCTATGCCGCCAATCACCGGTACCGCACGGGCAGCGGTGAGCTCTGCCCTAAAACCCGGCGTGGCTACATTAGCTAAATTATTAGCGACAGACGCTTGCCTTAGCATAGTTTGCTTGGCACCCGTCATCGCTACATAGAACATTCGATCCATTGATTTTCACTTTTCATGTAAGGCGGCAAAAACGCGGGTTGCACCCGCCCTACAAATTATTAACGCAGATTTACAATCGTTTGCAAGATAGTGTCTTGTGCTTTAATCGTTTGCGCATTGGCCTGATAAGTACGCTGTGCGGTAATCAAATTAACCAGCTCCCCGGTGAGATCAACGTTTGCATCTTCCACCGAAGCCGATTGCAAAGCCCCCAGATCACTAGTACCTGGATCATTGGTTCTGGGCTGGCCCGAGGTAAAGGTTTCTGCCCAACGATTGTCGCCTAAGTTTTGTAAACCCTGCACGTTTGCAAAGTTAGTTAAAGTGACTTGCCCTACCGACCTGGACTGACCATTTGAATACTTACCTTGCACAACGCCATCGCGGTTTACCGAAATGCCGGTCAAAGTACCATCAGGGTAACCATCTTGCTGAATAGAATTCACCCCAAAAGGGCTGCCATACTGGCTGGTACCATCCAGAGAAACGTGAAATGCAAAGGGTGTTGTTGCGCCAGAGGTCAGCACGGTTGAAAACGCTAAGGGCGTATTACTCACTAATTTACCATTCGAATCAAAAGTCACATCAGGGTAAGGCAAGCCAGCCACATTAGGCACAGAAACCAGATCGCTATCAAAACGTGTACGCACTTCCCAAGTATTAGGTGCCGTCTTGGTAAAATACATGGTGAGATTGTGTTCAACACCTTGCGAATCATAGACTTTTGCCGAAGTTGAATTCGTAAATGTCTTAGGATCTGCTGGATTAAGCGCCCCTACATAATTAGTGGCCAATGGGTTGGTTCTGTCTTTTGCTAACTGGCTGGCATCTAAATTCATACCCAGAGAAAGACCTGCACTTACACCGCCGCCTGCTACCTCAGTCCAGCCTGTGGTTTTAGCACCGATATTGCCCACTGATAACTGCAAAGGAGAAGGTGTGCCACCTTTTTTCAAGGTATTGGCATCAATATCATAGGGCCAGCCAGTGAGCTTTTTACCGCTGGCACCTACGATATAGCCATCTTTATCCACTTGAAACTGGCCATTACGGGTGTAGCTCACCGAAATATCGTCAACCATGCGAAAAAAACCATTCCCTGTAATCGCAATATCCAGCGGATTACTGGTTGAGGTGATATTCCCCTGGCCAAACTGTTGAGTGACCGCAGCAGTGCGCCCACCCATCCCGGTAATCGTCGAGGAGGTAGCGAAAGAATTAGCATACATATCAGCGAATTCACTTCGGGACTGTTTAAAACCAACAGTACTGGAGTTGGCAATATTATTACCAATTGCGTCCAGGCTCTTGGACGACACACTCAAACCACTCAAGCCCTGCTGGAAACCCATAACCTTACCCTCAAATTGTTCTATTCCACGACTAACAGCCCGGCTGATTTAACAGCAAACTAGCGCTAGCGGATTTGTTTCACATCACCAAACGCCACTGTTGTCTGGTTGGATAGCATGACATTCACACCAGTTTTTGCCAGCTCAACGCTACTTGCTGTTTGCCAGGTCAGGGTATTTAAAGCAATTTCCTTGCCATCTTGCACGCCGCGCGCAGAAATAAAATAATCGCCAGCTGGAGCCTTCTCACCGTTTTCTAACTTACCATCCCAAAGTACACCCGCAGCACCGGCAGCTTGTTGGGGCAACGTAAGGTTGTCTACCACAGCACCGTTTTTATCTGTGATCGTCACTTTAATATTGCTCACGCCCGCAGGCAGATCCACTCTGGCATCGGCCGATTTTGTGCCATCAAATTTCATTTGATTACCAACAGTCAGCACTTCTTTACCAATCAAGGCCGCTGCTTGGAAGCTTTGCGCCGAAGCAAAACTCGCCATCATAGACTGCATGGTGGTATTGAGTTTTTCGATGCCGGTCACGCTGCTGATCTGCGCCATCTGGCTGGTGGTTGCTGCGTTATCCATCGGATTCATTGGATCCTGGCTCTGCAACTGCTTGACCAGCAACTTAAGAAAACGATCTTGCTGCTGATCTGCAGCAGAGGCCTTGTTCTCTGTTTTTTTATTAATTGCCGAATAATCAGTCGTCGAATTAATCGTTGTGCGGGGAACCATGATGCGTCTCCAGAGCGTTTATCAAGACTGACCGAGCGCTAACGTGCGCAGCAGCAGGGTTTTGGCCGTATTCATCACATCGGCATTGGTTTGATACGAGCGTGACGCTGAAATCATATTAGCCATTTCTTCAACCACGCTCACATTAGGCATCGCTACATAGCCATTGGTATCGGCCAGCACATTTTTAGGGTCATAAACAAGCTTAGGCGGTGATTGATCTTCGATCACGTCGCTTACCTGCACGCCCACTGCCCCTTTTCCGCCGCCTGCAATCGGAGCCGATTGAAACACCACCTGCTTGGCACGATAAGGCTGGCCATTTGAGCTGGTAATCGATTCTGCATTAGCCAAATTAGACGCCACCGTATTCAAACGCGTGGTTTGCGCATGCATTGCAGAAGAAGCAATATCAAACACCCTAAACATCGACATGATTTAATCCTTTATTGGCCCGTTAGCGCAGTGCGCATGCCTTCAATCCGCTTTTGCATAAACGTAACCCCAGCCTGATAACGAATGGCATTATCGGAAAACGCGGCCATTTCTGCATTCATATCCACCGTATTGCCATCAATACCTGATTGTCTTGGATTACGGTAAAGCAAAGCTCTTGATAAGGGATCAACGCTGTCTTTAGGCTGCAAATGACGCGGATCCGTACTTTGTAAGGGCTTAACTGGATTTTTTTGCAGGGCGGCTTCAAACGATTTTTTAAAATCAAAATCGCGCGCCTTGTAGCCTGGCGTATCGTTATTAGCGATATTTGAAGCCAAAACTTCCTGCCGCTGGCTGCGCAGCGACAACGCCGTTGCTTGCGGGCGGAAGTAATCGTCCAAACGTCCTAACATAGCCAAACTCCTTATTTGATCCCAGCCACACAATACGCGGCTTCACACTATCTGTAAGCAGGAAGCGTGCCAAGCAAAAAGCCCGCATTCAGCGGGCTTCAGAAGGAAATCAGGCAAGGCTTCGGCAATTATTGCCGCCTTATAATGCAACATCAGTAAAAAAACACGCGCAGACAATAACCCGAAAAAACGTTTACTTCTTATTTTTCACCTATTACTGCAGCATGCCGCTGCCGCTCGGCACTCATGCCAACAGCATTGGCACGTAAAGCCTCTCCATAGCTCTGAGCACTTATTTACCCTTGTTGATAGCGCTGAGCCTAAAAGTTGCGCCTGACGAATCACCCCGCAGCGCTCAATGGCGCCGCCATTGGCATTGGCCACAGGTAAAACAATCGGCAGACCAAGCAGTGATTTAAGCTCTAAAGCTCTAAAGCACCATCGGGTGACAAGCAATCGATCTGATAACGGTAAGCCTGATTAATCCCCTCGCTGCCCGTCACACGCTGAGGCAAAAGCTGCTCGCCCCAAGCTGCACCATCACCTAATTAGAAGAGAAACAAGACGCTGATCTTGATTAAAAGCGGCTGCGAATGAGGCGAGCAAATCTGTGGTGCTCATAGCAACAACCCACTGATGGCTGAAACCACAACATTACACCACGCTTTGCGCTTACGCACTCCATGATTATACATAGCATGGCGATATGTAAGTTAAACCACTTACCCATATTTCGGTAATGGGTAATTGCATACCGCAGCGACAAAAGGCGACCGGGCACCAGCAGCGATCCAGCACTCTTAATTGGAGCAGTTACACACGTCTTTTAGTGCGTCTTTCTATTCGGGCAGGCATCACACACTTTCGTACACTCTATTTTATCGAGCGATTGACTCAAAGCACAGACAGAGCGTCGGCAAGCGACAAAACGCACGTTTTCTTCATGAGCCAGATCGCGATAGGCGCGCATCACATTGTGGCTTAAAAAATCAGTAAACAAAATCAGTAGATCAGCGCCTTTTAAGCTGGCTGGTTTACGCTGATGTGCTGCATTACGGCCTGAAACGTGTTTATGCACCTTAATGCCATAGCTCGATAAAAGATCAGGAATATTGCCCAGTACATCTGCGCCAACCAAATATGCATTCATGATTAATACCCTAGGTGAGTGAATAAATTCATTCTCCTATAGTTGATAATGATTATCAATAGCATTTTTATTACAAGCTACATGTAAGCAAATAGTCCTTCCTTAGTCCCTCCTCCAAGCCAAGGTCATAGACTGTCATGCTCTTTAAAAAAATCTAAATA
The DNA here is from genome assembly GCF_000969645.2 of Janthinobacterium sp. B9-8. Lineage (NCBI taxonomy): Bacteria > Pseudomonadati > Pseudomonadota > Betaproteobacteria > Burkholderiales > Oxalobacteraceae > Janthinobacterium > Janthinobacterium sp. B9-8. Next base: position 2,191,485 of record NZ_CP014222.1, read on the forward strand.
AATCATCTAAATAAAGATGATTTATTTCATACAATCATTTGAAAACTGGCCATTCCAAGCAAGAAAATGCTCAAAAATTGGGTTACCTTAGTTGTAAACATAAGGTAAACAACTTATGAAAATGAGGGTTTATTAAGCTGTTTTCACGCTAAATACAACACCTTCAAAGTAATTCATCATCCAACCCGATAAATTAATGTTGCACTGCGATAAGATCAAAAGCGGTCTTATTGACACAGACCAACACTAAGCCCGACATAAGCCTCCATTGTTTGCCTATTGCCCCATCTATAACCATGAGGAAACAGACATGCTGATTGCCATTCCCGCCGAAGCTTATCCTGGGGAATTCCGGGTCGCTGCCACGCCGGAGACGATAAAAAAACTGATCAAAGCCGGGCATACAGTCAGAGTAGAAAGTAAGGCAGGCTTGCACGCCGCCATTAGCGATGCCGCCTATACCGAGGCTGGCGCAGAAATAGCATCGAACCCGGAAGCGCTTTATCAAGGCGCCCAACTTATTCTTAAAGTTCGTGCGCCCCAAATGCATGAACTTCCGCTCCTGCCCGACCATGCAGCCCTTATCGCTCTGTTTGATATTCATCGCTACGCCCACCTGGATGCGCTCAGCAGCAAGCACATCAGCGCCTATGCCTTAGAGCTGGTGCCGCGCATTACCCGCGCCCAGTCTATGGATGTTTTATCGTCCCAAGCCAATATTGCAGGCTATAGAGCGGTGCTGCTGGCCACGCAATACTATCCACGATTTATGCCGATGCTGATGACCGCCGCTGGCACAGTTAAACCCGCTCGTGTATTGATTTTGGGCGCGGGCGTGGCTGGCTTACAAGCCATCGCCACCGCCAAGCGGCTCGGTGCGATTGTAGAAGTCTTTGATGTGCGCCCAGCCACCCGTGAACAGGTGGAATCCTTGGGCGGCAAGTTTATTGAAGTGCCGTTAAATGATGCCGAAAAAGCCGCCGCAGAAACTGCAGGGGGTTATGCCCGCGAGATGTCGGAAGACTACAAGCTGCGCCAAAGCGCGCTGATTGATCAACAAGCCCGACTTGCCGACATCATCATCAGCACAGCACAGATCCCTGGCAAAGCTGCGCCGGTATTGATCCCCGCAAACACTGTACTCGGCATGAAAGCAGGCTCGGTGATTATTGATCTGGCCGTGGATAGCGGTGGCAACTGCCCCTTATCCAAGGGCGGCGAAGTGGTGCATAGCGAAAACGGCGTGATTATTGTGGGGCACGGCAATCTGGCTAGCTTGCTAGCGGCAGATGCATCTGCGTTGTATGCCCGCAATATGCTGACTTTCCTCAGCCTTTTGCAAGATGCAGAGGGCGCTTATGCCCCGCACTTTGACGATGAAATCATCAAAGCCACGCTGATTAGCCATCAGGGCGAGCCTTTATTTGGCCAAGCGCCTACGCCCGCACACAACGTGACTCAAGCTCAAGCCGCTTGATGTAAATCCTGCCTAGCACTGCGGCGGGTTTCACCCGCCCTACAAATGACTTAAGGAGTACGCGATGTTTATTGAATCTGCCTCTGCCGTTGCAGAAGCAAGCAGCCACGCGCTGGCGGCTGATCCTTTTATTGGCAGCCTGACTATTTTTATTCTGGCTATTTTTGTGGGTTATCACGTCGTCTGGAATGTGACGCCTGCCTTACATACCCCGCTCATGGCGGTGACTAACGCGATCAGCGGCATTATCGTCGTCGGGGCCATGCTGCAAGTGGTGGATATCAATGCACAAGTCATCAGCGTGACCAGCATCTTGGGGGCGGTCGCGATTTTTCTGGCCAGTATTAATATCTTTGGCGGCTTTTTAGTCACGCAACGCATGCTAGCGATGTTTAAAAGGAAGGCCAAATAATGCAAAACTTCACCGCCATCCTTTATTTAGTTTCCGCCGTGCTGTTTATCTTATCGCTTAAAGGCCTGTCTTCACCCCTCTCGGCAAGACGCGGCAATTTATTCGGCATGCTCGGCATGGCGATTGCCATCGTCACGTCGTTCTTTGTGGCCGATAAACCGGTGATTTGGTTGATTTTAGCCGCCATGTCGGCAGGTGCCGTGGTCGGCGCTTACAAAGCCCGTACCGTCGCCATGACCGCCATGCCCGAGCTAGTTGCCGCCATGCATTCATTAGTCGGCTTATCTGCCGTCTTGATTGCTGTTGCGGCGATTTTCCATCTGGGCGTTAGCCACAGCAGCATTCAAAAAATCGAGCTATTTATTGGCGCATTTATTGGTGCCATCACCTTTAGCGCCTCGGTGATTGCCTACGGCAAGCTATCGGGAAAATTTGGCGCAAGGGCGATTAACTTTAAAGGCCAGCATGGTTTAAATCTGGTACTCGCCCTTGCCATGCTGGGCTTTGGCACGCTATATGTGGTGAGCGATAGCCAATCTTCCTTTCTGATCATGGTAGGGATTGCACTGGCGCTGGGTGTACTACTGATTATTCCCATTGGTGGTGCAGACATGCCCGTCGTGGTGTCGATGCTCAATTCCTATTCAGGCTGGGCGGCGGCAGGGATTGGCTTTACGCTCAATAATCCGGTGCTAATTATTGCCGGAGCCTGCGTCGGCGCATCGGGAGCGATTTTGTCCTATATCATGTGCAAAGCCATGAATCGCTCGATTATCTCGGTGCTTTTAGGCGGCTTTGGTGCAGCTGTGGTGGCTAACGGGCCAGCGGGCTCTGCGCAAAAAAACTATCGCACCGGTAGCGCGGATGATGCCGCTTTTCTGATGGAAAACGCAGAAAAAGTCATCATTGTGCCAGGCTACGGCCTAGCCGTTTCTCGTGCCCAACATGCTTTGCAAGAGCTGAGTGATTTGCTTACCGCGCGCGGCGTAGACGTTCGCTACGCCATTCACCCTGTGGCTGGCCGCATGCCAGGGCATATGAATGTGCTGCTCGCAGAAGCCGAAGTGCCTTACGACAAAGTGGTGGAGATGGAAGAAATCAACAGCGAGTTTTCTACCGCCGATGTGGTACTGATTATTGGCGCAAATGATGTGGTCAACCCTGCAGCTAAAAACGATCCGGCCAGCCCGATTTACGGCATGCCGATTTTAGAAGCCTATAAAGCCAAAACAGTGATGGTGGTCAAACGCTCGATGAACGCAGGCTACGCCGGGCTAGATAACGATTTGTTTTATATGGACAGAACCATGATGGTGTTTGGCGACGCTAAAAAGGTCGTTGAGCAGATGTTGCAGGCGGTGCATTAAGCGATTGCGAGGTATTGAAATACTTCGCAATTTTCAGTTTTAAGCTTCGTCAGCCAAACCTTGAACCACAGAATAAAACGAGGACACAGAGTGCCACAACCGCTTAAGCCTCATTTCTCTCTGTGCTCTCTGTGTCATCGAGGGTTCAAGGTTTAGCTCTCTATCAAGGCAAGCTGAAGAATCTTGTTAATCAGAAACCACTAACCAGCAAATAAAAACGGCCCAGAAAATCATCTGGGCCGTTTTTTTGTAACGCTCAAACCATCAAACCGTCACAGGCTTATCCAAAACCGGCGCAGGTTGAGCCACTCCTTCTGGCTCTGCCTCTTCCGGTAAGACATCCTGCTCTTCGCCCAGCTCGTTTTCCCATTTGCAAACCACACCGGTTGCCACGGCATTGCCGAGTACATTGGTAGCGGAACGGCCCATATCTAGGAAGTGATCTACACCGAGGATCAGCAAGAGACCCGCTTCAGGAATATTAAACTGTGACAGGGTTGCGGCAATCACCACCAAAGAAGCACGTGGTACGCCGGCCATGCCTTTTGATGTCAGCATCAAAATCAGCAACATCATGATTTGTTGCATCAGTGTCAGCTCAATGCCGTAAGCCTGAGCAATAAACAAAGTGGCAAAGGTGCAATACATCATCGAGCCATCAAGGTTAAACGAGTAACCAATTGGCAAGACAAAACTGGATATTTTCTTATTACAGCCAAATTTTTCCAGCTGCTCGAGCGTTTGCGGATAAGCCGCTTCGCTGCTTGCCGTGGTAAAGGCCAACAAGATTGCCCCGCGAATGCGGCGCAACAGACCAAATACACGCGTTCTCAGGAAAACAAAGCCCAGTAAAGTAATCACGCACCACAGAGCAAAAATACTTGCGTAAAAACCGACCACAAACTTGCCATAGACCGCCAGCACTTCAATCCCCTCCTTGGCAATCACGGCAGCCATCGCGGCAAAAACGGCCACGGGTGCAAAATTCATGATGTAGGTGGTGATTTTAAGCATGACATGCGCAACCACGTCGATCACATCAATCAAGGGTGTGGCCCGCTCGCCCAAAGCCGCGCCTGCTACACCAAAGAACAGAGAGAACACTACGATTTGCAGAATTTCATTCTTTGCCATTGCATCAAAAATGCTGGTTGGGAAAGCATGATGCAAAAAGTCTTTTAAATTCATTGCCCCTTTTGCGATACCGCTTTCGGCGCCAACTGCAGGTAAAGCCAAGTTCAGGCCAACACCCGGCTCCAGCACGGTCACCATCACCAAACCCAATACTAATGATGTAAGCGACATAAACATAAACCAGCCCATGGTCTTTAAACCAATCCGGCCAATTGCACCGCTATCACCCATTCTGGCAATACCCACCACCAGGGTCGAAAACACCAGTGGCGCAATAATCATTTTGATAAGACGTAGAAAAATATCACTGAGCAGCGATATGTAAGAGGCAAAAGAAACAAGGGATGCAGAATTATCCGCATATTGATTCACTGCATAGCCACAGATAATCCCCAGCACCATGGCGAGGATAATAAACAAGGTTAAATTTTTAGACTGCATAAAAGCCCTTTGTACTCTTACTAAGTAAACCAGTACAAAAACGGAGCACCACGGGAGTATATAAAACCCATGGTTTGATGCCCCCACCTTTTGAAGAGGTAGAAATGAGCGACCCCATTTAGATCTGAAACTTACTTAATTTTCTATTTTTAATCGGTGAAACGTTCTCATTCTCACCATGCGTCTTAAATTTCACGCCATTACACCGCAAGTCTTACTTGCACGCATGTGCAATATTTACATAGAGAGAAGTTAAGCGGCCGTTTCAGGCAATTCAATCCTACTGAAACATGCCGCCAAAACACTTATACAGACTGGGCTTTTAGCCAGTGCCAAAGCATTTTATGGGAAGGAAAAAATTGCTTATACAAACCCAGCAGCGTTACACACCCGATCAGAGCCAATACCAGCCAGGGCAAGCTTGGCATATTTAAGCTACGTGCATGATCCAGCAAAAAACCACCGCCGGTATAGCCAAACAGCCCGCCTACAGCCAGCCCCATACGCCCCATGCCCATATAGCTGGCGCGTGCTTTTGGCTGCGCATAGCTGGCTAACAAGGCCTCTCTGGCAGGCTCTGTAATTAAAGTGCCCAAATAGAAAAATGCCAGTACCACAAAAGCGCCCACAACCCCAGTGACCAAGACCATTGCGGCCATACTAACCGTCATCAACGTAATGCCTGCCAAGACCCGCACTTGTAAGCTAAAGTAGCGCTCCCCCAAGCGGGCCAGAGGATAAAGTAAGCACAATGCAAGCATAGCATCAAGGGTATACATCCAGCCCACGGCTTGCGCAGTGCCTGCTAACTGCTTTATCACCACTGGCAGGAGCAACATAATCTGCACACAGAGCACGTAATAGCCGCTCAAGGTAAACACAAACAAGAGAAAAGGTTTATCCGCCAAAACCACACGAATCGCCGTTAATGCTGCCGTACGTTTGGCCGCCACGCGATAAGCAGGCAAAAGTACCGCGTTGACCAGAGCAGCCAAAACAAATACCGCAGCCCCTCCCATCGCCACCCAGTAAAAATCAAAAGCCAGCAACCACGATCCAAACAAAGCCCCCACCATGGCTGCGGCACTCTCCTGCATCATCAGCAGCGAATAAAAACGATTGCGCTCATGCGGGCGAGTCAGCTTAATAATCAGAGCGCTCCTTGGCGGATCAAACAAAGTGCCACCAAGACCTGATAAAACACAGGAAAAAACCAAAATACTAGGATGAGTCGCCAGCGCCATCACCGCAAAGCCAGCGGCGCGCAGCAACATGCCAGACACAATTAATGGCTTGGCCCCAAAGCGATCCGCTAAAGAGCCGCCCAACAGGCCCAAGCCCTGCTGCGACAATTGCCTTATCCCCAAAGCCAGCCCCACTGCCGCAGCGGCCCAACCCAACTGATCGACAAAATGCAGGCTAATCAGTGGAAAAACCAGAAAAAAACCGCAAACAACCAACATATTGTCCAGCATAATAAAACGCCGCCCCAGCCGCCTTGCCCGCTCTGCCCCAGCCATTTTGCATCTCCCTTCATGATTAATGCATATTCTCAACTGTGGCCAGTTATTATAGAAGCCGTGAACTGCTAATATTTAATATGGATTTTACTTATGGCTCTGAATATTGATGATTTGCAATTACTGATCGATATTGTGGCCTGTGGCAGCTTTAGTCAGGCAGCAGCAAGGCGCAGCTGGTCTCAGCCCCAAGTCAGCCAACGCGTCAGCTTGCTCGAAGCCGATATTGGCGCGCAATTATTTCAACGCCACCGCCGAGGCGTGATTCCCACCGCGGCTTGCCTGTCTTTTTTGCCCGCTGTACAAGAAGCACTGGCCGCGCTGGAAGCAGGCAGAACAGCCATCCAGGGCGCACCAGCCCTACCCAGAATGACGCTCGCCTGCATGCCCTCTTTAGCTTCTGTGGTATTTGGCCCTATCTTGGTGGCCCTTGCCAAAGCACCGATGGAAATCCGCTGCAGCACCGATCACTCGCAAACCATTATGGAAAACCTGCTCAGCGGCAAGGCGCAGCTGGGCTTTATCATCAAATGCCCCGCCGTGGCTGGCATCCAAATGGAGCGCATCTGGCGATCGCCGATTATTGCCGTAGTGCATAAACGCCACCCTCTGGCCAAATCTGGCCAGCTAGTACTAACCGATATCGCCAACGAGCAATTAGCACCACAGTTTTGGGGTGATGGCTGTGATCAGCTGATTAGCCAGCTACGCAGCTTACGTAGCGTAAGCGGCCCCATTCACGCCATTCAGCCCGCCAGCGCCGCGCGTGAAATGGCAATGGAGCATGGTTTTTTAACTTTTATGCCCGAAGTGGCCGTAAAACGGGATTTACGCGAAGGGCGGCTGATTAAGCTAAACATCAGCGATTTGCCGCTTTGGGAATGGGAAGTGATGATGGCCTGGCGTAGCGGCAAGCGTGCAGATATAAGCAAGCAGCGGGTGATTGATACGGTCAGGGCGATGGCGCCAGATTGGGCCTAAGCCGCTAAATTAACCTAGACAGCACAGGCCCCACTATTATTTTTCAACAGCAAGACGTATTTTTTCTATATCTACGGTGTTTAAATACTTTGGAATATTGGTCCACATTGAATGATAGCCATAAGCCCCATTCATTAATTCCTCCAAAGCCTGCTCTTTGCTCCAGCCCTGATAAAGAATGCGGTACATGGCCGAAATCAAACCGGTACGATCAGCACCATGTAGGCAATGCAATAAAACAGGCGCCTCTGCCTGTTTTATTGCACGTAAAACAGCAATCACGTCTTTATCTTCAATATCCCAGGTATTCATCGGCACACGAACAGATTTCAGGCTTGTATTCTTTAATATTTTTTGATCAGAATGAAAAGCCCGCAAACTCACCACCGTTTTCACACCTAAAGACTGAATCAAGGCCACATCTTTAACATCCAGCTGAGCGCTGCGATAAAACTCGGGTGTTACCCTGAATAAATTGACCGAATGCTCAATAGGCGTCGCCCACTCGGCTTTACGTGCTGGCTCCACAGCATAGGCAGGCAAAACCAATAACATCACCATCAATAATTTAAATACCGCATTGAACATTACTCAGCCTTTCTTAAAAGAAAAATAAAATTTATGGCCGTTGGGCCAACACCGTATCAAGCACCTGCTGGCCTGCGGCAGGCCGCCCCAAAGCGCGTGCTTTTATGCTCATTTCAGCAAGCTTGGCAGGGTTGTCTAATAAATACCGAATCCGATACTCCAAAGTCACCGCATCAAATGCCTTCAAGGCCACACCTTGCTCTAGTAAGAAATCCGCATTGCGCTCTTCCTGCCCCGGAATCGGTGCATTCACAATCATCGGCAACCCCATCGCCAGGCATTCAGAAGTAGTCAGGCCACCGGGCTTAGTCACCACCAAATCCGCACATACCATCAGCCGCTCTACTTTATCGGTAAAGCCTTGTGGTAAAACGCGGCCCGAATAGCGCAGAGACAATGCCTGCAATGCCGCCAAAGCCGCCTCATTTTTACCCGCCATCGCGATCAGCTGAAAATCTCCTTCCATTGCCAATAACCTTGCCGCAATCGCATCCAGGCTACCCAAGCCTGCACCGCCGCCCATTAATAAAATGGTCGTGCGTTTGCCATCTAAGCCAAACTCGGCAGCGCATTGCTCGCGGCTGGCTACAGCAGTAAAACTTGGCATAATTGGTATGCCTGTTACGCTAATTTTTTCAGCTGCAATGCCTTGCGCCTGCATGCGGAAAGCCACCTCATCATTTGCAGCAAAATACCCTGCCATCCCCTCGTGTACCCACATTCGGTGCAAATCAAAATCAGTCACCTGCACCCACACAGGGCAATTTAATACTTCTTTTTTGAGCTGCCTGGATAAAATCTCGGCGGGCAAAAAATGAGTGCAAATAATGGCATCCGGGTTAAATGCCGTTATTTCTTTTAATAGTGCACGCGCATTCATCCGCTCTAGTTTTTGCCGCAATTTTTCTATTGAGCTGTCAACCTGAGCATCATTGCTAAAGTTATATAAATATCCCCATAGCGCAGGTGCTTTATTCACCAATTTAATATAAAAATCGGTATATATTTTTCTAAACCCTGCCGTTACATATTGCATCACATCTAAATGCAGCACTTCCAGATGGGCATCGCCGATATTTGCATAAGCGCGAATGGCCTCAGCCGCACGCACATGCCCGGCACCAGCAGAAACACTCAGTAATAATATTTTTTGCATAGGTTTAAGAAACACTGATTAAAAAAACAGAATAACGAGCATAGCACTTTAAAAGTACTGCTGCGAATAATCACTACACTCTATAAAAAAAGTGAAATTAAAGAAAAACCATGCGTATCATTTTTTTACAATCTAAAAGCTCGCCTAGGCCGGGCCAATCAGTGATTCATTTTAAGGATCATCTGATCGTCTTTTAGCGTCACCTCAAAGCGCTTAATCACATTCATACCGAGTAATATTTCATCACCCAGCTGCGGCACTACGCCTACGGTCACCTGATTAAACTCAAAAGGCCCAAATGAAAACTGCTCAAGCTTAGACTGGTATCCCTGCACCACGCCATTTGCAGTTTGCGACATAAAAGGCTGGCCTTCCTTAAGCTGTAAGCGCTTTGCCAGCGACGCGCCCAAAGTCATTGCTGTTGCGCCTGTATCAATAAGCAACACCACAGGTTGGCCATTTATGCGGCCATTTAAACGAAAATGCCCATCTCTGGAGCGCTTTAAAATAAGTTGCTGCCCCTGCCCTGAACTTAGGGATGTCCGTGTATTGGGATTGTATTGATACGCTAAAAAAGCATTAAATCCCCAGTAAATGCCACCTGCCACCAATAGCCACACTAAAACAATAGACAACGTCGAACGCATACCTTCCCTTATTACATACGATTTAATAATTATTTAAATCAAGCACATCGCCCATATAGCTGAGCGTATGCCGTCCTGCGGCTTTGGCCTGATACAAAGCGGCATCTGCGGCGGCTATCACCTCATCTATATTTGATCCGTTTTCAGGAAACCAAGCCAGACCAATGCTCATTCCTGTTTTAACTTGCTGTCCGTCAATAAACACAGGTTCATCAAAGCCCTGTAAAAGACGCTGACAAATGCCAATTGCATCGTTCCGGCTAATGGGCCCGGCAAAGATCATGGCAAACTCGTCCCCGCCCAAACGCGCCACCGTATCGCACTGGCGCAAAGCATCCATTAAGCATAAAGCAACCATTTGCAGCAGCTGATCCCCGGCACCATGGCCCATACTATCGTTGATTCGCTTAAAATGATCCAAATCAATGAGTGCCAATGCAAACTCGCCCCCCTGCTGCTGGGCTTTGCCAAACACGTGCAATAAGCGTTCTTGAAACATTCGCCGGTTAGGCAAGCCTGTTAAGGCATCGCTATACGCCATTTCTTCAAGCTTGCTTTGGCTGGCCCGTAACTGCTCAAATGTTTGCTGATGTTTTAATATTTCAAGCGATAGCTCTTTTGTTCTTTGATTTACTTTTTCTTCCAAAGTAGCACGATATAATTCGGCCTCTTGTAAACGCGCCGTTTTTTCTGCAACAGCCATATTAAGCGCAGCCGTTGTGGCTTTTTTAAGGCTATTTACTTTTTCAGCTAAAGCCTGCGAAAATAAAATGGCACTCCATGCCCCTGCAATAAAATAAAATATCATATTAAAGCGATTAGCTTCAATAACGCCCTGAGTCAACAATACCAATAAAGTGCTACCAATCAGCGTAGGCCCTTCACCCAGTAAATAGTATCTGGCCCATATCGAGCCCTGATAGCTAAGATATGCAGACATCGCCAATACCAAAGGCAGCCATACCGCCCCCGCCCATTGAGTGAACAGCTCAGCCCAGGAATATTCGTGGATAAATACCAGAAGAAATGCACATAAATAGACAACAACAACGCCATACAAAACATAATCAAACCATTTTCTTTTTTCTGCATCACCCAATAAAGAAATAGCAAATAATATCGAGAAAATACCCGCAGCTGCACTGATACATGAAGATAACCCCTTGTAGCGATGAAACTCACTCGTCCATAAAACATTTAAATCAAGACCATTCACATTGATCGCATAAAACATATAACTGAGTATGGCGAAAAAATACAATAAAAACATTTTATCTTTCAATCTTAAATAAATAAGAAGATTATAGAAAGACAACCCAAGCATAATTCCAAGCAATATGCCGTAAAAAAGATACTCACTCAAAGTTAAATCTATCCATTGTTCCTGCTGCCATATTTTCACAGGAAAAACAAAAGCACTATGCACGGTTGAGCGCCAATAGATCACCATGCTTTGATGTTGATTAAATTCAATAGGATAAAAAAATGGCCGACCGGACAAAGGGTGAGCCGAAAAAGGCTCATATTTTCTTGAGATATGCTCAATATACTGGCCATTTTTATCCGGCGCATAAAACAATAACTCAACAGGGCTAAATGTCTGGTAATCCAACCACCAGCGTTTTGGCGCATCGTGGCTAAGCTGCAGCTGAATACGAAACCAAACCGGGTGACGAATCTGCGCCAGCACATTACGCCCCCCCGCAGAGACAAACTCAGCGTGGCTACGCACATCGCCCAGCTTCATTTTTCCTGAAGTATCAATAAAGTATTCAATATTTGAATTGATATATTCAGCGCTACTTTGGCGATGCAAAAGAAAAGACGAGGTGGGGTCACTCGCCTGGCCCACAGAAAACAGGCCAAATAAACAAACAATGAGTATGAAGACTTTAAGCATTCTTAGTGGCTACACGTTTTAGAAAACATAAGTTCAACACTCTATAGACAGGTAATTGGTGTAAATATAACAAAACTCCACACAAATTTCTGTCTTTGTTCTTACTTGACAAGATAGAATTACTAAAGCACAAAGTTATGCCAACACACTAAACACGGCCATTAGCCCAATTACCTGCTCACTCAGATGCAGGTAAACCATCCATCACAAACCAAAAATCCCTTTTAATAAATCCACCGCATCCGGTGACTTTGGCTTGTCCTGTGGCGGCCGCTCGCCAGGGGCTTGCTCCATCCCTAGCATGCCCACCATGCTAGTCGCCATTGATTTCAGCCGTATTTTTGCCGCCCACTGTGGATTCCACACGGCTTTGGGATCTTTAGGGCGAGGAGGATAAGCAAGATTGAGCTCATCACCGTAAGCAATCAGCCGCAGCATGCCTTGGCCTAGCGCTTCTTTGGGGGCTTTGCATTCTGTACTTTGGGCGGGAAGTAATACTTTTTCTTTCAGCCAGCGATCTATCGCGGCATTAGGCTGGTAATCGAGCAGACCAAAGCCCGCATCGGGCAGCTCGCTAGACGTCCAAAACACCATTTCATCTTGATTCTTCATACTCATACTGGCCATAAACCACGCCCTAGCTTGCGGCATGGCCTGCCAGTTAAACACCACCGCCTGCCCTTCATCCCGCTGCTTTAAATCAATCGCGGGCATTAAATCATGCTGGGCATCCAGATTAAACTTAAAGCCTTCCGGCACACCATCGCCACTCAATTCATGCTCACCTTGCAAAGACGCACCATCGGGAATCATGCGGCTATCGCTTTTATTGGGCCAGACCGGGCGACCCGGTGTGCTGTGCGTACCCCGTGTTGTGGCACGGCGGCTTTGAAAGACCTTGGCAAACTCGGCCATATTCGCCGTCGCCATATCTAGTACACGCGGCTGGCCTTTACGCACCTCGCTACCACAGCCCCAATAGAGAAAAATTTTACCCTTAGGGCGTTGAAACTCGGGAGGAGGAAGCTCTTCCTCTGATTCAGTCAGCGGCACAGGCTTGCCTTCTTGTGGACTTAGCAAACTCAGCTGCGGCGCAAGCTGGCTGCCCTGCGGCACTTTTTGCACGCCCTCTTGCAAGCTTGGATTTTTACGGGTGGAAAGCGTGACATCCATCCAGCGCCCTGCTGAAGCGCCTTGAGTATTTCCAAAAGTATTCCCCCCCTTGCCCTGCATCCCACCAAGCAAGCTACCTACAGATCCCATACCAATAGGCATCATGGAGCCAGAATAAGTGGCTAAATCAATCCAGACTTGAGCGACAGGTGGTGTAGATTTAGGCGGCGTGGCAGCAAACGTCATGCCTACACAGCCCAGTACACAAAAAGAGATGGCACGCATAAAGACCTCGACTCAAGAGCAGGGATTGCTCCTAGTTCTAGTCGAGAATAGGCAGGGGGTAAAGAGAATGCTCAGGGGGCATGCCGCTTACCCCCTACAGATCACCAGCTAGAGCGCAAGCTCACTTAGCCCAAGCGCCACGCCGTGCCTTGCCCACCTTGGCGGGTTTGCGGCTGGTGTTTTGCTTTTGCAAGAGCTTATCGATCTCTTCAGAGGTCGATTGCATCAGTGACTCGGCCATTTCGCCACTAGGGAAGGTATCTGGCATTCTGAAACCCAGCCATGCGTAGGCAGAATACAGCTTGCAAGTGTCTTCCAAGTATTGCAATTCATTACGCCCACCCATACCATCCATGCGTAAGAGTGGCACGGCACGGCACTTGGCACGGGCTTGCGTCCAGTCTTTAAACGCCGATTCCAGCATGGCAAACTTAGTGGAAATAGGGCAAAGGCTGAATACAAAGCGATCGGTCAGCGGCAGAGTCAGCGTATCCAACCAGCGGGCTTTTTCTATTTGCTCGCTTAGATTAGCAGGCAAGAAGAATTCATCGTGCACATTAATATGCTTGGCAAATAACTCCAGCAGGGGTTGCAATTTGGTCTCGCCGGTTGCACCAGAAATTTGCTGCAGATAATCCAGATTTGGCGACACAAAGAAGCCGGTGCTGGGCAATGGCTCTGGCGCTTGCTTGAGTAATGCGGCAATCATCTGGTGCGTTTTCGCGTCCAGCCCTGCCACAAAGCCAGATTCGTGCTCGCCAAAGCGCCCTGCCCGCCCGGCAATTTGCTTCGCCAGCGAGGCGGCAATGGTGCCTTCGGCGTAGCCATCCCATTTATTGGCCGTGGTAAAAATAATCCGTCTAGCGGGCGTGTTGAGGCCCATGCCGATAGCGTCTGTACCCACGACAATTTTGGTGGTCCCATCGATAAATCGCTCAGCCTGCGCTTGGCGCACTTCAGGGGATAAATTGCCGTAAATCGCCGACACTTTAAAGCCCTGCTCAATCGCCTGATCGCGCCAGTTCAATACTTCTCGGCGCGAAAATGCAATCAGCACATCGCCAGCCTGCAAATTAGATAAAGAACCTAGCGGTTTTTTCTCCATTTCCAGCGGCGACATGCGCTGCAATTTGCGCACTTCTAATGTGCCGCCCACCCGCTTAACCAAAGATTCAATCGCGGGCTGTGCCTCCAGCGCGCCAAGCAAATACACGGTGCTAGCGGGCACGCCACACACCGCTGCCGTCCAAGCAGCGCCTCGGTCTTGATCTTCTAAGAGTTGGATTTCATCGATCACCGCGACTTCAATCACACGATTAGGGTTGAGCATTTCTACTGTGCTGGCCACATGGGTGGCT